>CAYNMH010000122.1:3896-8816 GCA_964398145.1 uncultured Flavimarina sp. | reverse complement strand
GCCCCGGCATCTAATTTGTTGAAATCATGCTTAATTCGGTTCTTTTGCAAATAGTTATAGGCATGACGTTCCAGAAAATCGCTTAAATAGGGTAATTCTTCGGCAGTCCAAAATGCATTTAACGGATCTATAATTCCATCAAAGTCTGATCCTATAGCCATACAGTCCCAGGCAAAAAGCCCTTCCGCATCCAGCACCTCCAGAATATGCTGTATCTGGTTCCACAACAATTCAGACCGATAGTGCATAATTTTATGCCGCTGCGTAGCGTGCCGGGTCGTTTTCAGGGTTTGTTCGCTGGCAACCCGGCGCTCATCGAGCTGCAAACCGATGATTCCCTTTTGTCGGGCTACCAAAATAAGCTCCTCATCGTAGAAATTGATAGAGGTGGGCTGTAGTTTTTGAGCCGTTTCCGGATGCACCATCACGGGTTCCTTCGGAGACTTCAATCCGTTTGCAGCCCCGTGACTGATAATGAGAGGCAATTGCCTGTAAGCCTCGTGTGCTTGTAGAAAGTCATAGTACTCGTAACGTGCCTGTACACTCATATGCTTAACATCTATAAGAATCTGCCTGCCTGTCTCCGGATTCAGCAGGAGAGACAACACCTCTTTCCCCAAAGGCGTAAAACCCAGTCCCAGGCCATAACTTTGATCGGCCTGCTTTTGAATAAGTCCGCTAAAACTTGCTTCGTGCCCGCAAAGGTGATTCCAGAAATGATGGGCCATCGTGACAAAAAAGGGCGCGTGTTCCCAGTTTTTGATCCTTTTCAGGTTTTGCAATACTTCCTGCCGGTCCGGCTCCGCCTCCAGCCCGGTATTGAGTACATGCATACCTTCAATACTCAGCAAAACGCAAAGGGTCAGAATCCCTGCTTCAGCCTCCTCCCCTTTGATAATTTCAATTTCGGCATAGGAATTTACCAGGCGGTACCGAAATCGGCCTTCCTTCAGTTGAATAAGCTGTCCATCCAGTTGCCGGTAAAAATCGTATTCCGCCTCCAGATCTTGAAAATAATTGGTAAAATTCTGAATATGATCAATACGCTTTTTGCCCAGTCCGGTGGCAAAATTGGCTGCCAGATCAAGCAGCACTTCATTCCTCACTTTATTTCGCACAAACCATTTTTCCATGGGGTACAGGGAAACGCAAACCACGCCTACCCCTCCATAGGCCATTGCCGTAAAATTAGACTGCGAAAATTTGGTAAGGCCCGTTAAATAATTCAGGACTTTATCCAGAACCGAAGGCGGATCGTAATACCATATCGAATTCTTTGAAGTGCGCCGGGCCGCGTTTCTTCCGGGAGTTTTGGAATTGAAACTTTTTCCATACGGCTTCAATGCAGGATGACAATGCAGGTCAACATAAAAAGGAGAAGCAATCATAACAACGTGAGATTAGGAAATACTCAGGGGTCATTGATGATAAAGGGACACTAAGATACTCATTTATATCGAGATAATACAGAGTGTTGAGTGCGGAGTTCTGAATTTTTTTGTTCAAATAACTCAATAGAAATACAAAATCAGAAATACGAAATACAAAATCCCAAGGATGAACGAATACAATTCCTTCGGTTCAGAATAACCGCATGAAGTTCCGTAGTACAGAACCACTTGCAATGTTCCGTTCACTTCAAATTTGACGATATCTTCTTGTAGGCCTTAAAATTATAACTAAGAATTTTATTCTTTAGTCCTCCCTCGGTTCAGAATAGCCGCAGGCAGCTCCGAGATTCAGGAGCGATAGCGACGCGGAGCTGACAAGGCGGTTTTCGCCCTCAAGGCGAAAAATTCCTAAGCGAGGGGCTCCTTTCTTTTGGTGAGCCTGCCCTGAGCGATAGCCGAAGGGTTTCTTTGGAGAAGCAAACCGACGGCAGGAGGTTCACGAGTTCCAAAACCAATAAGCGATAACGAGCTAAACCGACGGTAGGAGGTTCATGAGCTCCAAAACCAATAAGCGAAAACGAGACCGACGATAGGAGGTTCACGAGCTCCATTACCAATAAGTAACAGCGAGCTAAAGTAAATGAACAAAACGAGTGTTGAGTGATGAGTTGTATATCTTTTGAAATAACTAAATAACAAATCAGAAATCAGAAATCAGAAATAAGGAACAAAAAACAACAGGCAGCTTCCCATAATGCAGAATTAGGAGTGTTGAGTGCCGAGTTGTATATCTTATAAAATAACCCAATAACTTAATAACCCAATCAGAAATCAGAAACCACTATCCCCAAAACAAAAAAAGAGCCTCAAAGGCCCTTCATCTTTAATCCTCAGGATAAGCTACATCCCCGTCCCATTCCATAAAACCGCCCATCAGATTATAAGTGGTTTCAAATCCCAACTGATCCATCAGTTGAGCAGCCTGCCCGCTGCGGTTTCCCGAACGGCAATAGACGTAGTAATTTTTTGATTTATCGAGTTCATTTACCTTATCAATAAACCCCTGCCCCTCATAGATATCAATATGCTGTGCATCGGGGATCATCCCTTCATCTACTTCATTTTGGGTACGCACATCCAGGATAGTCGCATTATCGTCGGCAGCCAGTTTCCGGCGCCATTCTTCTTGTGATAAATTCTTCATGATTTCAGTTTCAGGTTGAACCCCAAAGTTAAGGCTTTGGCCCCGTATTTCCGAATAATTTTAGGCTAGGCCTTGATAGAGCAGCCTATAGCTTTGGTAGTACTGGGCGCTACCGGCTTCCCGGCCAGCAGGGCCTCTACAGCATCTTCCACAAAACGCTTGGTCACCGTGGAGGCATCCCGGGCACTGTCATCAATAGCACCTATATAACGTACCAACAATTGCCCCCCTTCCTTCTCCAGGATATACACATGAGGTGTCTTGGTCGCTCCGTATTGCGGGTAGATTTCCTGCCCTTCATCCAGCAGGTATGGAAATGTAAATCCTTTGGCTTTTGCCCGTTCCTGCATAGCGGCAAAACTATCCCCGGGTTGCACCTCCGGGTTATTGGGGTTGATGGCTACAACCGGGTATCCTTTGTCTTTAAATTGCCGATCAAGCGCGATGATGCGGTCTTCATTCGCAATTGCAAACGGACAGGTATTGCATGTAAACACAACAATAAAGCCTTTAGCCTCTTCAAAATCGGAAAGGGAAACAAAAGTACCGTCCACATTTTTAAGTTTAAAATCGGTGGCTACATCTCCCACCTCGTATCCGTTTTCAAAGGTGTCAATCTGGGTGATGGCAAAAGCCGAAACCACCAGGAGTAAGGTTAGGACTATAAGAATTTTTAGGGATTTCATCTTGTAAGTTTAATTTTCATTTAAGTTGCTTTTAACCGAAAGCAATTCGTGTTCTAAAGCTGCATATTCAAAAGAACGCTCGTAGAAGCGGTAGGTATTATCACTCACGATCAGGGTAGCCGGTATCGCCCCACTCCAGGATTCAGACACTTGAGGGATCCACACATCACCATGGGGATCATCCAGAAATACCACCTGGGCTTTTAACTGCTTCTCGGTTATATAAGGTATAAGGCGTTCGGTTACCTGATCTGGAAAATCAAGGCTTACGAGGACTACCTCGACCCCTTTATCCTTATAATTAGCCTGTAATTCTTCAAATACCGGCAATTCAGCCAGGCAGGGCTTACACCAGGTTGCCCAAAAATTAAGCACCCTTACCTTTTTGGCATCGCTCACCTCCAGCAGAGGTTTAAAGTGTTCAAAATCATATACCGGAAGAACATACTCCCCTGCTTGAACTTCTTTTACAGCCTGGGGCAAACGGTTCTTTTTTGTAGCATCTGTGCAGGCGATAACAAATAAACAAGCAATAAAAAGTATTAAAAATCTCAGAATCAACAGGTAATCAATTAAAAACCGCTAAAACTAATATATTATAAACTCTTTTCCATGGGCTTTAGCATATGTATAACATGAAAACGTTATAGTTCTTAAAAATTCGATAGCGTTCTTAAAAATCCGTTAAACTTAATCTGAAATGCCATATGAAATAGACATTCTCATTACATTTGTATATACAAATATTGTACACACGACAATGACGATTGAAGAAGCCTTACATATCAATGCAAAAATGGATCTGGAATCCAAAACCGCAATCAATCTGCAGTACACTTCGCGTATTCTGGAAGAGAAGTTTGCGGCTTTGCTGAAGGATTTTGACCTCACTACCCCGCAATTTAATGTCTTGCGTATTCTAAGAGGTCAAAAAGGCAATCCGGCCAGCCTGGCCTGCATTCAGGAACGCATGGTAGACCGTAACAGCAATACGACCCGCCTGGTTGACAAACTGATAAAGAAAGAATGGGTAAAACGAAGAATTTGCCCGGATAACCGTCGTATGGTGGAGATTGAGATTACTGTGGGCGGCCTGGAAGTGCTGAAACAATTAGACCCACTCACCCGGGAGCTGAATGCGAAGAATGTAAAGACACTTTCACATGAAGAATTAGTAACCCTAAACACCCTTTTAGATAAATTAAAAACCGATGAGTAAGTATTTAGACGATTTAAACTGGCGCTATGCCACCAAAAAATTTGATGCCGGCAAAAAGATACCGGCTACAGACCTGGAAACGCTAAAAAAAGCCGTACAACTCTCAGCCTCCTCTTACGGCCTGCAACCCTATACGATTTTTGTAGTTCAGGACGAGGCAGTTAAGGCAAAGCTGAAAGAAGCCGGGTACAATCAAACTCAGTTTACTGATGCCTCTGAGATTTTTGTATTTGCACACCAAACCGATTTTGGTGCCGAACTCATTGACTCCTACATCAAGATTGCCGCTGAAGCCCACGGTGTAAAGCCTGAAGCTATGCAGGATTATGCTAATGTGATGAAAAATGCCCTGCTCAATCTGCCGCAGGAAGCAAAAGCCGGCTGGACAGCCCGCCAGGCCTACATCGCAATTGGTAATTT
>CAYNMH010000122.1:0-3796 GCA_964398145.1 uncultured Flavimarina sp. | reverse complement strand
GCAATTATGGAAAAAGTAAGCGTTAAAAGCAGCTCTATTACCTGGACCGGTAAAAAAGTAACCGGCAAACACATGGGAACTATCGATCTTAAAGACGGTTTCTTTACAATGGAAGACGACAACATCACCGGGGGTGAGTTTGTAATCGAAATGAACAGCATTAGCTGTACCGACCTTTCCGGTGATTCTAAAGGAAATCTGGAAGGACACTTAAAGAGTGACGACTTCTTTGGTGTGGAAAACTACCCTACCGCAAAGCTGGTAATTACTAATGCGGTAAAAAGCGGTAACACCTATACGGTAACCGGCGATCTTACCATTAAGAAAACCACAGAGCCGGTAACTTTTGAACTGGAGCGCGCAGGCAGCAACTTCAGCACCGTGCTTACCATAGACCGAAGCAAGTATGATGTGCGTTACGGTTCCGGTAGTTTCTTTGATAATTTAGGGGATAAGACCATCTACGATGACTTTACCTTAGACATCAATTTGTCTATCTAAATTTTTTAAGAACTAAATCCCGATTTTGTTTGTTAACTAAGCAGCTATTTTTATCTTTGAGCCACTTATGAAAAACAGAATCGCAAATACCTGGTGGTGGATCTCGCAACTTTAAAGTCGTGATGCAACCTCGTATTTGATAAATACATAAATAAAGGCCTGTCTCACGACAGGCTTTTTTTGTTTTTCGCATAGCGAAAGCAGAAAAATAAAAATTCAGGTCGTTTAAACCTTTTAAAGATGAAGTACACCTTAAAGACGCACAGCAAAAAAATTCTGGCAGATACCATCACTCCGGTATCGGTTTATCTGCGGTTGCGCGATAAATTCCCGAATAGTTTACTGCTGGAGAGCAGCGATTACCGGGCAAATGACAATACCTTCAGCTACATTTGCTGCAATCCCATCGCTTCCATTTCGGTACAAAACGAGCAGATTAAGGAAGTCTTTCCTGACGGAAGTATTCAAAACACAGCTATTGACAACAGTACCGATGTTGTGGGAATTATTGAAGGCTTCGCCCAAAAATTTGAGACCGAAAACAACGACCGCAAGTTCATTCAAAACGGACTTTTCGGTTACATGAGCTACGATGCGGTACGCTATTTTGAAGACATAGAAATCACCAAAAAAGAAGGTCAGCTTCACATTCCCGATCTTTATTATGCGGTGTATCAAAATATCGTCGCCATCAACCATTTTAACAACGAAGCCTATATTTTTTCGCACACCTACCAAGGCGAAAACAACCTCGATCAAATCGCACAGCTGCTTACCGTAAAAAGCTTTTCAGAATACAGTTTTAAGAGGGAAGGCGCACCCCAATCGGTAATGACCGATGCAGAATATGTAGAGCTGGTCAAAACCTGTAAAAAACACTGCCAGCGCGGTGATGTGTTTCAGATCGTACCTTCCAAACGTTTTTCCCAGAATTTTAGCGGCGACGAGTTTAACGTGTACCGAAGTCTGCGCAGCGTAAACCCCTCTCCCTATTTGTTCTATTTTGACTACGGCAACTTCAAGATTTTTGGCAGTTCGCCCGAAGCGCAACTGATTGTTCAAAACGGCAAAGCCGAAATTCACCCCATTGCCGGGACTTTTAAACGCACCGGTAACGACGAGCAGGATGCCGCTTTGGCTAAAAAACTCTCCGAAGACACTAAGGAAAACAGCGAACACGTCATGCTGGTAGATCTGGCTCGTAACGACCTGAGCCGTAACGGCAGTAAAGTAAAGGTAGAAACCTACCGTGAAGTACAGTTTTTCTCGCACGTGATTCACCTGGTGAGCAAGGTAACCGGAATCAAGCACCCCGAAACCTCAACCATGCGCGTGGTGGCAGATACCTTCCCCGCAGGAACGTTGAGCGGCGCACCCAAACACAACGCGATGAAACTGCTGGAAAAATACGAACCCATCAACCGGGATTTCTACGGCGGCGCGATTGGCTTTATGGATTTTAACGGCAACTTCAACCATGCCATCATCATCCGTTCGTTTTTAAGTAAAAATCATCAGTTACACTATCAGGCCGGTGCGGGTGTGGTAAGCGACAGCGTGCCCGAGAAAGAACTCGAAGAAGTGTACAACAAACTGGGAGCCCTGTCTAAAGCCCTCAAACTAGCCGAAGAAATTTAGTCTTTCAAAAAAAATAAGAATAGTAAATAGCAATAATAATGGCGCAGCCAATCAAAATATTAGTCATCGACAACTACGACAGTTTTGTGTACAACCTGGTGCATTACCTGGAAGATTTGGACTGTAAGGTGACGGTAAAGCGGAA
This sequence comes from uncultured Flavimarina sp., assembly GCA_964398145.1. GTDB lineage: Bacteria > Bacteroidota > Bacteroidia > Flavobacteriales > Flavobacteriaceae > Leeuwenhoekiella. The sequence goes on along the minus strand of CAYNMH010000122.1, from coordinate 1,512 downwards.
CGATCAGCTTACGCTGGAAGAGGTAAAAGACTATGATAAAATTTTGCTCTCTCCGGGACCGGGTATTCCGGATGAAGCGGGGCTTTTAAAAGCCATCATTAAAGAATATGCGCCTACCAAAAGTATGTTTGGCGTATGCCTGGGTCAGCAGGCTATTGGGGAAGTTTTTGGCGGAAGCCTGATCAATCTCGACAAAGTCTTTCACGGAGTGGCGACCACGGCAACCCAAACGGTCACCGACGAACCCCTCTTTAAAGACATCCCCGAAGCTTTTGAAATAGGACGCTATCACTCCTGGGTGGTTTCGCCGGAAGGTTTTCCGGAGGAGCTGGAAATTACCTCGATCGATGAAAACGGTCAGATTATGTCCCTTCGGCATAAAAAATACGACCTGCGTGGCGTACAGTTCCACCCGGAATCGGTACTCACTCCCGAAGGCAAAAAGATGATTAAAAACTGGATAAATGCGTAGCATTTTATCATTTCCGCCCTTCGGCTATCGCTCAGGATAGACTCCGGCGGAAATCTCAATGAAAGCATTTTTTACATTTCCGCGAAGGCGGAAATCTTACAAACATTAAAAAAATCCTCTCCCTTGGGGAGAGATGCCCGAAGGGCAGAGAGGGAAATGAAAACACTTTTAAACAGACTCATCAACCACGAGCAACTCACCAAAGCCGAAGCACGCGATGTGCTGGTCAATATTTCGGAAGGGAAGTACAACACGAGCCAGATCGCAGCTTTTATGACGGTCTATATGATGCGCAGCATCACCGTTGAAGAACTGGCCGGCTTTAGGGATGCTCTTTTAGACTTATGTATCGCGGTTCCGTTTGAAGGCTATAATGCCATTGACCTCTGCGGTACCGGAGGTGACGGCAAAGACACCTTTAATATCTCGACCCTGTCTTCGTTTGTTGCAGCGGGCGCCGGAATCAACGTGACCAAACACGGCAATTATGGGGTTTCTTCGGTAAGTGGGAGCAGCAACGTGATGGAGCATCTGGGTATTACATTCAGTAATGATAAAGACTTTTTAAAGCGTTGCCTGGACGAGGCCGGAATCTGTGTATTACACGCGCCCCTCTTCCACCCCGCTATGAAAAATGTAGGTCCCATTCGCCGCGAACTGGGCGTCAAAACCTTTTTCAATATGTTGGGCCCTATGGTAAATCCGGCTTTTCCGGAGAATCAGCTGGTGGGAGTTTTCAATCTGGAACTGGCGCGTATGTACGGCTACCTCTATCAGAAAACCGATAAGAATTTCGCCATTCTACACAGCATAGACGGCTATGACGAGATTTCCCTCACCGGCGAGACCAAAGCCATTCGCAACACCAGCGAGCGTATGCTTACCGCTGAAGATTTTGGTGTGGAAACGATAAAACAGGAACAAATTTACGGCGGGGACAGTATCGAGTCTTCTGCTGCGATATTTAAAAAAGTAATCAGCGGGCAGGGCTCCGAAGCTCAGAACAACGTGGTCGCCGCAAATGCCGGGATGGCCATCGC
>CAYNMH010000121.1:0-8891 GCA_964398145.1 uncultured Flavimarina sp. | reverse complement strand
CACTTCATAGGTGGGAATTGTAATCGTTTCTCTCCAAGCTTTAACTGTATTCATTTTTTTATGCATTAAGACCTGATTATTAAGATCTGTATATTAGTATCATTTCGCTTTTGGGGCGTATAACTCTTGTATATCACCAGGAGTCAAGGAACTCTGGGGATTAAATTCTTTCCCAAGCATGTATTTCTTTAAACTGTATAAGAGTTGACGTGCTTCAATTCGTTTATCTAAATCAGTGTGCAGATCAATTCCAGATATCAAGAGTTTACCTTTTCCTATTTTAGCTTCAAAAAGCAAAGCGAGCCTGCGATTTGTAAACCAATCATCAATAACGCGAACTATTGGTTTTAAATTAGGGTCAAAGTCATCCAGTACGACAGCATTGCTATGAGACATAGCATCCCACCATTGCCAGTCTGAATAATAATCAGTAGGAAAATTTGCCAAAGCAGGATGATCGGGATTGCATAGTATGCCCAGCGTGTGAGGCTTTTGTCCATTTGTCCAGGAAGTATTCCAAAATATACTGGAAAAACCAATGCCAATATCCCCTCCTTTATTTGCAGCAATTGAACCCTTATCTCCATTGAGTAAAACGCTCCCCCCCTCTTCCAAGAAATTTAGAATATCAGGGCTTAGATTAGTTACCACGCGAATATCGCCTGATAATTTTTCCGTCTCTGCAGGATAAACCCAAATGTCCCAATCATTTTTAAAAGTTTCTACTTCAATACTCAGATTTAACCGCTGCGGTATTTTGATATTATGAAGAGGATAACTAATGTCTCCCAAATCAATGCCATTACCTACAGGGATATTTTGACGGGCCAAATTACCTGATTGTATACTATTCCCTTTGGCGTCTTTAAGTTTCCAGACTGGAGTGACCGCAGACAAAGCTTTAGGACCAAAATGAGCTAACTCTACCGAAGCCTTCAGTGTATCTGAATTCAAAAATGTTCGCTGTTTAAGTCGTGCAAGAGGGACGGTTTGTCCACTGAAAGATTTAAATTCTGCTGGGGAGATATAGCCTTTTTCATCCCAAAAGGCATCTAATACGCCCACAAGTGCAGTACCCTGTCCTGGAAAATCGTGTAAATCTAATAATTGAAAGCCTGCAAAACCTTTTGTACGCAGGGCGGCCTCGATATCAGCTTTATAGCACAAAGCCTGTAATTTCCCGGAAGCCAGCAACAAACTATCTGCCAAACTTCCTAAATGATTTGCTTCCAGCGTTTCTTTAAAAATTTCAAAATTCTTTGGCTTTAAAACACCTGTATATTTCTTAATCTCTTTAAAGTTAGGATACACGCACCATTGCCCAATTTCGTGGCTTACGACAGGCATTGGCGTGTTATCTATAATATTCTGATAATCAAACTCTGTTTGGGGAGGTTGAGCATTAATAATACTATTAAGATTTTGGTTCCACTGTTGTATACGTGGTTTTGGTGTGTTGAAATAATCTGCCGATTCAATAAAGGGCCAGCCCGCTGCACTGGTATACATTTTTGTAGAATCCAAGCCTTTAAAATGAGCAATATAATCGGTCAAAAATTGCTTGTGATTTTTACCACTGGGTTCATTCCCGTAAGCCATCATTACAAATGAAGGGTGGTTGCCATACTCTCTTAGAATGGTTTCCCCTTCTTTATAATACCATTTATCAACTGGTGCTCCATCGCCAATAGTTCCCCATCCTGAAGCTTCTACCTGTAAGTAAACGCCAGCCACATCTGCTGCTTCAAAAGCAGCTTCAGGAGGGCACCAGGAATGAAACCGCATATGATTAAGTCCGTGGCTTTTTATCACATCGAAAATATGAGCCCACGAGCTCACATCGGTAGGTGGATATCCAGTAAGCGGGAAGATGGCACATTCTAAAGTTCCTCTTAAAAAAACGGGTCTTCCGTTAATTGTAAAGCGACTATCAACAGCCTTAAAGCTTCGCATCCCAAAGGTTTCTCGTTGCTCATCTTTTAGATCGCCACCTTTAATCCTAACAATCAGTTCATAAAGATTAGGTTCAAACTCATCCCACAAAGCCGGAGTTTCCCCCATATCATAATCGATACTAAACGAATTTTCTCCCTTATTCACACTCACCTCCTTTTTATAAATGGGAAGGTTTTCAATACCTTTTGACTTACCGATCGCCTCAAGCTCAAGCCTAATTTTTTTAGTTTGAGATGTGGTATTCTCCAGCTGTATAGTAACCCGGGCATTTTTACCAGATACATCTGGAAAAATACGGGTAGACTTCACGTAAATCAAAGGCTTAACTGTTAATCGTATATCCCCCACTAAACCATTCCAGTTAGATTGTGTATTGTCTGTAATACTGTGTGCATCAAGACCAACATTGATATCTTTAACCCGGTTATCCATTCGCACGGTAAGGGTATGTTTTCCCGCAGTTAAATTTTCTGGAAATCTATAGTTATGACCTGTGCCAAGTGTATTCTGTGATCCCAGTTTTTGATCATCAAGCCAAACGGTTGATTCCCAATGCGCCCGTTCTATATCAAACTCAAGAACTTTGTCCTTCCAATTCTTTGGAATTTCAATTGTTTTTTGATACCAGGCAGCCCCGTAATACTTTTTTTCAGGCTGAAGCCAAAAGGATACCTTAATGTTGTCTGGCTGACGGTATTTTGCATACTTCGGACTCGTGTACCATAAACTATCATTCCACATATTTCCTGTCCACTTGGTTTTTAAGCTGATTTCATCACCTTTCCCATTTTCAACCATAGACCCCGGTAACTCTATTTTTTCAGAAAGATCTTTAGCAAACCAGCGTTCCTGCTCACCCTGATCTAAAGAGTCAATTTGGAAACGCCATTCACCTGATAAGTCTATAGTCTCGGGAGCCTGTTTAGCACAAGAACCCAAAGTCAGAACAATTAAAAGCATTAAAAATGTTTCAATAAGCCTGTTGTTATATTCCGTTTTGGATGCTAATTGTTCCATAAGAAATACGTTTCAAAAATTAAATTGGCCACTAATGCGTGTCCTTTTTGGTTGATATGGTTGTTTTGAGCCATAAAGGCTTTTAAATTTTCAGTTTGAGCAAGCTTTTGGAAAAAAGAATAACTATCTATCAGACCTACTTTATACTTTTTAGCCAGCTCTCTAATCTGTTCACTATGTTGAGCAAGCTCACTTGATGTATCTGTAATGTCTTCGCGTAGGTCTGGTGTGGGGGTTAGAAGTACGAGCTTAATATTATGCTTCAATACGCTCTTAATCATACTCTCCCAGGCAACTTTAGAGCGCTCAAGACCTATGCTCCGATCATTTAAAGCATAGTCTATGAAAATCACTTCCGGATCATGTTTAAATACTTCCTCCATTCGCAAGGCCCCCTGCTCTGCCTGTTCTCCTCCAATACTGGTGGTTATACTGTTAACCACTGAATACGGATAATGATTATTTATTTCTTTTAGAGTGGCATAGGGATAGGCACTAAGTCTGTCTGTGATCCCCGCCGTAAGATATCCTGATGGTACAGAATGACCGTGGAAAACAAGATTTATAGTATGATTTTTCGGCCATTTTACTTCCAGTTCCTGTTTCAAACTATCCAGATAATGTGAATCTGCAATCTGAGCCTGTATCAATAATGGCATTAACATCAGAGTTAGAAGCATGGAAAAAGAATTATACTTCATAACCTGAATTTTCACGTGACAATTCCATCTCAATCTCCTCCAAACTTTTCCCTTTAGTTTCGGGCAATTTGCTCTTTATAAACAAAAAGCCTAAAACACAAATACCGCTATATACCCAAAATGTACCGTAAGAACCTAATAGATCATTCAGTATCGGAAATGTAAATGTGAGGATAAAGGAGGCAACCCAAAGTGAAAAAGTTGCGATTGACATGGCAACACCACGCAGCCGGTTGGGAAAAATCTCAGATAGCACCACCCAGGTTATAGGAGCCAGTGACATGGCGTAAATGGCAATGGCTACAATTACTAAAATTAAAACCGGTAAGCCATTAAATTCAAAGTAATAGGCACCTCCCAGTAAAGCATATACCAAGGCAAGGCCTATTGCTCCAAAAAGCATGAGTTTACGCCTGCCCCAGCTGTCTACGGTGCGCATAGCAACAAAGGTAAAAACGAGATTTACACTGCCGGTTATAATAATATTAAACAACATATCTCCCACACTATAACCAGCTGCGGTAAAAATCTCTTCCGCGTAATTGAAAATGATATTAATCCCACACCATTGTTGAAAAAATGCCAGTACTATGCCAATTGTAAGAATGGGTAACACTTTGGCACTCTTCAACTCTGAAAATTGAATTTTCTTAGCGTTATTTTGTTGAAGTGTACGTTTCATATTTCTTAATTCGCTGGTGGCATAATCCTTACCTCCTATCTTTTCGAGTACACGAACTGCTGCCCCGTCCTGGTTAGTTTTGGCAAGAAACCGTGGACTTTTAGGCACCATAAACATGAAGATGAAAAAAAGACCGGCGGGTATTAATTCAGCCCAAAACATATAACGCCATCCAATCTGACCATTCCACGAATTAAGCATTTCAGCCTGTGTCATGCCTTCAGGAATTGTTTCAGCAATTGCGTAGTTAGCTATTTGTGCGGCAAGGATACCAATTACAATGGTTAACTGATTAATAGCAACAAACTGCCCCCGGTATTTGGCTGGTGCTATTTCCGCGATATACATTGGTGAAAGTGTAGAAGCCAGGCCTATACCCAGACCACCGATTAATCTATATAAAATAAAAGGAGCGAAATCATCCACGTACCCTGTTCCAAATGCTGAAACAGTAAACAGGAATGCTGCTAGAATAAGGGGTAATTTTCTACCATAGCGGTCTGCAACGACGCCGGAAATAACAGCACCCATAATACAGCCCACCAAAGCACTACTCATTGCCCAACCTTGTAAAGAAGGCATTGTATTTATTTCAAAATAAAGCTCATAAAAAGGCTTTGCGCCGCCGATAACTACCCAGTCATAGCCAAATAAAAAGCCACCCATTGCAGACACCAGCGCCAGAAAGAGCAGGTATTTAAAATTAAATTTTACAGATTGCATTGTTTTGAAATTAGGGATTAAAGGCTGAATGTAGTAAGAGTTGTAACGCTTCTAGGTGCCAGTGTCAACGTATTACCCGAAAGTTTACGACGTCCCAGGTTTTGATCTGCTGAAGTTTCATAAGCATAAGTAAATTGGTCAACAGCAGCATCAATTTTAATAGTCTTCGGCTTATCTTCATAATTAATGGCTACTATTACCAAATCACCATTCTTTGGGTTTTTATAGGCAGATAGCATTAAATCTCTATATTGATCTTCAAGACTTTTATTGGTGTTTGAATTAATATCCACCCGTTTCATTCCAGGTCTTACAAAACGAGCGTAATTGCCCAGAGCCCACAACAATTTTGAATCACGAACAATACCATCATACTTAAGTTGTTTTTTATTAAACATATCTTCAGGATTACCTGTGTCTAAATAAACCAATCCATCCTTAAAGTTGGCCTGAGACAAGGCTGTCCACCACTGCCAGGACCGCGCATTTGCCAAGGTGAGGTCTGCGTGCATCACGCGGGCTACATACAGTGCGGTTGGCATCCCTAAATCTCGGGTGCCTCCCTGACCTATATCTTCCGATTTTTCAAGAATACAAAACTCACTTTGCCAATAGGCCAAACCGTGTTTCTTAAGGGATTCCTGAAGTTCTTTTCTTACTTTAATAAGGCTCGAAACTGGCCAGGTAGTAAAATAGCTATGCCCTGAAATCACTGGTTCAACATACTCTAGATCACGGATATAAGCTGAAGAATTTGAATTACCAAAAAAATCCTGTATTTGCTCGCCACGCCCTGGCTTTTTATATTCAGAATACATAAAGCGTAAGTCAGCTGTTTCAGAAACTGTAATGGTTGTTTTAAGGTCCTTAGATTTTATTCCTTCATTTAATTGATCTACCAGTTTTGCAATATTTTCATTAGTTGCAGGTGTACCTTCCTGAGTGGCCTTACCCCAGTCCCATTGAGGCTCATTAATTGGACTTAAGTAATCAAACCCAAGACCTTCGTTTTCAAAATGAGCTAAAACTTCAACCATAAAATCAGAATAATCGTCATAATGCTCGGGTTTTAGATTTATTGATCCATCTTTGGTCGCAGCATATCCCTTACCATTTAGAGACCAAAAAACCGGTGCCGCAATGGAAAAAGCCAGAAATTTTTCTACTCCCGCATCTTTGGCTTTTTTTAAAAACCATTGCTGTCCCTCTTGTTTGCTCCAGTCGTAGTTACCCTCTTCGTCTATAAAAGATTCTGCCCTACGCCATTCATTTTTAATATCAGAAGCATCGCCCTGTTCGGTCGTTCCTGCTCCTATATAAAATCGCCATAGACTCAACCCTATTCCTTCCGGGTTACCAGCCTTATCAATCTCCTGACTAAAAAGCAATTGCGCAATACGCTCTCTTTTAGCCAAAGGCCAGTTTTTACCTACGAATTGCATTCTCCATGCATCTGAAGCTCCAAAGCCATCAATACTTTGATATTCTTTTTTTGTATCTAGTTTAAAGGTATGAGTCTGCGCACAAGCAGAGAATATTGTCAGGATAACAATTATGCCTGACAAAAAGGTTTTCTTATAAAATGAATGCATTTAGTAGGGTTATTTAGTTATTTAATCCTTAGTTACTTTACTGTCCCACCAGGTAGCATTAGGCTGATAGTTTTTTGATAACATTTCTTTTCGCTCAGCCTCAAGCTTTGGTAATAACTTCTCCCGGCGATTAATTTCCTGCTGCTTAGCTTCAGCAACATCGTAATTAGGATTGGGAACCGGTTTATTAGCACCTAACTCATCTAAATAAGCCATCAGTTCGCTTTGCATAGTCTTAGTGCGATCAGCATCATTTGCAGCGATATTGTTCTGTTCAGAAGGATCTGCTTTTAAATTATAAAGTTCACTGACGTTATTCTCGTAATAATATATGAGTTTATAATCGCCCTTTCGAATGATGGAAGAGGGTTCACCTCCCTGATTCCCGTAATGTGGATAGTGCCAAAATAAGGTTCGTTCTGCCAGCTGCTGACCCTCAAATAATGGCTTAAGACTTTTGCCATCAAGATCAGTACCTTTGGGTTGTGGAATACCTGCAAAATCAAGGAGTGTAGGGTAGAAATCAGCTCCGGTGGCAGGTTCATCAATTCTTTTAGGTGCATTTTTCATTTGAGGCACCTTTACAAAATAAGGCTCCCTAATACCACCTTCCCACTGATAGCCTTTTCCACCCCGAAGCGGCAAATTAGAGGTTGAAAATGCATCGCCAGATGCTACACCACCATTATCAGAAGTAAATACAATAATTGTATTATCTGCAAGCCCCAATTCTTCTAGCTTGTCTAACACCAGACCTACAGCGGTATCCATCTGCTCGACCAAACCTGCATAAACGGGATTATCCTGTTTAACGCGAATGGGCAGAACACGTTCCATCTCAAAGCCGGAAGGAGCTATACCTTGATCTTCTGCTTTATCTCTATACTTTTTCCAGTTTTGCTCAGTAGTCTGTATAGGCCCATGCACAGCATAAAAAGATAACATCGCAAAAAATGGCTTTTCTTGATGATCTTCAATAAACTGGCTGGTTTCTTTAGCCAAGCGCATAGATAAGTTTTCTCCCGGTTCTTTATTAGGTAGTTTAGGATTGTTCCAGGGCGAGAAATACCCCCCTTTGGGACTACCAACTTCCCAACCTCCTTTGTTATAATCATAACCATTAGACTCAGGCGTAACAGGAACATCTCCCAAATGCCACTTTCCTGCAAAAAAAGTTGTATATCCTCCAGTTTTAAATGCTTCAGGTAAAGTGATCGTTTCATCTTTCAATGCATGGTTATAATCAGCGGGAAGCACTTTATCATTACGTTTCCAATTAGTACCAGAACCTGCACCAATCCAGTCAGTTATACCATGATGAGCTGTAAATTGCCCGGTCATAATACTGGCACGGGAAGGGCTACATACCCGACTTGAAGCATAACCCCGAGTAAAAACAGTTCCTTCTTTTGCGATACGATCGATATTAGGCGTCTCATAATAGGTGCTTCCTGTAAAACTCAAATCATGTAATCCTAAATCATCTGCTAGTATAAAAAGCACGTTAGGTTTTGAAGTCTCGGCCGAAACCATTTTTTCTGAACTCTTGGTTTTACAAGATAAAATTGTGGCTGTTGCAAAGATTACAACACACAGATTTAGAATTGACTTGAGATTTGTTTTCACAATAGTTTGGCTTAAATTATTATTGATTCAAATATATTCGATACCTCAACAGAATAAAATGGACATCTTGGCACATAAAATGGATAATTTTACGATGCTTAGCAGTTTAAAAATAAAAGTATGGGTTTTTGTGTAAAAAGCTTTATTCCACAGGTTGTTCAGAAGATTTTTATAACACGTGCGCTTAATTACATCGAATCATTCCTTGATTAAATTAATTTTCGAAATCGATATATTGATTAGTATATCGTAAGATTTTACAAACTATAAAAGCCCCTTGGGGTGGGACTTTAATAGTTTAATTAAAATACTGCTTTAATTAAGTATTCCCTGCAAGGTTACTATGGACTTTGCAGGTATAGAAACTTCATCTACATTAACAGTTGAGTGCTTTAAATCTTCAGTTTGGGAAGTAGTATACATTTCTAAAGAATCCCCAGTAAATTGAAAATCACTACTATATCCATCAAAGCTGATATTTCTGCTTGCTTCTGTGTTATTTATGAGAACCAATATGGTTTCTCTAGTACTTGGGTTTTGGTATCCTGATATCATGAAATTTTCAACAGAAGATGCTCCTTCAGGATATTCCGG
>CAYNMH010000120.1:2487-8933 GCA_964398145.1 uncultured Flavimarina sp. | reverse complement strand
TCCAATGCAATCTCATGCTGACTCAGGTAGCGTGTATCCTGGGCAGAAAGGCTAATAGGTAAAAAAAGTAAAAGAAAGAGTCTAAAAAAGGAGGAATTCATAAGAACGGCGTACAACTTTGCGGGAGTTTGTAAAATTGCCTGTGGCATCAAAAGTCATTTCAAAGCGCTGCAGCGTATTTTCAGAGTTTTTAGTGGCAACTATGAGTTCCCACCCATCTGGCTTACCGGGGTTTTTGGTATTAAATACTGCGGCAGGGTTATAATGCGCCTGGATTTTCTCAATGCGATGTCTGGCATAATTTGCTTTTAAGTAATCTTCAATCTGGTCTAGTGCAGCACCCATTTCTTTTTTAGACCGTATAATTTCTATGTCCTGCAAGCGGCCATCTTTGTGAAATTCAACACTATATTTCAATTCCTTAAGTTTGAATTTGGCTTCATAACTCTGTCGCTCTCCATCCTGTTCAAAATAGTATTTTAGGCGCTTTTTGTCACCGTCGAGACTTTCTAAATAGGTAATAGCCCGCTGCGGCATTTGATCTGCTTTTATGCGTTTTTCAACTTCTTGCTTGACATCCTGAGCCTGCGAGAGTGTAGTAAGTATGTTCAAAAAGCCGAAAAGTACATACTTCATAATTACATTGCTTTTACTTCTTCATATCTAAAACAAGCTGTTTCATGATCATTTACCATTCCGGTTGCCTGCATATGGGCATAGACCACCGTAGAACCTGTAAATTTAAAACCTCTTTTTTTAAGGTCTTTGGCTAAATCATCACTAATTTTAGTGGTTGCAGGTGCTTCTTTGTAGAATTTAACGCGGTTTTGAATAGGTTTGTTGTTTACAAAGCTCCAAATGTATTTCGAAAATGAACCGAACTCTTCCTGAATTTTGATAAAAGCTTTGGCATTAGTTACCGTAGCATAAACTTTCAGTTTATTGCGAATGATTCCGGGATTGCTAAGCAGTTCTTCTATCTTTTTTTCGTTGTAGTTTGCAATCTTTTTGTAGTCAAAATGATCCAGCGCTTCGCGAAAGTTTTCGCGCTTGCGCAAAATCGTGATCCAGCTTAAGCCTGCCTGAAAAGTTTCCAAAATCAAAAATTCAAAAATGGTCGCGTCATCATAAACCGGAACGCCCCACTCGGTATCGTGATAAGCCTCATAAAGTGCGTCACCTGCGCACCAGCCGCATCTGTGTAAAGTCATAAACAGAAAAATTAAAGCCTAAAGATATTTAAACTCTGCATTGCATCGCAATTTAAATCTGTAAGTTCGCCAGATAACGCCCGACTTTTGTGCTATGCAAATAACTACCTTAGAAAGACAGGATTTGGTTACTCAATCTTTTAAAGAGGGAATGACCTATGCAGATTACCGGATTTTAGTTGGCGCTCACGCCAGCTCTTTTACCAGCACCGGCCATACACAAACCGAAGCTTTATCAAACTACACGCTCCTCAATGACCGGCGTATGAAACGCTGGGATAAAACTTTTAAACTTACTGAAGCGCAGCAGAAGCTCATCACTGGTTTTGACCGACCGCTTAACTGGTTGCTCCTCACCGAAAGCTGGTGTGGGGACGCACCCCCGGCAACTGCAGTAATGCAAAAAATTGCAGAAATACAGCCGGCAATTGACTTTAGGGTAGTGTTGCGCGATGATCATCCACAATTGATGGACGCGTTTTTATCAAACGGAGCTAAGGCAATTCCAAAATTGATCATTCAGGAGCCACAAACCAAAGAAGTTTTAGCTTCCTGGGGTTCGCGCTCGTCGGCTGCAAAGAAGTTAGTTGAAGATTTTAAAGCCGAACACGGTGAGATCAATGCGGAATTTAGAGAATCATTACAAGTTTGGTATAATAAAGATAAAAATCAGGCGATTTTAAGTGAATTGATCGAAATTTTGCGAGTGCTTAACCTTGAAACTCGAAAGTAATCGAGCCTAGCTGCGTGGCGCGGTCGCTTTTGTTGAAGATGGCGTTTTGCGCATATTCCAGCGCCTGATCTACCAGGCATCCGTTTGAAGTGGTAGAAGCACTTTTATTAAAATAAGCCCGTATAATGCTGCCTGAGCCATTAACTTCAATATTTATTACCACCTTGCCCGTCGCATCACAGGTATAAACAGGATTGGGAATTTGAATAGCATTGCGGTCTTTGAGTTGATAAGTCACTGTACTGCGACGGTAGCTCGAGGTATTTACTTTAGAAACTTTTTCAGCCGTTTTAGAATCTCCTGCAGATTGCTGTTCGTTTCTTTTTTGGCGCAGCAGGGCGATGCGCTCCCGGTAATCGGGGAAATTTTCATCTTCACCCTCAGTGTCTTCAGAAGGTTCCAGCGTTTCAGAATCGGTTTTTAAAGCATTATCAACCTGATTTTGCTGACTAAAATACCGGTTGGCCTCTCGTATCTCCCGGTTGCTGCTCTGCGCCTGATTGGTAATTTGCTGGGACTGCAGTTGTTTTTCCTGCTCGATTTCTTCAGGCGTTGGTTCCTCTTTTGGCTCATCCTGAATGATGGGAATGGGAATAAATTCTTCTACCTGCGAAGTATCGTAAGGCTTGACAGTAAGAAATAAAAAGATAATGCATAAAAATGCGGCACCACTAAAGGTGATCAACATCGCTTTATCTTCCGGTGTAAATCTCATCTTTTGTATTAACGCCTGCATGGTTCATTCCGTATAAAAAAGAATGAAGGCCTTTATTTTACTGATTTATTGAGAGTGTGTTTGACGACAAAAATACAAAAACGGGGTCTTTTTTGCTGTTAAACAAAATAGAAGAGGTTGTTGCTCCCTTACTTAAAGAGCTGAATTTTCAAGTTTGGCTTCAAAGTCGGTAAGATTTAACGCGTCTTCCACTTTAAAATCTCCAACTTTTGTTCGCCGCAAAGCGGAAAGATGTCCGCCGGAGCCTAAAGCTTTACCAAAATCATGTGCCAGCGAGCGGATGTATGTCCCTTTGCTGCAGGCTATTCGAAAGTCTACTTCCGGAAGGGCAATACGTGTGATTTCAAAAGCCGAAACATGCACTTCCCGACTCGGAATATCCACTTCTTTACCTTCGCGGGCAAACTCATACAGGCGTTTCCCGTCTTTTTTTAATGCCGAAAAAACCGGTGGTTGCTGCATAATGCTTCCGGTAAACTGCGCTGTGGCCGAATAAATTGCTTCTTCGCTGAGATGGTCTGTGGGAAATGTCGCGTCAATTTCGGTTTCCAGATCGTAAGAAGGGGTGGTGGCCCCAAGCACAATCGTGCCGGTATATTCCTTTTCCTGCCCCATAAATTCTTCGATACGCTTGGTAAATTTCCCGGTGCAGATGATCATCAGACCGGTCGCAAGAGGATCTAATGTACCGGCGTGGCCTACTTTAATCTTTTTGATCTTGTAGGTTTTGCGTATAAGCCAGCGCACTTTGTTCACCAGCTGAAATGAGGTCCAGTTGAGCGGTTTGTCAAAAAGTAAGATTTGACCTTCTTTAAAGTCTGCTTCGGTAAATTGCATAAAGAATGGGTGTAATGGTGTTTGGAATTACAGGTTGTAATAGCCAAAACTTACCGCAATGATGCCTACAAGCAGGCAATAAATGGCAAACCATGACAATTTACTTCTCTTAACCAGTTTAATCATCCAGGTACAGGCTATGAGTCCGCTTACAAATGCCGCAACAAAACCTACTGAAAGCGCGGTAAAGTTTCCAGATTCGGTGGTGATATCACCACTTAAAATGTCTTTGGCAATCTTCCCAAAAATCAGCGGAACGACCATTAAGAATGAAAAGCGTGCTGCTTTAGCCTTGTCATTTCCTAGTAAAACCGAAGTGGAAATCGTTGCGCCGCTTCGGGAAATCCCCGGAAGCATTGCGATGGCCTGTGCCACACCTATCGTAAAGGCATTTTGAAAACTTACCGGTTTTTGGGTGTCTTTGGCTTTATCGGCAAGCCAAAGCAATAGGGCCGTGATGATGAGCATCATACCTACAAGCAGAATGTTTCCGCCAAAAAGCGATTCTAATTGTTCTTCAAAAAATAATCCGATGATGACCGCCGGGATCATCGAAAGCACAATTTTTGCTGAAAATTGAGTTTCTTCATTCCATTTAAATTGAAAAAGCCCTTTTAGGATTTCAAAAATATCTTTTCTAAATACCACCAGCGTGCTTAGGGCGGTTGCAAAGTGTAAGACTACGGTAAACAAAAGGCTTTCTTCGGGAAGGGTGCTGTCGCCTAAAATAGCTTTCCCCAACTCCAGATGACCGCTTGAAGATACCGGTAAAAACTCGGTAAGCCCTTGTATAATACCCAGTATGATCGCGTCGATTATATCCATTTATTTGGTGCCTTTATCTTTCGGAAATGTTTGAGATTTTTCTTTTTTAGCATCGGGGTTTAGCAAAATCGCATATACCTCGATCCCAAAACCGATTAATACTAAAGCCGGAGCCAGGCGTATACGTCTCCAGTTATAAATTTCCGGATTAAACACGTTAGGATCATCACTGCCACCGCCAGACATCAGTATGAAACCCAGGGCAATCACGCCCAGGCCTATAAGCATCACCTCATAGTTTTTCTTTTTGAAGATGAAACTGCTGCGGTGCAGTTCGTTTTGTTTTTTTCGCTTTTGTTCTCCCATTTTGAAGGGCTTAAAAGTTAATTTTTAAAAGACTTTAGTCTAAAATCTTTTGTCTTATATCTTAATTCTAATAATAAAGTTCGTCTGTTCTCAAATTCAGGAAGCGTTGTGTGGCTAAAAAGGTGCTGAACCAGGTAATCACAATGCTTGCTGCAAATACGCTCACAAATAAGATGGCTAAAATCACAGGATCTGCGAGTAATTCCAGTTCCGGAAAAGTCTGGTTAAGGTAATACAACACGGCTGCCATCCCGGCAAGAGCGATCACCGCACCTACCATACCCAGTTTCATACTGAGCCAGATAAACGGGCGACGTATAAAACCTTTGGTAGCTCCTACCATTTGCATGGTTTTAATGGTAAATCGTTTAGAATATACCGAAAGCCGGATCGCACTGTTGATGAGCAAAACTGCAATCAGGGTAAAAACACCACTGATAATCACAATCCACAGACTTATTTTTTTGATGTTATCGTTAAGCAAAGAGATAAGCGGCTGGTCGTAGTTGACCTCGTCTACAAAATCCTTTGCGGTGAGTTCGTCTGCGATTTCTTTAACCCGGGCTGCGTCCACAAAATCAGCCTTTAGGTAGACATCAATGGAGTTTTGCAGCGGATTATAGCCCAGGAAATCCATAAAATTCTCACCAATTTCTTTGCTGTGTTCTTCGGCAGCTTCCTCTTTTGATACAAATCGGGTTGATTTGGTGTACTCGGCCAGCGTCAGTGTTTTTTGAAGCTGCTTGATTTCAACCTCTTTAGCTTCGTCTTTCAGGTAAATAGTTAGAGCGATCTGCTCTTTAAAATGATCGGCCACTTTTTTGGAATTCAATACCAAAAGTCCCAAAACCCCCAGTAAAAACAGCACCAGCGCAATACTCAACACCACCGAAAAATAGGAGGAAATCAATCTGCGACGCTGAAATTTTTCAAAAGATGAGGCCATATTTGGGATTACGGGTTATAAGTCACTAAGGGGCAAAAATACTAAAGTTCGTGCTTCTTAAACGAAAGCTTAAGCATTTTTGTATGAAGAGCTTTGAGAAACTTAAAAGCATCAAAATGAATTCCTTTTTGATTATAAAGATTGAAATTTTCTGGAATTCAATCATATTAAAAGTTTATACAACTTATGCTAAGTCTGTGTAGGGCATCTTTTTTGATGTGGTTTTTTCAGTTATTCGATATCAATGAAAAAAAGTACACTTGGAATCCTGATGCTTTTTTGTTTTAACACATTCGCTCAGAAAACTACCGATTCACTGGAAATCTGGACCATGTTTGCGATAGGTAACCTTGTAAACGCTAAGGCTCATGAATTTGCGTCTCGTGGCTTACCTGTGAAAATCATCCACAAATCAGGCGATGTTCTTTGGGAGGTAGAAGACGAAGATGCTGAGTATAAATCTGAAATAGAATATATAGAGGCTCATAATGATTCCGTATGGCAGCAACTAAAAAATCGTGGGTTTAAAAATCCAAGAAAATCCTATGAGGAACAATTTCAAAAGGAGCGTGCGGATTTAGAGGCTGCACTAAAATTATTTAATGAAAATCCTAGAATTAAGAGGTATCAGGAGGTTCGCCCTAAAAATCAATTTCCAAACGCAGATATAAAAAAGATAACAGATGGTGTATTTCAAATCGAATTGTGGTCACTGGATATTCAAAACCCCCTGGATACTCAGAAAAAGGAATTTGTAGCTAAAGTTGATATTAATACCCTTCAAACCACGTTCGTAAAACTTGAGTAAACGAGTTTAATAATCGTAAATTTGCCGCTTCTTAAAAGACCTCA
>CAYNMH010000120.1:0-2387 GCA_964398145.1 uncultured Flavimarina sp. | reverse complement strand
AAGCCCAAATATTATGTTCTGGATATGTTTCCCTATCCTTCAGGGGCAGGTCTGCACGTGGGGCATCCGCTGGGGTATATTGCCAGTGATATTTATGCGCGTTATAAGCGTCATCAGGGGTTTAATGTGCTGCATCCGCAGGGGTATGACTCGTTTGGGCTCCCGGCGGAGCAATATGCGATTCAAACCGGTCAACACCCGGCAATCACTACCGAAACCAACATTGCCCGTTACCGCGAGCAACTCGATAAAATAGGCTTTTCGTTTGACTGGAGTCGTGAGGTACGCACTTCAAATCCTGAGTATTACAAATGGACGCAGTGGATTTTTATTCAGCTTTTTGAAAGCTGGTACAGCAACGACACCAACAAAGCCGAACATATCGATACGTTGATTGCCAAATTTGAAGCTGAAGGTAATGCTTCGGTTAATGCGGTTTGCGATGAGGACGTTGAAACCTTTACTGCTCAAGAATGGAATTCCGCTTCCGCGAAAGCGAAACAGGAAATCCTATTAAAATACCGCCTTACTTACCTTGCCGAGACCGAAGTAAATTGGTGCCCGGCATTGGGTACGGTGTTGGCAAACGACGAGATCGTTAACGGCGTTTCCGAACGTGGCGGACATCCCGTCGTACGTAAGAAAATGACGCAGTGGAGTATGCGCATCAGCGCCTACGCCCAACGTTTACTAGACGGTTTGCAGGATATCGATTGGCCGCAGCCGCTTAAAGATTCACAAACCAACTGGATCGGGCGTTCAAAAGGAGCTTCTGTTGAATTCAAAGTCCTCCCCCTGGGGGAGGATTTAGGTGGGGAGCGTATTTCTGTCTTCACCACCCGCCCAGATACGATTTTTGGAGTGACCTTTATGACGCTGGCACCTGAATTAGATCTTGTAAAGGAAATTACGACTCCAGAGCAAAAAGCTGAGGTGGATGCCTATATCGAAGCGACTGCCAAGCGGAGTGAGCGCGAGCGTATGGCCGATGTAAAAACCATTTCGGGAGCTTTTACCGGGGCGTATGCGGAGCATCCGTTTACCAAAGAGCCTATCCCGATCTGGATTGGCGACTATGTTTTGGCCGGCTACGGTACGGGTGCGGTGATGGCGGTACCTTGCGGCGATCAGCGCGACTGGGATTTTGCCAGGCATTTCAATATTCCGATTAAAAATATATTTGAAGGCGTTGACATCAGTGAGCAAGCTTACGCCGAAAAGGACGCAACTCCGCTTAAAGATTCTGACTTTTTAAACGGGCTTGCTTACAAAGAAGCGCTTCCCAAAGCGATTGAGGAGCTTGAAAAGATTGGTGCCGGTAAAGGCAAAGTCAATTACCGTCTGCGGGACGCAGTTTTTAGCCGTCAGCGCTACTGGGGCGAGCCCTTCCCGGTCTATTATGTAGACGGAATGCCTCAAACCATAGACCCAAAATACCTGCCTCTGGAATTGCCCCAGGTAGAGAAATACCTGCCCACCGAGGAAGGCGAGCCGCCATTAGGCCGCGCCGATGTCTGGGCCTGGGATACCAACCATAACAAAGTAGTGAGTAACGAAAACCTCTCCCCCGTGGGGGGAGACCGAGAGGGGGACAATGGAGTTTACCCACTCGAATTAAACACCATGCCGGGTTGGGCCGGAAGCAGCTGGTATTTCTTTAGATATATGGAGAAAGCCCTGCGCGATGAGGCTTTTGCCTCAAAAGAAGCAATGGAGTACTGGCAAAATGTAGACCTCTACATAGGCGGTAGCGAGCACGCCACAGGACATTTATTGTACAGCCGTTTTTGGGTAAAATTCCTTAAAGACCGCGGTTTTGCTCCGGTGGAAGAACCCTTTAAAAAGCTGATTAATCAGGGGATGATTTTGGGGACTAGTGCTTTTGTATATAGGCTTTCTCAGGTTGGAGGTTTTGATGCTAGCACTTCTGATTCGGACGATTTGGTCAAAAGTCACCAAGTTATCATATCTGGAGTATTAAAAGATAAATTGGAAAAGGGTGAAATAGAGAAAAGCGAGTTTGAGTCTGATTTGCGCTTGGTCTTAGAAGGATATTTTGGTCCCAAGATTCTTACTGCTAATTATCGTCAACCTCAATCTCTGCACGTTGATGTTTCATTAGTCAATAATTCAGATGAAATGGATATTAATAGCTTTAGGAAATGGCGACCTGAATTTATTGAAGCAATATTTATAGGTGATAATGGAAGAAATATGATTGAAGGTAATGGTGAGTCTTTTACCGTTAGCCGCGAAGTTGAAAAAATGTCCAAATCCAAATACAACGTTGTCAATCCCGATGATATTTGTGAGGAGTACGGCGCCGATACTTTGCGTATGTACGAGATGTTTTTAGGTCCGTTAGAGCAGGCAAAACCCTGGAATAC
>CAYNMH010000119.1:0-8979 GCA_964398145.1 uncultured Flavimarina sp. | reverse complement strand
CTATTATATAAATAAGTACTTATAAAAAAATCACTTAATCCACTTGAGGTTTGCAAATTTGCTAGACTTGATTCAATTAATGTATAATCTGTTTCATCCCTTAAATTACTTATAAACGTTACTCCCAATAATTCTTTTACATCATTAAATGAGCTCCCTATAATTTTAGCCACAGGATAAGTATTGTTGAAGCTCCACAAATAGGTTGTTGGGGCGCCAAAACTTCTTTTAACTTCAGACAAACGTCCTTCTGAATACTTAAAGATTATTTCAGGTTCATAACCTGAACTTTTAACAATAGAATAACCATTGTTTTTTATAGATTGAACTTCATCAAAATTTGATACTAAAAATTCTGTTCCGTTGGAATCGAATTTATGAGAAGTCTTTAATTCTATTCTATCGTTATTATCCTGATACTCCATATACGTTGAATTTAAAAGTACTTCTTGACCATAAGTCCCATCTGCAAGTTTGCTAGCTTTAGAATTTGTTATTTCTATGGGCTTGATGATATTTTTATTCTGCATTTTAGCAATAATCTTCATTGTGTTTCCTGCAAGGGAATATTCTTGACTAGTACAAGCTATAAATTGTGATCGGACATTAAGAATTTCATCTCGTTTCTGAACATAGCTTGTTTCGGCATATGTAAGTTTTTCATTAGAAGGTGTAGATGGTAAAGCATTTCGGTAATTTTGCCGAATACTATTTTCTTGTTGCAATAAATTGATATCACAATTACTCATACGCAAATCAGAGGAATATCTTGAGGTTGTAATTAATTTATTTCCCTGACTATCATATTTAGTTGAATGGGTTGGTAGGTTATTATACAAGCTATTTCTCTCAAACTTTTCAATATTTGTTAAGGTAATACCATTCAAATATTTCCTTTTTACAACTTCATTGCTTACAATAAATTCGTTAACAATATTATAATATACGTAAGTAGGTTGTAAATCAGAATAATTGTTTGACGCCTGACATCCAGAATCCGAAATACTATATAAAAAAAATTTTATTGCATCTTTATCATAATCAAGCATTTTAGAGGAACTAATATTGTATGTATTAAAATATTCTTCAATTAAACTATCCGAGGCATCAAAAACATATTTGGAAATTAATCTACCATTAGTTTCTCTAAAAATAACATCATAAAATCCAACTGAAAAATTGATAAAATCAAAAGATGATTCAATATTATAGTTATAATTAATTTTACCATTTCCAGCAGTTGTCTCAGTAACAGAAGAATAAGCTATGTAATCTCCCTCTAAATTTGTATTAAATATTGCTGGATAAGAAGAAAACCTAACCAAATCATTACAGATACTTTCAAATCTTGGATTCAAACTTTCTAAGTAGTATTGTTGATGTCCAGTACGCATACCACTATTGTGATAGAAATATTCAACATTTTCAGATATTGTATCATCCTCAAGGAAATTTTGCTTTTTAAAAAGTCTCAATCCAGGAGCTGGTTGTTCTGAATAAATATACTCTTCAGTAATTAATTCAAAATTTGCAGTCATGTTCCGTTTTTCCGTACCTCCAGCAGTCAACATTAATACACTAACAGTGTATTGATTATTTATAGTAAGTGAGTTGTTAATATCTTTTAAGTCTTTTATTATATCGATGTATCCGAAACCATCTGTATAATAATCCTTACTTCTTATAGTATTAGTGGAAATATTATTTACAGTAACACGATATCTTTCACCGCTTCTATAGACACCATCAAATGTACAGGAAAAAGAAAATAACGAAAATTTAACATTGCTAGAATATGTAAGCTGATAGGAATTTTGAGAAATAGCTTCTGGATCGCAGAAACACATTGAATACGGGTCTCCAGTTTGATCAGAGCATAGCTCAGTTTGATATAAGCTGGTATTTACCTTACTTTTTGTGTTTAATGTATTTTGTTCATATTGGAACACTGTGCTTCCTCCAGCTGGATACGTAATCTTTTCAAGAATAAATGCTTTTGCGTGAGGCCAAGAAGGAGTTCTGTCGGCTAAAAAAGTACTATAATATTGACATTCAACTAACTCTGGGATCTTAGGTAATAAACTTTTATTATTCTTACCATTATAAAACCCTAATTCATCTTGAGCAAAACTTAATCTCCTAGGTAAGGTAATTTCTTCAAAATACTGAAAAAAATAAGGTTCATTTTCTTCACCATTGTTATACTCTCTTATACCATCAAGTCTTAAACGCTTGGTATCATAACTATATGATTGATAAATGTTTTGATGGTTCTGAGCAAGACTTTCTCCTCCAGGACAATTAAAATAACTAGCTAAAAAATCTATTTTTTTAATAGATTTATCTACACTACCAATTATTCCATTATTTGTATTTACATCAATACGATTTAACTTAGATGCACCCTCATAATCCAATCTTCCTGTTGAGTAAATAAAGTTTACTGTGAAAGTATTACTCTGAATACTTGAAATTTTTTTTGAATTTAAAGAGGTTCTCAAAAAATTTTCATTTTTAAAAATTTTACCGCATAAACTAGATTTACTGCTAATCCTAGAACTTGGAACTATTTCCCACGAAATACCACTTCTTGAAGAGTAAGAAAAATTTATGAAGTCAATGCCATTACTTGATTCAATTTTCGTTAAAAACCAGCCAATTTTTTGTTGAGGAACAGCATCATTCATTTCCCAAGTACCGTTCTGCCCGAAATAATATTTTACCCCTTGTGAATCAATTATTATAAATTCATTTAAGTAACCGTTGTTTGGAATTATTTTTAAATCTTGTTTGGGAAAAATATGCGGCGTACCGTATCTATCAAAAATAAATTTACCAGAATAGCCTGCAAAGTTAAATGTGAATAAATCAGGTTCCTTATCTCGCAGTCCATTAGCCATGTCCAAAATTGCTTGATAATCTTCCTCCCTCATAGTAGGAACTCCACTATTCGAATCATAAAAAGGAAAATTGTTGATATCATCAGGATCCTTTCTGCATCCTCCATTGTAATACCCTTCTCCCCAATCATCTGGAGCACCTTTAATGTTTCGGGCTATGAAACCTCCAGCATTTAATGACCAGCCTAAACCAATCTCTGATGCTTTTTCATTTACTTTTATTCCACCAGCGTGATAACTTATGGATATATTGTGGTTTAACGTATTTTCATCTAACTTAAATAATGGTATCTCAATGCTAGGAGTACCAGTACTTAAAGAAACAGGAATATCTCCATACTTCCCTAAAGAAGAAATTTCTGGAGAATGAAAGGTTATGTTATCTCCTTGTGAAAAACTAAGAAAACCAACAAAATGTAATATTACAATAAATAAATTCTGCTTCATTATTTGATGTATTAAGTCCTAAATAGTATACTTTTTAAAATTATAGCCATTTATTAGTCTATCGCTTGTTATGCTTTTCCGATAACCGCATATTTTTCTTATGTATTTTTATGAGATAAAGAAAATTAAAAAAATATAAGCATGAATTTTTATTACCCTCAAATCATAAAAAATTTACGATTTGAGGGTAATAAAACACTTGTTAAAACTCCTTTAAATCAGACGTTTAAGTTCATTTCCTAACTTTAAATGATCACAGCTTATATACCCTAAAATGTACTTTACTAAACTAGGATCTCTAGTCTTAAGAAAGATAATTCACCATCTAGGCTCGTGAATTAATACAAATATATCATCAAATTCTCTGCTGGTTTTCAATGCCTTAAACCTTATATTTAATAGTCATAATTAAGGTTTGAAAAAGTTCCCAACATACCGGCAACCAGATTCCAAAGACTGCGGCCCTACCTGTCTTAAAATTATTGCCAGGTATTATGGTCAAAGTGTTTCAATCCAGTCGTTAAGAATTATAAGTGAAACAACGCGGTCTGGTAGTAATCTTCTATCACTCAGTGAAGCTGCTGAGCAAATTGGTTTCCGGTCTATTGGTGTCCGTATCAATTTAGAGAAGCTTAAAGAAGCACCCCTACCCTGCATCCTTCATTGGAATAAAAATCATTATGTCGTTCTATACAAAATAAAGAATGATACTTTTTACATATCTGATCCCGCTCACGGACTCTTAAAATATTCAAAATCAGACTTTATAAAGTCTTGGATAGGGAATAATGCAAATGACCATAACGAAGAAGGAATTGCTCTACTTTTAGAACCAACTCCAAAACTCTATGACTCAGGTTTTGAAGAGGATCAAAAGTTTGGATTTGGGTTTATTTCAAAATATCTTTTTCAATACAAGAGATTCCTTGTTCAGCTCATTATCGGCTTAATTGCGGGAAGTTTATTACAGCTTATTTTCCCTTTTCTAACGCAAAGTATTGTTGATGTAGGGATACGAAATCAGGACATACAATTCATTTATCTCATATTAATTGCACAGATATTCCTATTCTTGGGAAGAACGGCTATTGAAGTGATACGGGGATGGATTCTTTTACATTTGAGTACACGCCTAAATATTTCATTAATTTCTGATTTCTTTATCAAATTAATGAACCTACCCATCGCATTCTTCGACACCAAGATGACCGGGGATATATTACAACGCATTAATGACCATAAACGGATTGAGCGGATACTTACTTCTTCCTCCTTAAATGTACTATTCTCATTTGTCAACCTGATCATATTCGGTATCGTTTTAGCCTATTATAATCTTTGGATTTTCGTTGTCTTTCTTGGTGGTAGTATTTTATACTTCCTATGGATAAAACTCTTCCTTAAAAAACGTGCTGACCTGGATTATAAACGGTTCTCTCAGGTTAGTCAGGAGCAAAGTAAAACCATTGAGCTCATCAATGGGATGCAGGAAATCAAACTGCATAACGCTGAAAAACAAAAACGCTGGGGATGGGAGTTTTTACAGGCCCGATTGTTTAAAGTTTCGGTAGAAGGTCTTGCATTGGAACAGTACCAACAAGTGGGGTCAAATTTTATCAATGAGCTCAAAAACATTCTTATTACAGTTTTATCTGCAACTTTGGTGATTAAGGGCGAAATCACCCTGGGTATGATGCTGGCCATCTCATACATCGTAGGACAACTCAATTCTCCCATATCTCAACTTATTAATTTTGTTCGCGAGTATCAGGATGCTAAGATATCGCTCGACCGACTAGGTGAAATTCATAATAAGGAAGAAGAAGAGGATACTGCTCAAAAGATTAGTGATATCAACTATGATTCCGACTTAAAATTGGAGGGCGTCTCATTTAGATACACGGGCTCTGATAAGTCGGTTCTTGAAGATTTAGATCTTTTGATTCCGGCAAAGAAAGTCACAGCCATTGTTGGGGTTAGCGGTAGCGGTAAATCTACGCTTATCAAACTACTGATGAAATACTACTCCCCCATTGAAGGAGATGTGCTTCTGGGAACTCATAAATTGGAAAATGTTTCTCAAAAAACCTGGAGATCTGTTTGTGGAGTAGTAATGCAGGAAGGCTATATTTTTAACGATACCATTGCTCACAATATAGCTATTGGTGAAGACTATATTGATAAAGATAAACTAGCTAAAGCTGTTGATATTGCCAACATCAAAGACTTTATAGAGTCTTTACCTTTATCTTACAATACGAAGATCGGAATGGAAGGCGTAGGTTTAAGTACAGGTCAGAAGCAACGTCTCTTAATCGCACGGGCAGTCTATAAGGATCCTAAATATTTATTTTTTGATGAGGCCACGTCTGCATTGGATGCCAATAATGAAAAAATAATAATTGAAAAACTCAATTCTTTTTTCGAAGATCGAACCGTAGTTGTAGTTGCACATCGATTAAGCACCGTTCGTCATGCAGACCAAATCGTCGTGCTTGATCAGGGAAAAATCATTGAGATAGGAAATCATCACGAACTCATTAAACAAAAAGGAGCCTATTATAGTCTGGTTAAAAATCAACTCGAACTCGGGAAATAACATGTCTGAAAAACTGGAAAATATAGAATTGCGTAGTGAGGAAGTACAGGAAATCCTTACCCGTGTTCCCAACTGGATGATCAGATGGGGTAACACCTTATTCTTGAGTCTTATTATATTAGTTCTCGTGATGGCCTGGTTTATCAAATACCCTGACATTATTCAAACTACTGCCTTTTTAACCACAGAAAATCCTGCAGAAAAAGTCTATGCCAGAACAACAGCACGAATTGATAGTATTTTTGTAAATGCTGATCAACAGGTGTCTTCAGGACAGCCTCTGGCAATATTAGAAAACACCGCTAATTATTCTGATATTGTATTTTTGGACTCCCTATTAGATACGCTAGAGGTTTCTGAAAGTGAATTTATCTTTCCAATAGATGAATTACCACTACTCTTTCTTGGCGAGGTTGAGCAGGCCTATGCTAATTTTGAAAATAGCTATATCGCCTATTCCATAAACAAAAACCTGCGCCCCTACTCTAATGAAGCCAATGCTCAGCAACTGAAGCTATCCGAATTGAAGCTTCAGGTTTCTAATTTGGAATCTCAAATACGAATCAACAAGAAAGAACTCGAGTTTAAAAAGAATGATTTGGAACGTATGAATACGCTTTATGATAAAGGCGTTATTGCCGAACAGGAATACGAAACCAGACAAATTGAATTTCTTCAGGCCCAGCGTAATTACGAAAACCTAATCAACCTCCGTTCCCAGCTTAGAGACGCAATCAATGCTACGAGTTCAAATTCACGGTCTACAGACATCAACCGCACTCGGGAATCGTTATCGCTTTATAAAGCGTTGATTCAGTCTTTAAACCAACTAAAAAAAAGCCTAAAAGACTGGGAGTATCTATACCTTCTTAAAGCTGAACAAGCCGGCAGAATTACCTTTATGAATTACTGGAATACCAATCAAACCGCCAATCAGGGTGATGTTATTTTTACGGTAATTCCCAATGACAGCAAAGGCTATTTAGCGAAACTCACCGCTCCGGCTCAGAATTCAGGTAAAATCAAAACGGGTCAGACTGTAAACATCAATTTGGCGAATTATCCCGAAAATGAATTTGGAGTACTTAAGGGTACCATAAGTAGTGTCTCGGCCTTGCCTGATGAAGAACAGAATTACATCATTGATGTGAGGCTCCCGGATTCCTTAGTCACCACCTATGGTAAACCTATTGATTACAAACCGGAAATGCCTGGCTCCGCAGAAATCATAACCGAGGATTTAAGATTGCTTGAACGTTTGTTTATCCAATTCAAACAACTACTTGACCGCTGATGCCTAATCAGGGTACTGGAATAAAGGATGGCCGGTTTGCCAAAATCCAAAGGAAAAAACATCTACATATTCCAGATACATCTGTGAAATTTCTGAACTACCCTGATGACCGGAGTCTTTGTGTATACGAAAAAGTACCGGATCATTTGAAGTGGTACTATGCTGAAGTCGCGCTACATACTTCCCGGGCATCCACAACGGCACTCGTGCATCGTTGTCTCCTGCGGTTATTAATACTGCAGGATAATTAGTATTACGTATGTTAAGGTACGGATCCATCCGCTTTAAACCAATAACCCCTAAAGAATCGCTTATACTACCGTATTCATCCTGATTAGAGCCTCCACCATCATCCCGGTTCTCACTTCTAAAGGGATTCATCACAGGAACCTCAGCAATTGCTGCTGCAAACAACTCGGGTTTTTCATTTAGTGCTCCTCCTATAGTTATCCCTCCAGCACTGGAACTGTAAATCACCGTCTTGTCCGGAGCTGTAAATCCCTTATCAATTAGATATTCGGTAACAGCAATCAGGTCTTTCCAACTGTTAGCTTTATTAAGTTTCATTCCCTGAAGATGCCACTCCTCTCCTTTTTCACCTCCCCCTCTTACGTGAGGTATACAAAGTACACCACCTAATTCTACCCAACTTAGAAAAATCGGAGAAAAGAATGGAGAAATAGTAGTACCGTATGCTCCATAAGTGTATAATAAAGCAGAATGAGTACCATCACGAGCGAGATTTTTGTTGTAAATCAGAGATACCGGTATCTGCTCCCCGTCATCAGCTTTTATAAGCAATTCGCTGCTTATGATATTCTTAAACTCGTCAAAATTAACCGGTGTGGTAAGAGGTTGATCTATCAACTTTTGAGTTTTTAAATCCAAATGATAGCGGTCACTTTCCGATGTCCAGCCCGACAGGTTGATCCACAAGTCCGAACTTCCCGCCTGAGTTTGATACAGCTCAATGGCCCCCGGTTTGTAAGGCAGGGCTATGGAATCTCTTTTAAAACCATCAGAGGTATATAAACTGGCCTGAGTGCCATATTTGGTGGTGGTATAACAAATCCCGCTATCGGTAACTACAAATGAATCTATTATTTCTCCCTGATCTGAATCAGCATATAACGTTGCATTGCTGAAATCTGGCTTTAGAATCGGTACCCTATTAATCGTATTGGTGTTCTTAAGCTTATTAGTGCGGTAGTAATACTTATCTCTGTAAAACTGACCTTCTGAGGTATATACCTGATCTTCTTTAGTATAAAAAGGTTTCCAATTGGGTGTACCCTTTTCAAGATCGGCTATAGGCGTTATGTAAGCGTCCCAGAAATTATCTACGGTTGCGAGATAACCTAAAGCGTATTCAGCATCTTTGGAATCAATAGTTGCAATGGGATAAACTTCATCGGTAAGGTTTAAATTCGTTTTGGTTTTAGTACCAAAAACAGAGATCAGAGAATCTGCAGGTTTCCCTAATCTATGCAGTACCGTCTCGGTATGCTCAGAGCCGTCCTCCTCAAATGAAAACTGAAGAAAAAGAAAGCCGGTATCGTCCGGTAGCCAACTGATTCCTAAAAAGGAATCAGGCCACGCGTTTTTTAAAATTTCGGGATAACGGGCATTCGTTTCAAGATCGAAGGTCATAATATCTGATATTTCATAACCCGAATGGCTTAGGGCTATGGCCAGCTTATCCCCTTTCCAACTCGGTTTGAAATAGTTTACGGTATAGG
>CAYNMH010000118.1:0-9023 GCA_964398145.1 uncultured Flavimarina sp. | reverse complement strand
CTTATAGAAATACCAGAATATTATTACGGCTGGTTTAAACAGAAAGGCTTTCCGGAAGGGAAGCTGGGGCTGATGATGCAACAAATGCATGAGATCAAAATAAATGGTCTGGACGAATTGATCTTTAAAATCAGAAGTCAATATCCTGCGCCCCAATCAAAAAGAAAACCGGAAAAATAATACCCAAAAGGGCTAAAAGGGTTCGCCAATAAATCCCTACCTTTGCATCCCGTAGACGCGCTCTTTATGTTAAAAAGAGCTTAATTTATTTTCACGATACAGATGGCAGACACTAAGTACATCTTCGTCACGGGCGGGGTTTCTTCTTCATTAGGTAAAGGTATAATCGCAGCTTCGCTGGCTAAATTATTACAGGCGCGGGGTTATCGCGTGACCATTCAAAAACTGGATCCATATATAAATGTTGACCCGGGAACCCTCAATCCCTATGAACACGGAGAATGTTATGTGACCGACGACGGCGCAGAAACCGATCTGGATTTGGGCCATTATGAGCGCTTTTTAAATGTAAATACTTCGCAGGCTAATAACGTTACAACAGGCCGTATTTATCAAAGTGTTATTGAAAAAGAACGCCGCGGTGAATTTTTGGGTAAAACCGTGCAGGTGGTGCCACATATTACAAACGAAATCAAAGAACGCATCAAGCAATTGGGTAAAACCGGCGATTACGACATCATCATTACCGAAATAGGCGGTACCGTAGGGGATATCGAGTCGTTACCGTATATTGAATCGGTGCGTCAATTAAAATGGGAACTGGGCGATGAGAATGCGCTGGTAATTCACTTAACGCTGGTGCCTTATCTTTCGGCAGCTGGCGAATTAAAAACCAAACCCACGCAGCACTCGGTAAAAACCCTGATGGAAAGCGGAATCAAAGCAGACATTCTGGTGTGCCGTACGGAGCATGAACTGAGCGATGACCTGCGCGAAAAGCTGGCCTTGTTTTGCAACGTGCGTAAGGAGGCGGTGATTCAATCTATAGATGCTTCTACTATTTACGACGTGCCAAACCTGATGCTTGAAGAAGGTCTGGATACGATTACCCTTCAAAAATTAAGTCTTTCCGCTGAGACAGAGCCTGTACTTACACGCTGGAATGAATTTTTACGCCGTCATAAAAATCCAAAGACCGAAGTAACAATAGGGCTGATAGGAAAGTATGTGGAGCTTCAGGATTCCTATAAATCCATTTTAGAAGCTTTTATTCACGCCGGTGCAGAAAATGAAGTAAAAGTACGGGTAGAGCCTATCCACTCGGAGTTTATTTCGCAGGATATTATCGATAGCAAAATTGCTAAGCTTGATGGTTTACTGGTTGCTCCTGGTTTCGGCGAGCGCGGTATCGAAGGGAAGATCAAAGCCGTACAGTATGCCCGCGAGCATAAAATACCATTTCTAGGAATTTGCCTGGGGATGCAAATGGCCGTGATTGAATTTGCCCGCAACGTAGCCGGACTCAAGGAAGCTAACTCGGTAGAAATGCAGGGCAATACCCCAGATCCTGTGATTGACCTGATGGAAAATCAAAAAGACCTGAAACATATGGGCGGCACGATGCGCCTGGGTAGCTGGGAATGTAAACTCAAACCCGGCAGTATTGTAAGCGAGGTATATGATGCTGAACTGATTTCAGAACGCCATAGACACCGTTATGAATTTAATGATAGATACCGGGCTCAGCTGGAAGAAGCCGGACTTAAGATTACCGGAACCAATCCTAAAACCGGCCTGGTCGAAATCATCGAACTGGCAGATCATCCCTGGTTTGTGGGCGTTCAGTATCACCCGGAATACAAAAGTACAGTAGCAAGCCCACATCCATTATTTGTGGCTTACGTAAAAGCTGCTGTGAAGTACAAAAAGTCAAAAGCAGTACTTAAATAAATTCCGGATACACGCTAATTGAATGTTTGACAGCAATTTAGATTAAAGTTCCGCCAATGTGGCATAAAACAAATTGCTGGGCTTATTCTTGAATGCAACAGAGACCGTATATTCGCGGGCGAAAATTTCCGCAAGGAATTAGATTAAAGACAATTGAAAAAAAGGCAGTGATGCCTCAATAACGTATGGAAGAAAAGAAATTTGACAAACAGTCCATGATAGGCTTTGTGCTTATTGGCGCTATTTTGTTGTTTATGTTGTGGCAAAACCAGCCTTCACCCGAAGAAATACAAGCTGAAAAAGCCAAAGAAGAACAGGTCGAAGCACAACAGCAGGAGTCTGCGATCACACCTGCAGATAATTCGGTGGCTGACGCCGGTACGCAGAACGATTCCCTCGCATTAGAACGCTATAAGGCAACCTTAGGAAGTTTTGCCTATTCAGCTACACTTCCTTCTGCGACAGATGAAGTGACCCAGCTTGAAAATGAAGTTTTGGCGCTTAAAGTGAGTAATAAAGGAGGCTTCATTACCGAGGCAAGGCTTAAAAACTACAAGAGCTACGATTCCCTGCCTATTTACTTAATCAAGGACGGAAACACCCGCTTTAATTTAAATTTCAGCACCACCGATAACCGAACTCTGAATAGTGAAAACCTGTATTTTGAACCTACATTAACTACTGAAGGAGAAAATCAGGTGCTTTCTATGAAGCTGAAGGTATCAGACTCGGAGTATCTGGAATACCGCTATACGCTAAAACCGGACGATTATATGATGGGCTTTGGTATTAAAACCACAGGCCTTCAAAATGTGGTCAATACATCTCAACCCCTCAATTTAGATTGGGAACTGAAAGGCTATCGTCACGCAAAGAGTATTACCTATGAAAACCGCTACACCCGTCTTACTTATGAGTACGAAGGAGGCGATCACGATAAGCTGAGCCAGAGTGGTGATGACGACGCCATTGAGACCGATGTGGACTGGTTTAACTTTCGTCAGCATTTCTTCAGTTCTATTCTTTTGAGCGATCAACCTTTTGAGCAGGTTACTTTTAAGTCTCAAAATTTAGTAGAAGATGAAGAGATAGATACCGTTTTTACAAAAAAATACGCAGCAAACATACAGCTAAAACCGGTTAACGGTGAGCTGAATAATGCTATGAATCTCTATCTTGGGCCTACTGACTATCAGGTCTTAAATAATTACGACCGGGGTCTGGATGAGGCGATGCCGCTGGGCTGGGGGATATTTGGTTGGATCAACAAATACCTTATTATCCCGTTTTTTAATATTCTGGTTGCTTATTTCCCTGCAGGAATCGCCATCATTTTATTGACAGTGTCAATTAAGTTATTGCTTTCGCCCGTACAGTACAAACAGTACCTGTCTCAGGCCAAGATGAAAGTACTGCGCCCTGAGATCAATGAGATCAACGAGAAGTATGCAGACAACCCGATGAAAAAGCAGCAGGAAACCATGAAGTTGTACAGTAAGGCTGGTGCGAGCCCTTTGAGCGGATGTATTCCCGGGTTGCTTCAGATTCCGGTGTTTTATGCCTTATTTACCTTTTTCCCTTCGGCATTTGTATTAAGACAGAAGAGCTTCCTGTGGGCAGATGACCTTTCCAGCTATGATAAGATAGCCGATCTACCATTTACCATTCCGTTTTATGGAGATCACGTGAGTTTGTTTCCTATTTTGGCCTCTATAGCCATCTTTATTTATATGACTATGACCACCGGGCAAACCATGCAGCAAACAAGCCAGCCGGGAATGCCAAACATGAAATTTCTGATGTATCTGTCGCCCATTATGATGTTGTTTTTCTTCAACAACTATGCGAGTGGTTTGAGTTTGTATTATTTCATTTCAAACCTGATTACCATAGGAATTATGCTGGTGATTAAGAATTTCATTCTGGATGAGCAGAAGATTCATTCTAAAATTGAAACGGCTAAGGCCAAACCTAAAAAGCAGAGTCGTTTCAGTAAGAAATTTTCTGAAATGATGGAACAGGCTGAAAAACAACAGCGCAATAAATAGTCTTTTTTGTCCCAACTTTAATAAGTGTAAAAGCCCTTCAGCATATGCTGAAGGGCTTTTTTTGTAGGGGATTTAATCAAATTACAATTGAGGGAGAATGACTTTATCTATTGCGTGAATTACTCCATTAGAGGCCTGAACGTCAGTGACGATAATGTTGCTCACTCTTCCGTTAGCATCTGTAACGGTAGCTGCGTCGGCATCCACAGCAATATCGCCTCCCAGAGTTGTTACCGATCCGGTCATAAGATTAGCCGCGCGTACGTTAGCGCCGGCAATTACGTGCATGTTCAGTGTTGCCTCAAGCGTGGCAGCAGGAATATCAGCCAGCGCATTGACGTTAGGAAGTTCACTAACCAAACTTGTAAATGCTGCATTTGTAGGAGCAAATACGGTAAATGGAGCCGGACTTGTTCCGTTTGCAGCTGAAAGTGTAGAAACATAGCTGAAATTACTTTCACGTGTTAATGCCGCAACAAGACTTGAAAATGTAGGGTCTGCTGTCGCAAAGGTTACAATTGTAGGCAATTCTATTACGGCATTTACCGTATGTACCACACCATTGTTAAATGTGAAATCGGTATTGGTAATGTTTGCTCCTGTTCCTGTGGAACCACCGTTAATCATTGGTGATTCTCCTTCAAAATTGAGATACATATTAATATTAGCATCCGTTTCGCCAAAAGTCGCCAGAGTCGTTTCATATCCGGTGCTTAAGTCTGCAGCCATTTTAGTTTCCCCAAAAACGTGATTCAATAGTATTTGAGCTACCTGCTCCTGAGTAAAGTCGGTTAGAGCAGCTCCATCCAGAAATGCTGTAAATGCAGCATTATTTGGAGCAAAAACTGTAAAGGTTCCCTCACCGGCAAGAGTCGCATCCAGCTCGGCATATTCTAGCGCCGCTAACAGCAGGCTGTAGTCTTCGTTTCCTGCAACAAAACCAGCAATGGACTGATACACTTCCGGCAATTCGGGCATAATAACTGCGTCTATGGCGTGAACGACACCATTACCCGCCTGCACGTCAGTAACTACGATATTAATAAGTCTTCCATTAGCGTCAGTAATCGTAGCATTTTCAGCATTTACAGCTATATCACCGCCTAAAGTGGTCACGCTTCCGGTTTCTAAATCTGCTGCGCGCACGTTACTGCCCGCGATGACGTGGAGATTAAGAGCAGCGGCTACTGTTGCAGCATCGAGATCTCCAAGACCGATAGCGCCTAGATCGTCTAAAAGAGCGGTGAATGCAGTATTTGTTGGGGCAAAAACGGTAAATGTTCCATCCATGTCAGACAGTGTTGCGGCGTAAGTAAACGAAGCATCTGCGGTAAGTGCCGCTTCCAGAGAATCAAAAGTAGGATCTGCAGTTGCAAAAGTAGCAACTGATGGAATATCTATAACGGCATCGACCGCGTGAACCACGCCATTTGTAAAAACATTGTCTGCAGAGACCACAGTAGAAGATCCGTTCACCATCACTGTACCTCCACTTACGTTTACATACATATTGATGTTAGCATCGGTATCCGCGTAGGTAGCTAATGTAGCTTCATAGCCTGAAGACAAATCGCTACTTGTCTTTACCTCTCCAATAACGTGATTGAGCAATAAATTAGTCAAAACATCAGTAGGCACATCGGCTAGAGCGGTTCCGTTTAAAAAGGCATCAAACGCTTCGTTGTCTGGTGCGAAAACTGTAAAACTCCCCTGAGCGTCCAACGTT
Organism: uncultured Flavimarina sp.; assembly: GCA_964398145.1. Classification (GTDB taxonomy): domain Bacteria; phylum Bacteroidota; class Bacteroidia; order Flavobacteriales; family Flavobacteriaceae; genus Leeuwenhoekiella. The sequence continues at coordinate 3,338 of CAYNMH010000118.1, read as the reverse complement.
GTTGTGAGATTTGCGCGTTCCAGAGCAGCTGCCAGCGACGAGTAATTGGGATTTGCCGCAACAAATTCCGCAATCGTTTGAGGATCTGGTTCCATAATGTTGCCGTTATCGTCATCGTCACTACATGAGATAAATCCTGCTGCGAAAAGGAGAATGAAAAGGGCATTGAAAGTGTGTTTAATGTGTTTCATAGCATTTTTGATTTGTTAATTAGTTAAAATTAAGCCAAGCCAAAACGGAATTTGTTTAACGATAAGTTAAAAAGTTTAAACAAAGTTATAATTAACATGGTTAAGGTGCTTTTGATCAGATCGTTAGCGAGATGGAATTGTACGGGAATTGTTTTGTAATTTTGCCCATCTAAAGTCGACAGAACAGTCCGTATTTAAAATAAGTTTTATGAAAACAGTGGTAGTAGGTTTAAGTGGTGGCGTAGACAGCAGTGTTTCTGCCTATTTACTTAAGAAAGCAGGATATCGTGTTATAGGACTGTTTATGAAAAACTGGCACGACGATTCGGTGACTATTTCTGACGAATGTCCCTGGTTAGATGATAGTAACGATGCTATGCTGGTTGCCGAAAAACTGGATATTCCGTTTCAAACGGTAGATCTTAGCGAGCAATATAAGGAGCGTATCGTAGATTATATGTTTCGCGAATATGAAAAGGGACGCACTCCCAATCCTGACGTGCTTTGTAACCGGGAAATCAAATTTGATGTCTTTATGAAAATCGCACTCGAGCTGGGTGCAGATTATGTGGCGACCGGTCATTATTGTCAAAAAGGGGAGATTACGGTAGATGAGAAACCTGTATATCAATTGCTTGCAGGTGCCGATTCTAATAAAGATCAATCTTATTTTTTATGTCAGCTTTCGCAGGAACAACTGGCTAAAACACTTTTTCCGATAGGCCATCTTCAAAAAAGTGAAGTGCGCAAAATTGCCCGGGAGCAAAATTTGGTAACTGCGGAAAAGAAAGACTCGCAAGGACTTTGTTTTATTGGTAAAGTACGCCTGCCCGATTTTCTTCAGCAACAATTAAAGCCCAAAGAGGGAGTGATTGTAGAAATTTCTGCGGAAAAAGCATTGGAGAAAATTGAAGCGCTAAATCATGATTCCATAACAGATGTTGCCGTTGCCCTAAGCGATGTATCTACTTTAGCCAAAAAACCGAAGTATCAGTTAGCCGACGGGAAAATTGTTGGTAAGCATCAGGGCGCGCACTACTTTACCAAAGGGCAGCGCAAAGGTCTTGCGGTAGGAGGAACACCAGAGCCACTTTTCGTTATTGATACAGACGTTGAAGAGAATGTCATTTACACCGGTCAGGGAAAAGAGCATCCGGGACTATTGCGTTCAGCGCTTTTTATTCAGGAAGACGAAATTCATTATATCAGAGAAGATTTAAGTTTAAGCCCGGGTGAAGTACGGGAGGTTGAGGCGCGTATCCGGTATCGGCAGACTCTTCAAAAGGCTACCCTGCATAAAATGGAAGAGGGTCTCTACGTTTCTTTCGAAGAACCACAATCGGCAATTAGTGAAGGACAGTTTGTGGCCTGGTATGATGGCAGCGAATGTTTAGGTTCGGGCGTAATTTCTTAAAAATACATTTTGAACAGAATTACAACTCTTTTCGATATTCAATATCCCCTTATTCAGGGTGGAATGGTGTGGAACAGCGGGTGGAAGCTGGCTTCTGCCGTAAGCAATGCAGGCGGTCTGGGGCTTATTGGTGCAGGCTCCATGTATCCTGAAATTTTAAAAGAGCACATCCAAAAATGTAAACTGGCAACCGATAAGCCTTTTGGTGTAAACGTGCCGCTCTTATATCCCGATATAGAACTTTTGATGAAGATAATCGTGGATGAAAATGTAAAAATTGTTTTCACCAGTGCCGGTAATCCTAAGACCTGGACGGCTCATTTAAAGAAGAAGGGCATTAAAGTCATTCATGTAGTGAGCAGTCTCAAGTTTGCGCTTAAAGCACAGGATGCAGGTGTTGATGCCGTTGTTGCTGAAGGCTTTGAAGCAGGAGGACATAACGGGAGAGAAGAGACAACCACTTTTGCTCTGATCCCTATAGTTAGAGAACAATTAGAAATTCCATTAATTGCAGCCGGAGGAATTGCCACTGGTCGCGGAATGCTTGCCGCTATGATTCTGGGTGCAGATGGCGTGCAAATGGGAAGTAGATTTGTAGCTACGGTAGAAGGTAGCGGGCATCAGGCATTCAAAGATCTTGTGGTACAGGCCAGAGAAGGCGATACCGAACTCACTCTTAAAGAACTTGCGCCGGTGCGACTGCTGAAAAATAAGTTTTACGAGGACATTAAGGCTTTATATGCACAAGCACCTTCTAAAGAACAATTGAGTAATTTATTAGGACGCGCACGTGCCAAAAAGGGAATGTTTGAAGGAGACCTGGAAGAAGGTGAACTCGAAATAGGGCAAATTAGCGGACTTATTCACGATATTAAACCTGCTGCACAGTTGGTTGAAGAAATTATTGAGGAATACCGAAGTCTAACCATTCCGCAATTTTAAATCAATATCCCAAACTGGCACACAGCCAGAGTTATTTCATTAAAAAAGGTGCCCTAAAGCACCTTTTTATTTAACTTTTCGATTTCGACTATTTTACCGTTTTGTTTTGCTCCCATTCCATAGTTTCTAAAATATCCAGCATAATTTTCTCGTATTCGCTTTGGGATTTGCCACGAACGGAAGTTGCAAAGTCCACGTAAGTAGCTTCGGCTTCTGGCTTATCATCAATCTTTACCAAAATATGATCTACCTGAGCCGAACCTATACTATTTGGTGCTTGGTAACGGTATGCAGAGTAATTACCCAAGGTCTCCGAATTTGTAGAATTCACCCGTTTTTGAGCTTCATCAGCAGGCATCCAGGTCATATTCATTATAAATCCGTCAGTAAGACCACCGTAAAATGAATTTTCTTCTCCCAAATATTTAAGGGTTAATCCGTTTCCGGCCCTTTCAACCGAAGCTCTTTCAGGATGCAATAAATTCACTTTAAAGTCATTGGTAAAAGGCGGACTTTTATAAAGTTCGTATCCTTCCGGTATTTCTTTTTCAGCCGGTGGTGTTGGTTTTTCCAGATTGATTTCCGATTTATTTTCGGCTAAATCCTTTTTATTCTTCCCTTCTTCGCAAGAAGTGATTGCAATAAGTGAAAGACTTATTCCTATGTATAAAACTAACTTTTTCATCATTTCTAATTTTTAATCTTAGAACGAAATTAGCCCGATTTTGAAAAATTCTAATTTTAAGAATTGCTAAAAATTAGTGCAAGCCTGTTAAGGAGTGTTAAGCAAA
>CAYNMH010000117.1:0-9106 GCA_964398145.1 uncultured Flavimarina sp. | reverse complement strand
TGCGTAAAGATGGTCAATGGATTGATGCTATACCTAATGAAGATGAACTGGTGATTAACGTGGGAGATATGCTGGAACGGCATACCAATAACAAACTGCGTTCTACCATTCACCGTGTGGCAAATCCGCCAAAAGAGGAATGGGATACTCCGCGCTACTCCATTCCGTTTTTTATGCATCCGCGCAGCGAAATGCCTTTAAATTGCCTCGAAGAATGTATAGATGCCGAGCATTCGAAAGCCTATGAGGATATTACCGCCGGCGAATTTTTACATCAACGTCTGGTTGATATAGGCCTCATAAAAAAATAAATCTATGGACTTACAGGACCAACTTAAAAACCTATTTCCCGATCATAAACCGGAAGCCGAAGAAGAAATTGCCGATGACAACGATCTGGGAATCTGGATGCAGGATGACCCTTTAATCTGTAAATATGAAAAACGAAAAGGTAAACCGGTCACTATAATTGAAGGCTATACGGGAGCCGATTCAGATTTTAAAATTCTGGCTAAAGAGCTTAAAACCATGCTTGGTGTAGGCGGAAGTTTTAAAAAAGAGAGCATTTTAATTCAAGGGGATTACCGCGACAAGATCATGGCTTTTCTAAAAGACAAGGGCTTTCGGGTAAAACGTGTAGGCGGCTAACTCAACATCATTATGAATACAAATACCTTGCACATCACCAATGGCGATATGGTCTTACAGCGGCTGGACGAACTGAATTTTAACGGCGACCGTATCGTTTGGCGCGAAATGCTCTGTGAGGGACCTACGGTAGAAAAAGTGGGTTCAGAAGAATTTTTTGCAGCGCGTAAGCAATTTCTCAAAGATCAATACCACATTGCTGAAGCAGATTACGAGGAGAAATTTGTTTCTGAACTCAAAAAACTCGCTGCCATTAATGATTATGAGCAGATTGTGCTTTGGTTTGAATTCGACCTTTTTTGTCACATCAACATGCTCGCAGCTATAAGCTACCTCATTCAACATAAAAAAATAATGCCTATTTACGTGGTTTGCAGCGGTTGGGTAAAAGGTGAAGCACAACTGAAAGGGCTAAGCGAACTCAATGATGAACAGTTCATAGCGCATTATGACAATAAGCTAAAGCTTGCTCCAGAAGATTTAGCAGTCGCACACCACATCTGGCAACTGTATTGTGATGAGAAACCCATTGAACTCAAGGCCGAAATAACTAAAAGCTCTAATTTCAAATATCTCTCCAGCTGCTTACGGGCGCACGTGGAGCGTTTCCCGAACAGTCTTACCGGTTTAAACACCCTGGAAACCAATATCCTTAAACTTATAGACCTGCACGACATTACCTCTGAACATCAATTGTGCGGCTATACTTTAAAATATCAGGGGTATTACGGCTATGGCGATATGCAGATTGAACGTATGATTAAAGCATTAAAACCATTCTTTAGATTGAAAGAAGGTAAACTGGTTTTAAATACTAAAGGTCAGGCCGCTCTTGACGGAAGTGATAATTTTTATGCCACCCTTAAAGATCAATCGTATTATGGCGGGACGCAGAAATATGATTTTGTATATAACGCGACCAATCACGAACTTATAAGATATTCTTAATATGGCTTTAGCCCCTTCTGAGCTTATTCTCAATAAAGATCAGAGTATTTACCATCTCCATTTAAAACCGGAAAACCTTGCAGATTTAATTATAACCGTGGGTGACCCTGAGCGCGTTTCTGAAGTTACTAAACATTTTGACACGATTGAATTCAGCACGCAAAAGCGTGAATTTAAAACTGAAACAGGTAGTTATACTGGTAAGCGCATTTCGGTTATTTCTACCGGAATAGGTACTGATAACATTGATATTGTTCTCAATGAACTGGATGCTTTGGTCAATATTGATTTTAAAACCCGTGAGATAAAACCGGAAAAAAAGTCCTTGAAAATTATAAGACTGGGAACCAGCGGGGCAATTCAACCGGAAATTCCTGTAGACTCCATTCTGCTCAGCGAGCGTGCGGTAGGTTTTGACAGCCTGTTGCATTTTTACCAAAGCGCTCCGGTACGCGATACCGTTTTTGAACAGGCATTTGAGGATCACCTGAAATTAAACAGGCAAAGCAGCACACCGTATTGCGTTAAAGCAGATTCTGAATTATTCAATCACTTTTATAAGCCTGATTATTTTAAAGGCACCACGGTAACCAATGTGGGCTTTTACGGCCCCCAGGGACGCAAGCTCCGGCTTAAAACTGCAGACAGTTCATTAAATCACAAACTGCAGTCCTTCCACTTTAAAAATGAAAGAATCACGAATCTGGAAATGGAAACTTCAGGGATTTATGGCTTAAGCGCTCTTTTAGGACACCAGGCGCTTTCGATAAATGCTATTTTGGCTAATAGAGCTACAGGAAGTTTTAGCAAAGACCCTTCAGAAGTGGTAGAACGTATGATTACTGAAGCCCTGGCGCTAATCCCATCGGCCTAAGGCTTTTTAACATAAGCTTAATTTTGTGCGGGACGGGCTTTCGTATTTTTGGTCAAAATACGACTTGACCCATGGAAGCCAACCAAGACCAACATTTAAAACACCGAGATTTAAACTGGCTGAGTTTTAACGAGCGTGTCTTGCAGGAAGCTGAAGACCGGGAGCACAACCCGCTTTACGAGCGGATGAAATTTCTTGCAATTTACAGTTCTAATCTTGATGAATATTTTAGAGTACGGGTAAGCCAGCTTCGGCAAATGAAACGTATTGAAAAAAGCATCCGTAAAAAGCTTTCCCTTCACCCGAATAAAACCATAAAGAAAATACTTTCCAGGGTTAAAGAACAGCAGGAACATTTTGGCACCATTTTTAAAGATCAAATCATCCCAGATTTGGCCAAAAATAACATCCGGCTGGTAAGCGCAGATGATTTTACCTCGCTACAAGGCGAACTGGCCGATATCTGGTATACCGCTCATCTTAAGAATTCTTTAGAAACCAAAGTGGTTGTGCCGTCTAAGAAGAATTCGATTTTCATCGAGAATCAAACCCTTTATTTCTGCATCACTTTTGAAGATTCCAAGAATTTTGGTTTTGTAAAAATTCCTACAGATTCTAACTCGCGTTTTGTCGACCTGGGAAAACACGGCGAAACTTATTACATCACCTTTATTGATGACATTATTCGGTCTAAAATCCAATCGCTTTTCGAAGAACAGGTAAAAGGTATTTATGAGATGAAGTTATCTCGCGATGCCGAGTTGTATATTGACGATGAGCTGGACGGTATTTTAGCCGAACGCATCTATAAATCACTGGAACAGCGGCAGGAAGGGCAGCCTACGCGCTTGCTTTACGACGCAAGTATGCCAAAAGACGATGCAAAAAAATTACGCAAACTGCTTAATTTGGGCAAAATAGATATGATGCCCGGCGGGCAGTATCACAACTTTAACGACTTTTTTAAATTTCCCGATCCTACTGAAAATCCTGATCTGCATTACGCAGAAAAACCTACCATTCCGCATAAGGAATTAGAAAAATCTAAAGACTATTTTAAATCAATAAGCAATAAAGATCAACTGGTTCATTTCCCGTTTATGAGCTTCAACTACATCGAGCGGTTTATTGAGCAGGCCGCCTCAGACCCCGATGTGAGTCAGATTAAAATATCTCTTTACCGTGTGGCAGACGAGTCTGTGCTGACCAGCGCATTGCTCAAAGCCATTGATAACGGGAAAGATGTCACCATATTTATTGAAGCCAAAGCGCGCTTTGATGAAGAAAACAACATTAGCTGGGGTCGTAAATTTGAAGAAAAGGGAGGTCGCGTGATTTACAGTTATCCGCGTATTAAGGTGCATTCCAAAATTTTAATGATCATACGCGATGAAGGTAATAAAGCCCGAAGATATGCCTACATAGGCACCGGAAATTTCAACGGGGTAACCTCTAAAATCTATTGTGACCATGGTTTGTTTACGGCACATCCCAAAATAACTAAAGAAATACACCGCGTGTTTCGGGTTCTTGAGGGCGAACTGATTATTCCGCGCAACAAACATTTACTGATTTCACCTTTTACTACCCGTCGCATTTTTGAAAAACTCATTCAAAACGAAATTGATGCAGCCCTGGCAGGCAATCCTGCCGCGATCACGGCAAAAATGAACAGCCTTGAAGATCCAGACATGATACAACTCCTTTACAAAGCCAGTAATGCAGGGGTGAAAATTCGTCTTATTGTTCGTGGTTTTACGTGCCTAATTCCGGGAGTAAAAGGCCTGAGTGAAAATATCTTTATGACTTCAATTGTAGATCGCTATCTGGAACACGGTCGCATCTATTTATTTCATAATGGGGGTGATGAACAAATGTATATGGGCTCTGCCGATTGGATGACGCGTAATCTGGATCGTCGTATAGAAGTATTGACCCCGATTTATGATGCCGATTTATTTAAAGAACTACGCGCCATATTAGTGATTCAGCTGGCCGATAATGTTAAAGCGCGCATTCAGGATGCGGAAGAGAGCAATACCTACGTAAAGCAAAAGCCCCAGGAACGTAGTATTCGTTCACAATATGCCATTTATGACTTTTTAAAATCTAAAAACTAAGAATTCATGCAGAAACTACGAGTAGGTGGAGTACCTGAACATTTTAATTTGCCCATTCACCTTTGTCTGGAAGAGGGTCTTTTTAAGGAAGTTGGTCTTGATGTGGAATGGGTTGAATTTCCGGGCGGTACCGGTGCTATGAATGAAGCCCTGCGCAACGAAGAAATTGAAATTGCCATTATTCTTACTGAAGGAATTATCAAAGATATCGCAAATGGAAACCCCTCACGAATTATTCAAAATTACGTGTCCAGTCCGCTTATCTGGGGCGTCCACGTAGCAGCAGAAAGCAATTACCACAGTATTGAAGATCTGGAAGATGCACGACCCGCGATAAGCAGATACGGATCGGGTTCTCATGTCATGGCCTTTATTCAGGCATATCAGTTGGGTTGGGACACTTCAAAACTGGAATGTGTCGTGGTAAATACTTTAGACAAAGCAATAGAGACCTTGCAAAACGAAAAGGCAGAATATTTTATGTGGGAACATTTCACTACAAAACCTTTGGTAGATCAGGGAATTTTCCGAAGAGTGGCAGACTTTCCTACCCCATGGTCCAGTTTTGTCTTTGCCAGCACAGAAAAAGCCTATTCTCAAAATCAACAGGATCTAAGTACCTTTTTAAAGGTGGTCAATGAAAAAACCAGAAATTTCAAAAGTCTGGATCACATAGACGAAGTACTGGCAACACGATATTATCAAAAACCAGAGGATATTCAAAAATGGTTAAGCCTTACCACCTGGTCACAAAGTGCTTTACCCAGGAAAGAAATGGATGAAGCGGTAAAACACCTTAAAAGCTTAAAAATGGTCGATGATGAGTTTAATACTAAAAACTTATTAACTATCATTTAATGAAACTTTTACAAGAATTTGTCTTTACGCCTAGAAAAAATTGCGCACTTTTGTACCGAAGCAATAAAACAATCAAAATTTTTTAAACATGGTTACATTTTTAACAATTTTGGGTGTACTGCTTATCATTAATATTTTGTTATTCAAGTTTAGTGTAGCAGGAGGCCCGGCCAAAAAGCCTAAAAAACGTGTAGCCCCTATGAAAACAACGTTTAAGGAATCTACTTATGCGCTTAACAAAGCGTCTTAGATAGATTTGATTGAAGACCAAACCCTCTAGAAAATGTCCTGAAATTTTTCAGGACATTTCTTTTTTACCACTCAATTGGTTTTTCATCAAGATTCAGCAAATTAGCATTGGCTTTGCTAAAATGCCCGTTTCCAAACCAATATCCTCTGTTTGCACTTAATGGCGAAGGATGACCACTCGTGAGTATGGTATGTTTTTGAGTATTAATCTTAGCGGTCTTCTTCTTCGCATAGCCTCCCCAAAGCATAAAGATCACTCCACTGCGCTGTTCCGAAATTTTGCTGATTACTGCATCTGTAAAAACTTCCCAGCCTTTACCCTGATGAGACCCGGCCTGATGTGCTCTAACGGTTAACGTTGCATTTAACAGAAGTACACCCTGCTCTGCCCAGCGCTCTAAATTGCCGGATGCCGGAAAAGGTTTCTCCAGGTCGCTCTCAATCTCTCTGAAAATATTAATCAATGATGGGGGCATCGCGACACCCTCAGGTACAGAAAAGCATAAACCGTGAGCCTGACCGGGACCGTGGTACGGATCCTGTCCTAAAATCACCACTTTAATATCGTCAAAAGTACAAAGATCAAATGCTTTAAAAATATGCTTTCCCTTAGGGTAACAGGTGTGGTTACTATATTCCTGCCGCACAAAGGCCGCGAGCTCTTTAAAATAGGGTTTTTCAAATTCTGGTTCTAATACAGCTTTCCAGCTGGGGTGTATGTCAACGTTCATGAATATCTTAAATTTACACAGCCGAATGAACACAAGTTTAAAATTTCGGCGGCGCCTTAAAATTAGGCATTTGCTATGATAAAAATCAATCCTAAAACACTTGCAGATTTAGAATTTCACACCGTTTGCGCTCAGGTAGGAGCTCTATGCATTACCGAAAAAGGCAAACTTAAGGCTCTTAAATTGCAACCCCAACGCAGTTTCAAGAAAACCCTTTTTGCACTTAACCAAACGCAGGAATACATCAACTCTGACACCCACGAGACGTCGATTCCTAATCACGGTTTTGATGCAGTGGATCACGAGCTCAAAATGTTGAGCATTGAAGATACCACGCTTGAGTTGGGCAGTTTTCGGAAAATAGGCGGCCTGTCAGAAACTGCAAACAGCCAGCTTCGGTATTTTAATAAGTTTCAGGAAACTTTTCCCGTGCTGCACAGGACCGTTCGCAATACTGAGTTTACCACCGCCATTACCGATGAAATTTCGAGAATTATTGACCGTTTTGGGGAAATTAAAGATGATGCTACGCCCCTGCTTCAGCAGACACGCCGCAGCATTAATATAGTAAAAGGCAGAATCAACAGCAGTTTTGCAAAAGCACTTTCAGAATATGCTTCATACGGTTATCTGGACGAAATAAGAGAATCTATCGTAGATAACGTAAGGGTTTTGGCCGTGACCGCCATGCACCGCCGCAAGGTAAAAGGCTCGATTATGGGCAATTCCAAAACCGGAAGCATTGTTTATATTCAGCCTGAAGCAACCCAGCAGGCTCAGCGCGAACTAAATAACCTTCTCTATGACGAGAATGAAGAAGTAAAACGAATTTTAAAAGCGCTTACAAATTACATTCGGCCCTTTTCACCCTTGCTAAAAGACTATCAAAAACTCTTGAGCACCATTGATGTCATTTCTGCGAAAGCGAAATATGCCAAAAAACTTAACGCGGTATTACCCAAAATCACTGAAGATCGCGAACTGGAGATTAAAGAAGCTTATCATCCGCTTTTATACCTCACCAACCAGAAAAGAAGTGAGAAAACCTTTCCACAAGATATCAGTCTAGACCCGGATAATCGAATCATTGTTATCAGCGGTCCCAACGCTGGTGGTAAAAGTATTACCCTTAAAACTGTGGGGCTCCTACAGGTTATGCTGCAAAGCGGACTGCTCGTTCCGGTACACGAATACTCCCGATTCTGTCTTTTTGAAAAAATCCTGACCGATATTGGCGACAACCAAAGTATAGAAAACCACCTCAGTACCTACAGCTACCGTCTGAAAAATATGAATTATTTCCTGCGGAAATGTGACGAGAACACGCTCTTTCTTATTGATGAATTTGGTACCGGTAGTGACCCGGAGTTGGGTGGCGCGCTGGCGGAAACATTCTTAGAAGTATTCTACGAGCGTGGCAGTTACGGTATTATAACAACGCATTATGCAAACCTGAAAATGATGGCAAATGAGACCGAAGCCATCACGAATGCAAACATGCTTTTTGATTCGCGCACCCTTGAACCGCTTTATAAACTGTATGTAGGTGAGGCCGGAAGCTCATTTACTTTTGAAGTCGCCCAGAAAAACGGTATTCCCTACTCGTTAATCAACCGGTCTAAAAAGAAAGTAGAGCGCGGCAAAATACGTTTTGACAAGAGCATTGCAGACCTTCAAAAAGAGCGTAGTAAATTGGCTAAAACCACAAATTCCTTAAAAAACAAGGAGCAACTGGCTCAGAAGCAACAGCAGGAACTGGATAAAACCAATGCGCGCATCCAGGAGAAACTGGAAAGCTATCAGGAACTCTATGACAGCAACCAGCGCCTGATTTATTTAGGCCAAAAACTGGACGATCTGGGTGATAAATTTTTCGATAATAAAAACAAAAAGCAGCTTATGGATGAGCTGTATAAAATTGTTCAGATTGAAAACTCAAAGCGCGCCAAGCAATCAGCCCGGGAAAAACGTGCTCAGAAAGCAAAAGAGCGCCGTGTTAAAGAGGAAGCTGAGAAGAAGGTTGAAGTAATTCGGGAAAAAAAGAAAGAGCAAAAGCAAAAATCAATCAAGAGTGAAGCCGAAAAGCCGAAAGTAGAGCTTAAAATAGGGGACCGCGTACGCCTGCCAGATGGCCGCGCGACAGGAACGCTTGATAAAATTGAAAAAGGAAAAGCAACGGTAAACTACGGGATGTTTACCACGCAGGTGGACCTCAATACACTCGAATTTGTGCTAAGACCCAAAAAATGAGTGCTGAAAAAGTTATACTGTTTGACGGCGTTTGCAATCTGTGCAATGGTGCAATCAATTTCATCTTAAAACACGATCCCAAAGCACAGTTTAAGTTCGCATCCCTTCAGGGAACAACCGGGCAAAAACTTCTTGCACAGCACGATATTAATCCCAAAGAAACCGATTCTATCGTGTTGATCGAACCGAAACGCGTCTCTGTAAAATCTTCGGCAGCCCTGCGTATTGCCAAATATTTGAGCAAAGGCTATCCCCTGCTCTACGGTTTTATGATAGTACCAGGTTTTATCAGAAATGCAGTTTACGACTTTATCGCCGCCAACCGGTATAAGTGGTTTGGTAAAAAAGACAGCTGTATGATTCCCACACCTGAGCTTAAGAGCCGGTTTTTAGATTAATAAATTACTATATTTCTATTTAATGCGTTG
>CAYNMH010000116.1:0-9182 GCA_964398145.1 uncultured Flavimarina sp. | reverse complement strand
GATGCGGATTTTTTTTGCACCAAACTCAGAGTTTAGATATTAGATGTGAGACTGAGAATCTTGAATTTTAAACCTTCAGCGTTGAATAGGAGAGAGTAAGTAGCTTTTCAAGTGCTAATTCATTTTCTGATTAGAGCTCACCGGAAAGACCGCATTTGAGATTCCGCTAAAATAGCCAGTTCTCTATATTTTTGAAGAATTGTACTTGCGGAATTCAACAAGGGTATTTTAACCGACTGCTGCGTTTTCTCGCGCTTAGTATAAATTCAATCTTTACCGTCCATTCCCTTGACCAATTGATCTGTGGTCAGTTCTTTTAAATCGATATAAGATAAACCGGAGTAACAAGAAAACAAAAACAGGTTTTTCACCCGTTCGAGCGATGCACTTTTGAAAAAGGTCTCTTCCAGCTTTTGCAATTTGCGTTCCGTTAAAAACTGGCGGTCATTCTTCTCATATTTAAATGAATAACTGTGGAATGGATTTTTAACCAACCATTCCAGTTTAATAGCCAAGTTCAGGAGCTTTTTAAAGCGTTCTAAGTGCTTCATCGTTCCATTTGGACCACAGTGGCTTCTGTCCTTTTTTGGGTTTAACCTTACGCAGGAAATCTTCAAATTCGGTTATGAATTGATAATTGATTTGCTTTAAGTAGATGTTATCGGTTTTCTTGATTTCTTTTAAGAACCGGGAAAGGTATTCCGCTGTAGTATAATAGTTCTTAAGCGTACCCCATTTGATAACCCCCTGCATTTTGCTATTGTGGTATTCAATGATATCCAAAAGGGTCATATGATCCTCATCAAAACCTAAATAATACGCTTTGATTCGATCTGTTGTGATAATCGAGTCTTTATCCAAAAGCTTTTTATGGGCCTCAAACAACTTGGAGTAAACCTGGTCTAAATAACTGTTTAAATTTCTTGCTTTTGCAGTGGTTCCCGCACTCTTCCTTTAGAAGGGTTCCAATTATTCACTGAAGTTTTTCTTTTTAAGCTCATTTCTGAGCATTTTCCATCTATGGTTATCCGGGCGTAAATAGACAATTCCGGTTTAATTTTCTAGTGAAGAATAATACGGAAAAGGTAGTAAAATCAGGCATTTCGAGCGTCTTTTAATGAAACATTATTTTTTGCCAAGACGAGAGTCAAACCTTTCAAAATGTCTTTCTAAGATAGTGAATCGAGCTTAAAAAAGTATTCACCGAATCATTCACTGAACTGTTTGATATCAAACCCTATCAATTGATAGGGCATAAAATAAAAAAGCCTGTAAATCAAAAGATTAACAGGCTTTTAGTTTCCACTTGTATGTGGTTCGTCGGGGTGGCAGGATTCGAACCTGCGACCTCCTGCTCCCAAAGCAGGCGCGATAACCGGGCTACGCTACACCCCGATTGAATTTCGGTTATCTTATCTAATTGCGGAGAGACAGGGACTCGAACCCTGGCGACGGTTGCCCGTCGACAGATTAGCAATCTGCTCCGTTACCACTCCGGCACCTCTCCTATGAACATCCGCGTCTCTCTCAAAACGCGGGTGCAAATATATATTTAAACTTTTGATCAGCCAAAGCTTTTAGACCTATTTTCAAGATAAATTTTTAATTAAATCTTAAGTGACTGATTTTGTGAATTACGCAAATCCTCCTATTCCGGATATTCTATACGTAAATGATAAATATTGTTCAGCTTCAGCTTTAAAACTTTCTTGATTGTCTGTATTTCTTTAAAAGTTATATTGGCATTCAGAAACTGATTTTCGTCCATCTGCTTATTAATAATCTTTTCCACAAACGAATCAATCAGTACCGACGTAGGATTTTTAAGACTTTTACTGGCGGCCTCTACACTGTCTGCCATCATTAGTATCGCCGTCTCCTTGCTGAAAGGCAATGGCCCCGGATACCTGAAATCCTCCACATTCACCTCGCCATCCTGCTCCTGAGCTTTTTTATAGAAATAATAAACCACGCTGGTTCCATGGTGAGTACGTATAAAATCGATAACGCGATCTGGCAGATTATTTTTTCGGGCGATCTCGATACCATTCAACACGTGATCAATTATAATACGAGCACTTTCATCGGGCGACAGATCTTCGTGGGTATTAATTCCGGTGGACTGATTTTCGGTGAAATCTGTAGGGTTTATCATCTTTCCAATATCGTGATATAATGCTCCTACCCGGACCAACATCGAGTTGGCTCCTATCTCATTCGCAGCAGCTTCAGCCAGGTTGGCTACATTAAGACTGTGGTGAAATGTTCCCGGTGCCTTATTTGCAAGATCTTTTAGTAATTTCGAATTCGTATCGGTAAGTTCAAGCAACGACAAATCGCTCACCAGGCCAAAAATCTTTTCGTAAGCATAAATAAGAGGTTGAACAAAAAGCGTCGCCAAACCGGTTATGATAAAAAGACTAAAAGTCTCCCACTCGAGGTTGTCAATAGTTCCTTCGTGAATGATGTGAAAGGCAAAATAACCCAGAATATAAATAAAGGTGATTTGCCCCACGGAAATAAACAGATTGGCTCGTTTATACAGCTCAGAAACGGTTAAAATGGTCACAATGCCCGCAATAACCTGTAAAAACATATACTCCGAAGTATTAGGCACTATAAAACCGAGAAGCAAAATGGCGATAACATGAGTGAAAAGACCCAGACGTGCATCGAAAAATGCCTTTATGACCAATGGGAGAATACATAATGGAACAACGTAAACATAGTTAGCATCATACTTAACGATGAGCGTTGTAAACAACACCATTAAAATAATGTTGAAGAAGATAAACGTTACTTTGGTATTGTTTTCAAACACCTGTTCCCGGTAATTGCGTATAAAGAGCAATAGCATGGTAAGTGCTACGGAAACCAACAAAACATACCCAAAGACCACCCAATTGTATTTGCTGGCAGTCCAGGTTTGCGACTCGTATTCCGCCTGAAGGGATTTTAAAATCTGATAGGTTTTTTGCTCTACAATCTCACCCTTTGCGACAATACGACTGCCTTTATTAACCACGCCTTTTGTGGGAGCAATTTTACTTAGTTCTGCATTAAGCTCTTTGGTAGTAAGTTTTTCGTCATAAAAAACATTGGGCTGAACGATATCGTAAAACAATTCTTTAAACCGGTTGACAGCCTGCACATAGGGGCCGTTGACCAGTCTGCGATTTATGAGTGTCGTAATTTCGTCTGTGGTATTGAGGTTTTCAATGGAAGTTTCTTCAATCTCGTTGCCTCGTCTGAGATAGATTTTCCGGCCATCTTCAAAAGCGGTAAGATCACTGATTACCCCATATTTATAAATATCATCCAGAATCTGGCGACCAAACGTCTTCAGTTCTTTCTGCCGGTTTTTAAATATTGAATCGGTAAAAACGGAAGCAAACTGATTTTCATAAGCTGTTTTTGCTTCATTGGCAATATCCTGATCGTAATTAAAATACGGGATTATATTGTCACGCGCCTCCGCCTGTTCTTTTTCAAGCTGATCGTCGCTTTTTAAAATTGCAAAATCTACCGGTGCGTACAGGTTATCATACTGCCAGGGTTTATTTTGCTGAAAATCAAACTGAAATTTACCGCTTTTTGGAAATAAATACACGATAAGAATGGTGCTGGCTATACACAGCAACACCTTGTAAATAGAACCTTGATTTTTATAAAAACGGTTTAATAGGTCACTCATAAAAAGACTCTGGGAAACGGAAAATTACTTCAATTCGCTTAGATATCGGTCGTATCGCTTAATAACTTGATAGAACGTAAAAACATTAAAACCACTCAAAATAAAACTTACGTGCTGATATACTACTCGCTAACCCGCCACTGTGTAAAAGTACTAAAATAAACCTGTCCCTTTAAAAACTAAAGACTTCCTAAAATATAACGTTTTCGTAGGCTATTGGCTACCTTTGCAAAACATTAAAAACAGACACACAATGCAAAAAGAAATTGTAATAGTCGCTGCGGCGCGTACCCCGATTGGTAGTTTTATGGGAAGCCTTTCATCGCTTACCGCCGTTCAACTAGGAACTGCAGCTATAAAAGGAGCTTTGGCTAAAATAAATCTTGATCCACAGCTGGTAAACGAGGTTTTTATGGGGAATGTGGTACAGGCCGGGGTGGGCCAGGCTCCCGCACGTCAGGTTGCTTTGGGCGCAGGAATCCCAGATACGGTGCCCTGCACTACTATTAATAAAGTTTGTGCTTCAGGTATGAAAGCGGTAATGCTTGCCGCACAATCTGTTGCTCTGGGTGATAATGAGATTGTTATTGCAGGAGGAATGGAAAGTATGAGCCAGATTCCCCATTATGTGCAAATGCGTAGCGGAACTAAATTTGGCCCTGCCACATTGGTCGACGGGATGCAGAAAGATGGTTTAGTAGATGCGTATGACGGCAATGCGATGGGTGTTTGTGCCGATTTATGTGCCAAAGAATATAAGTTTACCAGAGAAGATCAGGATGCTTTTGCGATTGAAAGTTATAAACGTTCAGCTGCGGCCTGGGAAGTCGGAAAATTTGATGATGAAGTAATTCCTGTAGAAGTGCCTCAAAGACGTGGGGAACCGGTTGTAGTTAAAGAAGATGAAGAGTTTAAAAACGTACGTATAGACAAAATCTCTAGTCTACGCCCGGCATTTTCTAAAGATGGTACCGTAACTGCTGCAAACGCATCAACTATTAATGACGGTGCCGGTGCTGTAATTGTTATGAGTAAAGCGAAAGCAGACGAACTGGGTCTCGAAGTACTTTGCACCATCAAAAGTTATGCAGATGCAGCAACAGAGCCTAAATGGTTTACCACTGCTCCTTCTAAAGCTTTACCCAAAGCACTTGATAAAGCCGGGATTTCTCAGGATGAAATCGACTATTTTGAGTTTAACGAGGCCTTTTCGGTGGTGGGACTTGCCAATATGAAAATCCTGGGCCTTGACGCTTCAAAAGTAAATGTAAACGGAGGCGCTGTATCTCTAGGTCATCCGTTAGGGTGCAGCGGCGTGCGTATTTTAATAACACTTATCAACGTTCTGAAACAGAATAACGCTAAACTGGGAGCAGCCGCAATTTGCAACGGTGGCGGCGGTGCTTCGGCAATGGTGATTAGCAGATAAATTGAGCTTACAGGGCAAATGTTAATAATCTATTTGGTACAGAAAAATCATTTGAATTACTTTTACTCACAAGTTGAGCGACTCTGAAAAAAGTGCTCTTCAGATTTTTTTTGTTCATTAAAATACTTCGCAGAAACAACCCGAAGTTATTTACCAAAAATTGAATCAGCCTGATGAATTATGGCATTTGCCCTTTAAGTATTGTACCTATGCGTCTGGAACCTACAGACGCCGGCGAAATGGTAAATCAGGTGCTTTATGGAGAACACTTTAAAGTGCTCGAAATCCGTAAAAAATGGAGCCGTATTCGTCTTTCTCACGACAAATATGAGGGCTGGATCGATAACAAGCAATACAAGGCTATCGCCGAAGAAGACTACTTTGCAGCAGACGAGCGTCACCCTATACTGGCCTCCGATCTTTTACAGATGGCGACTACTGGTGACAATCACATTTTAAGCTTGCCTCTAGGCGCACAACTGGCCAATCTGGATCTTACCGGTGACCTGTATGAGGGCAATTCGATTTCAGAGAAAAAAGATAAAACTGCTTTTATAAATACTGCCCTTTTATATTTAAAAAGTCCTTATTTATGGGGTGGCCGCACACCTTTTGGTATTGACTGTAGTGGTTTTACCCAGATGGTCTATCGGCTTAACGGGCACGCTTTGTTTCGTGATGCGTCGCAACAGGCCGCACAGGGCGAACCTTTAAGCTTTATTGAAGAATGTGAACCGGGAGATTTGGCCTTTTTTGATAATGAAGAGGGTAGAATTGTACATGTGGGAATCATGCTACAGGACAATCACATCATTCACGCACACGGCGAAGTACGCATCGACCGCATTGACCATACAGGTATCTACAATGCCGAAAAACGAACGCATACCCATAAACTTCGGGTAATTAAAAAGGTGGTCTAGGTTATTGGGTTATTTAAAAGTAATTCTACTTCTTTCGCAGTTCAGTGCCAAAACCAGTTAAATGTTAACTGTTAATAGTTAATTGGGTATTTGTGCTAAATATCTTATTTTGAAAACTGCCAACGGTCAACATAGACTGAAAACTGCAACGCTGCATTCCTAATTCTGTATTAAAAACTCCTAATCGTTTTGGTATTTCGCTTTTTTGGAACCCGCATAAATATCGTATTTCACCAGTCTTGACTCCAGCGAGCCGTTGTACAGCTTAATTTTTCGGGAAGTGCGCAGCCCCACGTGTTTTAGGGACTCCAGATTGGAAGTGATGAACCAGGCTTCGGTATCCTTGTAATTCTGCTTCAGCGTATCGCCAATATTTTTATAAAACGCTTCCATTTCTACCGGAATTCGTTCTCCATACGGCGGATTAAAAACCATATGCAGATGACGTTCACGTTCCTTTTCGGTCTTAAAAAAATCAGCTTTCTCTATGCTTATAAAGTCGGCAAGCTCTGCATTATTAATATTTTCTTTAGCCTTATCAATAACTGAAGCATCCAAATCGTAACCTTTAATGGTAAAATGAAACTCCCTTATTTTTTTTAGGGCTGCAGCTTCAATCACATCAAACAAATCTGGATCCCAGTCCTGCCAGTTTTCAAAACCAAACTGCTTTCGATTTAAATTAGGCGGAATGTTACAGGCAATCATGGCCGCTTCAATAAGCATAGTTCCGCTCCCGCACATTGGGTCAAGAAAATCACTATTCCCTTTCCACCCGCTAAGTAACAGGCATCCCGCTGCCAGGACTTCATTTATGGGCGCCACGTTTGTAGCCTGGCGATAACCGCGTTGATGCAGGGAAACTCCACTACTATCCAGCGAAATCGTGCATTGATTGTGGCGTATGTGAATATCTATGCTGAGATCAGGGTGTTTTAAATCTACATTGGGACGATCACCCGTCTGTTCTCGAAACTGATCTACAATAGCGTCTTTCGCTTTTTGGGCAACAAACAGCGAGTGCGTAAAAAGTTCGCCACTTATCGTAGCATTTACCGCGATGGTATCGTGCACTTTCATATATTGACTCCAGTCTATGCTTTTTACTGCAGCGTAGAGCGCGTCTTCATTTTTAACTACAAAAGAACGGATGGGTACCAGGATTTTAATAGCGGTTCTACAGCATAAATTGGCTTTATACATAAAACCTTTGTCACCCATAAAACTCACGTTACGCGTACCTATCTCAATACCGCCAGCGCCCAGATCGCGAAGTTCTTTGGCCAATAAATCTTCAAAACCAAACATGGTTTTGGCCAGCATTTTAAAGTTGCCTTCCATACTCAAAAATTAGATTGCAAAAATAGGTTAATTTTACCGGCCTCTTACGACTAAGAAGCTCCTGAACACCAAACCATGATTTTCATTTTACCCGTTGCAGCCGTTTTAGCTGGTTTTTGTATTGCCTATTTTCTCAAACCTGCTCTGAATAATGCGGTTAAGTTGCTGCTGTCTTTTAGCGGAGCATTTTTACTTTCCATAACTATTTTTGAGTTTTTACCTGAATTGTATGCCCTAGGCACAAAAAACACGGGTCTATTTATTATGGCAGGCTTACTGCTTCAAATTTTACTGGAATTTTTATCGCGTGGCGCAGAGCACGGGCATCTGCACCTTCATCAGGAGTCAAATCATATTCCTTGGCTTTTGCTGGTCAGTTTATGCATTCATTCCCTTTTTGAAGGATTTCCTCTGGCAGATAATCAGGATTTAGTTTACGGTATTGTCGTTCATAAAATACCTATTGCAATAATCATCAGTTCGTTTTTACTGGTTTCTAAAATCAGTAAAGGACAAATCGCCTTTTTTTTAGTTCTTTTTGCATTGATGACACCGCTAGGAAGCTTTGCCGCTCAATGGGAAATCTGGTCGCCAGTGGTAAAGAATAGCATCAATGCCCTTGTTGTGGGCATTTTGCTTCACGTCTCGACAACCATTCTTTTTGAATCTTCAAAAAATCATCAATTCAATGCCCGTAAATTTGGTGTAATCCTACTCGGAATAGGCCTGGCTTACCTTTTATAATTATGTTTAGCAAAGAAGAATCAAAACAAATACGACAGGATTTTTGGATATTTTTTGGGAAACGTTATCCCCGAAAATGGTTGCTTTACGATACCAAAGTAAAGGAAATCAATCTGAAATTCAGTTTTGATAATCAAAAAGCTCAGGTTTCGTTTGATATTGAAACGCACGATGAACTTATTCGGGAGTACTATTTTGAGAAGTTTGAAAGCCTGAAAAATCTTTTGAAAGCCGAAATTTCTGAAGACATCATTTTAGAGAAGGATTATATGCGTTCTAGCGGAAAACTGATCTCCAGAATTTATATCGAAAAAATCGACGTAAACATTCACAATAAAACACACTGGCCTGAGGTTTTCGACTTTTTTAATGAAAATATGGAGAGGTTTGAAATATTTTGGTATGAGTATCAGGATTTCATTACTGCTTAGATAACATCGGTAAGAATAAAAAGAAAATGGCAAATGCTCCCTCCCAATACAAACAGGTGCCAGATAAAGTGATTGAAAGGAATTTTCCGGATCACATAAAAAATAATGCCCAGCGTATAAAACGCCCCGCCTAGCATTAAAAGCTGAATACCTTCTTCAGAAGAAACAGCCTCCAGATTATACCAATCCAGTACAATTAACCATCCCATAGCGAGATAAAGTAACAGCGATAAAATCTCAAACTTACCGGTAAAGAATAGTTTTAAAATAGTTCCTATTGCCGCAATTCCCCAGACTGTCCAGAAAATAATCCAGCCATTTCCATCTGCTAAAGATATAAGAGCCACCGGTGTATACGTCCCCGCAATCAAAAAGTAAATGCTGATATGGTCGATTTTCCTAAAAATAGCTTTCCAGGAAACAGCAGTTGTGAGATGGTAAATAGTAGAAGCCGTATAAAGCAGAATTATGGATAAGCCATAAAAAATAATACTCAGCGTACTGTAAGCGCTCTTTTGACTATCAGAAAACAATAGGTAAATCAGGCCGGCCAACCCCATCAACACTCCAAGTCCGTGGGAAAAGGCATTCCAAAACTCTTCTTCTTTATAGTTTAAGTT
>CAYNMH010000115.1:0-9638 GCA_964398145.1 uncultured Flavimarina sp. | reverse complement strand
GTAAACAGATCTATTTAGTCTTAATTTAATGATTTATAATACGTAATATAACTAACTGAAAAATAGTATCTTAAGTTTAAAATAATATTCTAAAGGAATATTTCCAAATACGTGTTTGACTGTTAGAATTATATGTTTACAGGTTTAAACAAAATGGGTTATTAACTTTGTTTACATTTGTAAAAACACGTTTGTTTACATTTGTAACTGATATTTAGATATGGATTATTCGCAGTTGCTCCTTTGGCACAAGGAGAATAAAGAAGAAAAACTTTTTGGGCGCTATATTACTGCCCGACATATAGCTCCCTTATTGAACACCTTACCTCAATCATTTCAACTTGATCATCTAGGAGAATCTGTTCAGGGAAAAGCAATTCATAGCTTAACCTGGGGTCAGGGTTCGATCAGAATATTAGGCTGGTCACAAATGCATGGTAATGAGAGTACCACTACCAAGGCTGTTTTTGATCTTTTTAAATGGTTGCATCAGCATAAGGATACTGAAGTCGTAAGGGATTTGTTTCAGCGCATTAGCCTCAAAATTATCCCTATGCTGAATCCGGATGGGGCGGAGGCTTATACCCGTGTTAATGCTAACAAAGTCGATTTAAACCGGGATGCCCAGGAGCGAACTCAGCCTGAAAGCATTCTTTTACGTGAGGTATATCAGGATTTTAAACCTGATCTTTGCCTTAATTTACATGGGCAGCGTACTATTTTTGGGGTAGGTGATCCTGCAAAAAGTGCCACAGTTTCCTTTTTATCTCCTGCACAGGATGACCTGCGTATGGTTACCCAGTCCCGTAAAAAGGGAATGGCCGTTATAGCGCGGCTTGCCGAAATACTTGAAACCTTTATCCAGGGGCAGATAGGGCGTTATGATGATGGTTTTAATATAAACTGCGTAGGTGACACCCTTCAAAGATTAAACATTCCTACAATTCTATTTGAAGCGGGTCACTATCATCAGGATTATGACCGGGAACAGACCAGAGGATTTATGTTTTTATCTCTATTAGGAGTGTTGGAATCGGTTGCATTGCGAAATTGGGAAGAAAATGTGGATTCTAAATTCTATTTTTCGATTCCTGAGAATGAAAAATGCTTTTATGACATAATTATTCGCAATATTCAAAGTCCGCAGCAGGGTATCGTGGATGTTGCGATACAATATGAAGAAACACTGAAGAACGAAGGGATTCAGTTTATACCTAAAGTTTCACAAATAGCTGGTTTAGAAGCCTATAAAGGACATCAAGAATATGATTTTGAAGGGGAAATGGTGGAATTTCCAGCCAATTTTGAACTCAAAGAAGGGGTTGTTCTTGAAGAAATAGCGGTAAAGGGCAAATTATCTACAACGTTTTCGCTAAAATCCTGATTTTTATTGTGAATTATTCAGTGATTTTGTGTTATTTTTGATTTATATATAATTAAATTAACTAATAATGGCAAAATTCAAATTAGACGAGGTAGATCACCAAATCCTGGATATGTTGATCGAAAATACACGAACTCCATTTACCGATATCGCAAAAAAATTACTGATCTCTGCGGGTACCGTACACGTACGTGTTAAAAAAATGGAGGAGGCCGGAATTATTGTAGGGTCCTCGTTGACACTTGACTATGCAAAATTGGGCTATTCGTTTATTGCCTATGTAGGTATATACATCAACAAAACAAGTCAAACCACATTTGTTTTGGAGCGTATCAATCAAATTCCTTATGTTACCGTGGCTCACGTGACCACCGGGAAATTCAATATTTTCTGTAAAGTGCGTGCCAAAAATACAGAGCATGCTAAAAACATCATCTTTATGCTTGATGATATCGAAGGGGTTTACCGTACCGAAACGATGATCTCTCTTGATGAAAGCATCAATGATAAGAAGCGTTTAATGCACAGTATTTTTCAGGATTTGTAAAAAGAACCAAAGAAGAACTATTAATACAATAGGAACCCTTTGGCAGCAGTGCTAAAGGGTTTTTTTATTTCAAAACCAAACTAACATATGTCAAGACAACCAAAACTGGAACGTTTTAACAACCTTGTAAAGTCAAAATATCAGGTGTATAACAGCCTGTTTATGACTTTACCCTTTAATGGTATTACCGATACGGGAGTACTGCTTCCTCTTTTTGACCGCATTTGTACCCGCGGTTACGACAAAAAATACAACCCCGAAAAGATCGTTAATTATTTCTTCGAAAAGTATCAGCGCGATGTGACCGAATCAGAGCGCTATGATCTCTTGTTTCGCTTTATTCAATACATAGAGCGGCAGGTGGTATTATTTGATGCTATTGAAGACTCAGCGTATCGCATAGTGAATAATATGGATGGAAGGGGTACGCTTCGCAATATTAAGGAAGAAGCAGAGGCTCAGTCCAAAACAGAAGATCTTAAAGATTACCTTCAGAATTTCAAGATTCGTCCGGTACTTACTGCGCATCC
This sequence comes from uncultured Flavimarina sp., assembly GCA_964398145.1. Lineage (GTDB taxonomy): Bacteria > Bacteroidota > Bacteroidia > Flavobacteriales > Flavobacteriaceae > Leeuwenhoekiella. Next base: position 7,177 of record CAYNMH010000115.1, on the reverse strand, counting down.
CACACAATTTTATCCCGGTGCAGTTTTAGGAATTATAAACGACTTGAGTAAAGCGATCAATGAGAATGATCTGGAAATGATCAAAAAACTGCTTTCTCAATTGGGGAAAACTCCATTTTACAAGAAGGAAAAGCCCACTCCGTATGATGAAGCTGTTAGTCTAATCTGGTACCTGGAAAATGTATTCTATAAATCAGCCACTTATATCTATAACTATTTAAAACAAAATATTTACAAAGGCGATTCTTTAGAAAATCATGTTATTGACCTGGGCTTCTGGCCGGGCGGTGACCGGGATGGAAACCCATTTGTAACTACCGAAATCACGCGAAAAGTGGCTTCGCGTTTACGCAATACTATAATAAAAAATTATTACCGCGATATTCGCAACCTGCGCCGCCGTATCACTTTTGTAGGTACCGAAGCTCCGCTAGCAGACTTAGAGCGCAGACTCTACGACAGTATTTTTTTGGAAGGGGATCAGCTAAAGATTTCACTTGAAGAATTGGACTCCACCTTACAGCGCATCCGAAATTTAGTGGTAGAGCGACACGAAGGTTTATTTGTAGAGGACATAGATGATTTGCTGAATAAGATTAAAATGTTTGGTTATCATTTTGCAGTACTTGATATCCGTCAGGATAGCAGGGTGCATATGCACGTGATGGAGGAAATCGTTAAGCAAAGCCAGAAAGATAATCTGGGTATATTCCCGGATAATTATCTGGAGCTTGATGAAGAAAAGCAAATGGAAATTCTGGCAGAAGTACACGGCGAGATTGATCCTGCTACATTAGAAGATGAAATTGCGCGTAAAACACTCGAAAGTATTTATGCGATGCGGGAAATACAGCAGCATAATGGAGAGCGGGGTTGTAACCGTTATATCATCAGTAACAATCAAACCGGGCTCAATGTCATGCAGGCTTTCTCTATGTTTCACCTTACCGGATGGGATAATCCTACTGTAGATATCGTGCCGCTTTTTGAAACGGTACCCGATTTAAAAATTGCCGGGGAGGTTATGCGTAAATTGTATTCCAATCCTGTCTATGCAGCGCATCTAAAATCACGCGGAATGAAACAAACCATTATGCTTGGTTTTAGCGATGGGACCAAAGATGGTGGATATCTAATGGCTAACTGGTCTATTTTTAAAGCTAAAGAAGAGCTTACCAAAGTTTCGCGCGAATTTGGAATCAAAGTGATTTTCTTCGACGGTCGGGGCGGACCCCCAGCCCGAGGAGGCGGTAAAACGCATCAGTTCTATGCATCTTTAGGCGAAACCATCGAAGATGAAGAAATTCAACTCACTGTACAGGGGCAAACCATTAGTTCCAATTTTGGTACGACAGACTCCTGCCAGTACAACCTGGAGCAGCTGTTGAGTTCGGGTATTGTTAACGGGGTATTCCATCCCAAGAAGAAAGCCTTCCCCGAGAAGGATCGCAAGACCATGGAAGAACTGGCAGAAATCAGTTATCAAACCTATTCAGACTTTAAGGCACATCCTAAATTCTTAGGTTATTTAGAGCGTATGAGTACGTTGAAGTTTTACGCAAAGACCAATATCGGTAGCCGCCCCAGCAAGCGTGGCGGGGGAGACAAGCTCGATTTTTCAGATCTTCGTGCTATTCCTTTTGTGGGATCCTGGTCTCAGTTAAAGCAGAATGTACCCGGTTTTTACGGCGTAGGAACTGCTATTGAAGCCTTTGAACAAAGAGGTGAATTTGATAAAGTTAAATCATTGTACGACAACAGTTTATTCTTTAGAACGCTGCTTGAAAATAGTATGATGAGTTTAACCAAATCGTTCTTTGGTCTTACGGCATATATGCAGGAAGATCCTGAGTTTGGAGCATTCTGGGAACTCATTTACGAAGAGTTTGAGCGAACCAAACGCATCCTATTAAAGTTAACGGGATATTCAGAATTGATGCAGGAAGAACCTGCCGGAAAGGCTTCTATTCAGGAGCGGGAACGCATCGTTTTGCCTCTTCTTACTATTCAGCAATTTGCCCTGAAAAAGATTCAGGAAATGCAACGGGAGGAAAATCCGGATCAGAAAAAACTCGATATGTTCGAGAAAATGGTAACCCGTTCGTTGTTTGGAAATATTAACGCCAGTAGAAACTCAGCCTAGTATGACTCGTAGCGATCTGGACCATAACGAATACAATGCCTATTACAAGAACTATGTTGAGTTGCTTCAGGCTGATGTAGAGCTTTTGGAGGCTCTTCAATCGGGTTTGGATCAAAGTGTAGCATTTTATGCTGCTTTGCCTAGGGAAAAGTGGCAGCATCGCTATGCTTCCGGAAAATGGACGATCCTTGAAATATTGCAACATGTAATGGATACCGAACGTATTTTTGCCTATCGCGCGCTGTGTATAGGCCGGGGAGACCAGACGGCGTTGCCCGGTTTTGAGCAGGATGATTACATTCTGCCTTCGAGAGCCAACGAAAGGGACTTACATGATATGCTTGAAGAATATAAAGCCATTCGCAAATCCACTTTGAGTCTGTTTAAAAGTTTGGATGGTGAATCTCTGGCGAGCAAAGGTATGGCCAGTGGTTCAGGATTATCGGCCCGTGCAGCTGGTTTTATTATTTGTGGCCACGATTTGCATCATGCTAATGTGATTCAAAAATATTATCTGTAAAAAAAGGCTATTTCAATTTTTTAAAAGTCGTCTGGAAACAGGCGACTTTTTTAGGTTTTAGCAGCGCCTTTAATATTGACGGAATTTTAAATTCTGTGAACGGTTTAAAATTGGTATTTTAGGCTTTTTCCAAACTAAATTGTGCTATGCAAACCAATACTCATTTAATTCCACCTCCCTATCCTGATCTTTTTAAAAATGGAATTGTTCACCCACAGTTGTATTTATGGGATTCCTGGTCGTTTGTAGAAGACGGAACCGTTCACTTGTATTGCCTGGCACTTTCACGGGTTAAACCAGATGGTATGCCGCTTGAAAGTGTAGACCGAAATAAATATCCCTTTCACATTAGGCATTTTACCTCTGTTGATTTTGGTAAAAACTGGAGGGATGAAGGCCGCTTTTTAAGTGCGCTCGATTGGAACGACCAGTCCGAAGCCTATACCGTGTGGAGTGGGGGTATTGAACGCCTGTCTGATGGTAGAAAGCTCGCCGCTTTTACCGCTTTGACCAAAACCGATGTAGAACATCCTTTTATTCAGCACATTGGTCTGGTTATCTCTTCAGACGGATTTGAACTGGATTCTGATATCAAGACCGCTATTTCTTCCCCCGTTAGTGACCGGAAGGAGATTCTAGATAAGGGTTATTACCTGGGACCGGAAGCAGAACTGGGTACTCAGGAAGGTGAGGAGGGAGGTCCCATCCTGGCCTGGCGTGATCCGTTTGTGTTTGTGCATGAAGATGATTCGGTGAGCCTGTTATGGGCTGCGAAAATAAATGCATTGCGGGGTGCCATCGCCAGAGCCACACTCAAAAAAGTGGGAAATTCGTATGAACTGGCCGAGTTGATGCCTGCAGTAGCCATGCCTGATATGGAGTCGTTTACTCAACTGGAATGCCCTAAAGTGGTTTATGATAAACTATCAAAAACCTATTATTTACTGATTTCAGTATGCAACCGCCTTGATGAGCGTCAGCCGGAATCTGAGGTAGATAAAGGAATTAATATTTATAAATCGAATTCCATTGACGGACCATGGGAATCCTGTGGACCCAGAGTTCTGGGGGATCGCAATCTGTTTGGTCTTACCGTATTACAAACGGATTTCGAAAACGATCGCCTGCTGTGCGTGGCACCCTATACCGAAGTCGCGGGCTCGGTAAAAGCGCTAACCTTTGCACCTGTATTTTATATTTACCTGAATCCGTTGCGGGTTGTTTATTCGTAAACTAACAATGAGGCTACTGCTTTAAAGCAGCATCAAAATCCTGCATCCATTTGCCCTGCACCTTAAGCACCTGTTCAATCACATCGCGCACACAGCCTTTACCGCCTTTTTTGTGGGAAACGTATTTTGCAACTTCTTTAATTTCCTTTACGGCATCCTGAGGACAGCAGGGCAACCCCACGTTAAGCATCACCGGAAAATCTGGGATGTCATCGCCCATATAGAGTACATTTTCAGGTTCAATACCATTTTTTGAAAGGTAGTCGTTCAGGAAGTCGATTTTTACGTGGGCTCCCAGATGCACATCCTGTACTCCAAGTGCTTTGAGTCTGCCGCGCACGCCCTCGTTAGTTCCCCCGCTAATGATGCATACGTTAAAACCGTGGTTAATAGCAGTTTTGATCGCATAACCGTCTTTTACGTTCATCGTGCGCAGCATTTCGCCCTGAGTATCAATAATCAATGAACCGTCTGTCATCACGCCGTCCACATCAAAAATAAATGTGGTAACCTGATTGAGGTATTCTTTATAGCTCTTGTCGCTCATAATGTGTAAGTATCGCCCGGGTGAGGCTGGTGTATAATTCTTTTTGTGATTTGGAGTGCAGTGCATTGAGTTGCCGGTCGATGGTGATCTGATCTCCGCGGCGGGCCGGGCCGGTCTGTGCGGCTTCCGGACCAATATCAAAGGCTTTATATATGGTTTCTTCTAGTAAAGGCTTAAGCATTTCAAACGAAACCTGTCGCTCTTTACAAAGCTGTTTGGCTTCGGTTAACACGTGATTGCAAAAATTATTACCAAATACAGCGGCCAGATGTAAACCTGCACGCTGTTCCGAATCGAGCCTGTAACCTGAAGCTCCTAAGGTAGTGGTGAGCGCTTCAAGAATGGGGTGATCAGATTCAAGTTTTGCTTCAATACAAAACGGTATTTCGCTGTAAACCAATTGTCTTGACTTAGAAAAAGTTTGCAGTGGATACAGCACGCCATATCTACTGTGCGCGTCTAGTTGTTTCATCGAAGTGCTTCCGGAAGTATGGACGACCAGCGCCCGGGTTCCTTTCAGCTTTGCTGAAACTTCGCGTATTGCAGCATCCTGTACGGCAATAATAATGACATCAACAGGAGGTAACTGATCCAGGTCTGTGAACGTGCTGCTGAAAACCTTAAATTCGGAAAGTACATCCCGGTTACGGCCTGCAATAGCTTCTAAACGAACGTTTTCGGCTTTAAAAAAAGCCTGCGCCAGATGAAAGGCGACATTACCGGTACCTATAATAGCGAGCTTTATCACGCCTCAAAAGTACGTAAAATCATCAAAAAGACCCGGGAATACGAGGCGTTAAAGCTTTATTAATGGGCTTTTGTTTCGTAACTTCGCGGCGTTAAAAAATTGCAATCCGTATCATGCAAAAACGCATCGCAGATTTTCTGTTCTCCACCCGTTTAATGGCCGTTTTATTTATTGTTTATGCTGTAGCGATGGCTACAGGAACCATTCTGGATGCCGGCCAGGAAACTTCCCCCACACCCTATACCCGAGAAGTGATCTATGAAGCCTGGTGGTTTGAACTCATCCACCTGTTCTTTATCGTAAATTTTATAGGAAATATCTGGCGTTTCAAGCTTTTGCGTAAAGAAAAATGGTCCACGCTTGTATTTCACCTGGCATTTATTCTGATTATTTTTGGTGCCGCCTGGACGCGTTATATGGGTTATGAAGGGATTATGCCCATTCGGGAAGGGGAGACCCAAAATACTTTTTTAAGCGAAAAAACCTATCTGCAGGTATTTATAGACGGAGATCGCAATGGAGAACCGATGCGTCGTAAACTGGAACCGATGCGTCTCAATTTATCTCCTCGCCTGGATAACAGCTTTGACTGGGAAACCGATTTTGACGGGAAACCGGTAACTCTTTCCTTTTCCAAATTTATTGACGGGGCCGAAGAAGGTCTTATTGAAGATCCTGGCGGAATCGCGCAACTCAAAATTGTGGAAGCCGGTGATGGGACGCGGCATGAGCATTATCTGGAGGAGGGGCAGGTAAGCAGCATCCACAATGTGCTATTTGCTTTAAATAATCCCACTGAGGGCGCCATTAATATTGGATATGACGGTGAGAATTATACAATACAGACTCCGTTTGCAGGGTCTACGCGGGTCATGGCCACTCAGGAAGATTTTGAAGTACTTAAAGACAGTGTACAGGAATTGAAGCTCCGGGCTCTATATCAGGTTGCCGGAATGCAGTTTGTATTTCCTGAGCCGGTTATGAAAGGTAAAAACGGAATTGTAGAAGCGTTTCCGAAGCAAAAGAACCAGCAGGACGCGCTTTTTGTGACCATTAAAACAGCCGAAGAAGAGGAAACTGTAGGTTTGCTGGGCGGAAAAGGCTATAACAACCCTATGACCGATGTTGAAGTCGGGGACCTCAAATTTCACTTAGCTTATGGAAGCAAGGCGGTAGAATTGCCTTTTGCCATCAAGCTGAATGACTTTATAGCCGAGCGTTATCCCGGGACTACCAATGCCTATTCCTCTTATGAAAGCGAAATCACCGTCATTGACGGGCCCGAAGAGCAGTTTGACTACGAAATTTATATGAACCACGTTTTAGATCACAAAGGCTATCGCTTTTTTCAGGCGAGTTTTGATCCGGACGAGTTGGGAACCGTACTTTCGGTAAATCACGATGCGGTAGGGACCTGGGTGACTTATATCGGGTATTTTTTATTGTATCTGGGGCTGATGATTATTCTATTTGATAAAGGCAGTCGTTTTGGAGATTTAAAAAGACTTTTAGACAAGGTAAAAGCCAAAAAAGCCAAACTAAGCGTTCTTGCTATTCTGTTTGCTGTGGGCGCAACCCTGCAGGCTCAGGAGCAAAAAGTTATTGTAGAAAACGGAAATACCAAAGTTGTTGAAGAACAGCCTCAGGATTTTATACCGGGAACCGCAACACTTGCTGAAGAGGAAACCGCACACCAGCTGCCTACCAAAACGCAAATTGACTCGGTCCTGATGGCTAATAAAGTTCCGGCTGCAGAAGCAGCGAAGTTTGGAAAACTGGTCATTCAGGATGACAGCGGGCGTATGATGCCGGTCAACACCTTTTCAAGCCTGTTGCTGCGTAAACTGAGCCGGAGTGATGAATACGAGGGACTTACCGCAGATCAGATTTTTCTTTCTATGGTAGAAACCCCGTTTTTTTGGTACAATGTTGATTTGATTTACCTGAAGCCGGCTCATGACAGTATTCGCGGTATCATTGGCGTTCC
>CAYNMH010000114.1:0-9673 GCA_964398145.1 uncultured Flavimarina sp. | reverse complement strand
AATAGCGTTCATTCCGCTTAAAAATTCAGGAATTGTGACGATGTTGCATTCCGGATTTTGTTTTTTCAAACAGTTTTTTGCTACCTCAGTTTTAAGTTGCCCCACGTCCTGCGGCGTGTACAAAACCTGCCGGTGCACATTGCTTTCTTCTATGCGATCACCATCTATAATCCCAATAGTGCCCACCCCCGAGGCTACCAGATAGGGCAGGAGTGCACAGCCCAGACCACCGGCTCCAATGACCAGCACCCGTGCGTCGACCAATTGTTGCTGACCTTTTCTTCCCGCCTGGGGTAAAATAAGTTGACGGTCGTAGCGTGTGTTCATATCATCCGCCGGCATAAGGTGGAAGCAGAGCAACTACATCGCCCTCACTTAGTTTAATATTTTCTTCCCCATCGATCAGTTTTTGATTGATAGCCAACTGAAACGGGATATGACCTATAGCATATTGCGTTTTCAATTGATGTAATAATTCATCGGAGGTTTGAGCCGTAACGCTTCGGGTTTCCTCGGGATTGCCCATCACATCGACCAGCTGCCCAAAATATTTCAGTGTTAATTCCATTTCAAAGATGTTTTTCCAATTCTACAAGATCTTGCGGTGTGTTGATATTGGTTAACGCAGCTGCATCTGCCACATTCACCTCCCTGTAAGTTTGTGATTTGATAAAATCAATCACTTTAAGACGGTTTTCCTTCAAAGTTCGATCCAGATCCTCTAATAAATTTTTAGAATAAATACCTATCAAAGGATGCCATTTATCTTCAGTGACGGTAAAGTAAATTGATTTTTTATCCATTTCAGACTTAAGAATCAGTTGCTTTAGTATTTCTTTAGTTATTAAAGGAATGTCGCAACTCAATATTAAAATGCGTCCGGCTGAAGTATGTTTTAATGCCGCATGAATACCACCCAGCGGACCTCTTTCGGGATATACATCGCCCACCAAAGGCAAATTGAACTGTTTGTAATCGGTATTTGACGTCACCAGAAAAATAGAGTCTGTTATAGATTCTAAACAGTTAATTATGTGGTGAATAAAAGCTTTATTATGAAGTAATACTAAACCTTTTTCACGCTGCATCCGGCTGCTTTTACCACCGCAAAGAATATAGGCCGGTATGGAAGGTTTCGCGATCATGATAAAGTTTGGTTTTCCTGCAACTCAATAAATTTTTGGTTTAAAAAAGCTTCGCAAGCTGTGTTCAGTTCTTCAAATTCTCTGATTTTTTGGTGACCAAAAACGGTTACAAAGCTACCGCCCCCGTCTTTTCCACCCGTATTAGTTATCACAACTGGCTGGGCAGCGCATTGATTCATGGCGTTTATGAGTTTCCACGCTTTCTTATAAGACATCTTTAGAGCTTTAGCCGCGGCGCTTATTGATTGAGTTTCTGCAACCTTTTTGAGTAGTGCAACCCTACCAAAGCCCAAAAAAACGGCTCCTTCCTCTTCAATCCATATCCTGCTTTTTACCTGTGCCATTGTTCAAAAATTAAGATCAAGATACGTGACCGTTTCTCCAGGATGTACCTCACTTTTGTCTGCTGGAACAATCAGAAGCGCGTTGCTTACCGCATAGGTATTCAACATAGAACTCGCCTGACCTGTAAAAGGTTTTATACTATTTTGAGTTACTCCGGCTTTTAAAAACAAGGTTTTACCGAAGGGATTAGAAATATGCTGTTTCACAAGCGCTTCGCGTTCTTCTAAAAACGGCTTGAGGCTACCCATACGCTGGCGTAAATGCGGCAACACATAGGCGTAGAAGCAGGTAAGACTGGAGGCAGGGTTACCGGGTAAACCAAATACCGAATGTGCTTCTTTGGTCCCAAACCATAAAGGTTTTCCTGGCTTTTGATTGATTTTATAAAAATGCTCGGTTACGCCATTTTGTACCAAAGCTTCCTGCACAAAATCATAATCTCCCACCGATATTCCGCCGGAAAGCAACAGCACATCAGATGCCTGAAGAGCCTGCTTTACTGCCGCAACAGTAGCTGCTAGCGTGTCAGCTACTTTGATTTTTTCAACCTTTACAATGCCCAATCGCTTCAGGGCATTTTCCAACATGATCCCGTTGCTTTCATAAATATGATGCGGTTTTAAAGGAGCCCCACGTTCCTGAAGTTCATTACCGGTGGTCAAAATGGTCACTTTGGGTTTTCGGTACACCTTAAGATGGGTAAAACCGAGACCTGCAAGAAAGCCGATGGAAGCTTCATTAAGGTAATGACCCCGGGTTAACACGGTATCACCAGCCCTAATTTGTTCACCAACCGGGCGGATATTGGCGTTTTTTGAAGGGATTTTTTCTAAATGTAATACATCACCTTCCCGTTTGGTGTGCTCCTGAATAACAACCGTATCTGCTGCTTCCGGTACCGGAGCACCGGTAAAAATACGAATGGCTTCACCTTCCTCAAGCTGCGGAAGTTCCGTTGCTCCCGCCTGAACCTGACCTTTTACCCGGAGTGTGACGGCATCAGAATGTCTAAAGGCATACCCATCCATCGCCGACTGCCGAAAGGAAGGCAGGGAAATAGGCGCCTGTAAATCATCAGCTAAGAAGTAACCCAAAGCCATTTCCAGAGATATTTCCTCGACCGGTAAAACACTGGAATTTTTTCTGATTAAATCGAATGCTTCAGTAACTGCAATCATAAATGGAGCGTTATGTCTTAGCGAATATAACGAATTGTGTGGTGTCTTTCCTGAGATTGATAGAGAGATTAACAGCTTTTTAGTGAATTCAACGGCTATTTTGGGCTCCCAAAAGGATTTTAAAGTTTTATTAATACACCTCCCTATAAACTTATGGTAACTTCAACAGAAATTTATAGGCTTATACAGGTTTACAGCCTCTTTTTTATTAAAATACTTTTTATGTCAGTCTCTTTTAAACGTAATGTTTCAATCACCGGTGCCGAAGAATTTACCAATATTAAATTGGGGAAACGGGTAACCGATGCCGCCGGAATGCTCGGCGTAAAAGAAGCTCTGAAACACGGATTTAAGGAAATGGGCGTGTTGCGGTCTATGGGTGCTTTGCTTAAAATGAATCAAAAAGATGGTTTCGACTGTCCCAGTTGTGCCTGGCCCGATCCTGAAGAGCGATCACCTGTAGCCGAATATTGTGAAAATGGAGCCAAAGCCCTGGCAGATGAGGCCACCACAGATCACGTAGGATCTCAGCTATTTTCAAAATGGACGGTTGAAGAACTTTCGCAATTGTCAGACTATGAGTTGAATAAGTTTGGACGTTTGGTAGAGCCCCTGGTACTGCGCCCGGGTAGCCTTCACTACGAGCCCATCACGTGGCAGGAAGCCTATGGATTAATTGCCAAACATCTTCACAAGATGGAACATCCCAATGAAGCGATTTTCTATACTTCAGGACGCTCCAGCAACGAGGCAGCTTTTACCTATGGGATGTTTGCACGCGCACTGGGTACTAACAATATGCCCGACTGTTCTAACATGTGCCATGAATCTAGCGGGGTTGCATTGGGAGAGACTTTAGGAATAGGAAAAGGTTCTACAGTGCTTGAGGATTTATATGAGGCCGAAGTCATTATCATCGCGGGTCAAAATCCCGGAACTAACCATCCACGAATGATGTCTGCCTTAGAAAAATGCAAAAACAATGGCGGAAAAATCATCAGCATCAATCCACTTGAGGAATCGGGATTGGTGAATTTTAAAAATCCTCAACACGTAAGTGGAGTGGTAGGCAGCGGGGTCCAAATGGCAGATTTGCATTTGCCTGTAAACATCAATCAGGATATTCCCTTGATGAAACTGATTCTGAAAAAATTGGCTACCCTTGATACGATTGACCGTAAGGTTTTTGACCATGAGTTTATTGAAAAATACACGGCCGGATACGATGCTTTTCTGGAAGATTTGGCCCGCTACGACGAAGGAGATTTATTGAGAAGGGCGGGTGTAAAAGAGTCTGATGTAAACAAAGCAGTAGCGATGTTGCGCAATTCGAGCCGTATCATTGTGTGTTGGGCTATGGGTCTTACGCAGCATAAAAATGGGGTTGAAAATATTCGCGAATTTGTAAACCTGCTTTTGCTGAAAGGGGCATTAGGCAAACCCGGTGCCGGTACCTGCCCGGTGCGTGGTCACAGCAATGTACAGGGAGATCGCAGTGTGGGCATTCAGCATTTTGTGGACGAAGAGATGAATGCACGCATTAAAGAACATCTGAATTTTAACCCGCCTACAAAACGTGGGGTAGATGTGGTTGAATCGATGGAAGCTATGCACGAGGGTAAAACCAAAGTGTTTATGTGCCTGGGAGGAAATTTTCTGATGGCTGCTTCAGATACTCAATATACCGCAGAGGCATTGCAAAAGTGTGAACTTACTGTGCAGATTAGTACCAAGCTCAACCGTACCCATTTAGTAACCGGTAAGACAGCCCTGATTCTTCCCACTTTAGGCCGTTCTGAAAAAGATGAAGCAGACGGTACAAAACGCTATTTTACGGTTGAAAATAGTATGGGTAAAATAAGTCAGTCTAAAGGTATTCTCAAACCGGCCTCAGATCAGGTGCGCAGCGAGCCACAGATCATCGCAGAAATGGCCGATGCGTATTTTGGTGGAGACCATTCTGTAAACTGGAAAGCCTGGAGCCGGGATTATGATTTGATACGCGCGTATATTGATAAGGTGGCCAAAGGTTTTGAAAACACCAGTACGCGCTCTGAAGGGCATGGGTATTATCTGCCTAATAATGTACGCAATCTGGATTTTAGTATGTTGCCTCAGGGTAAAGCCCAGATCACTGTTAATAAATTACCCGAACACAAGCTTGCGGCAGATGAGTTTATGTTGATGACCATACGCTCGCATGATCAGTTTAACACGACTATTTACGGCCTGGACGACCGCTACCGGGGGGTGTATAACGAACGACGGGTTTTATTTATGAACGAAAAGGATATGGAACACTGGGGACTCCATAAGCTGGATGTGGTAGATATTACCAGTGAATACGATGGAAAGATACGCACGGCGCATAAGTTTCTGATGATTCCCTATGAAATTCCTCAGGGTAATGTCGCGGCATATTTCCCGGAAACCAATGTTTTAGTCCCGTATAATCATTTTGCTGAAAGAAGTCAAACCCCTATCAGTAAATCGGTACGGGTGCGGGTACACAAGCGACACGATACCGTTATAGCCGCAGAGTAAAATAAAAGACCCTGAATGTCACCGCTTCAGGGTCTTTTATTTTACTTTACATTTTAGCTTCCGGCCAGTGGACTGCCAAAGATTCCTACAGCAAGTTCGGCCCATAATACCAAAAAGGCTATCAGAGCAATTCCGCAAACCAGCAACCGATTCTTAAAGGTTTTTACCTTTCGCAAAATCAATTCACACACCATCGCAGTTCCTAAAAGGAGCCCTGCCATTACTGCAAAATCAAAATTACTCCAGTTTACCTCATTACTAAACTGCATGGCAACCAATGGGATGAGCAATAATATTAATACAACACCAAGAAGTACAACCAGTCGACTGTTTTTAAGTAACAGATCATTCATAATTTATAGTTTTATAAAACGTCAAATACAAACCCCAGCAGCCAGTATAATATTAAAAAGACCACAATGGTGCCAATACAACCGCATCGACCACCTCCAATTTTTTTAGCACCATAGCCTGCGAGCAGGGCACGAAGTAATTTTTTCATAAGGCTAGTTTTAGAGATTCTAAGTTACGTTATTTCAGAAATGAGAGCTTTTTTCCTACAGACTTAACACAACTTTAGCGTAGGCTAAAAAGTGCCAGCGCCAAGCTTTTGTAATTTTAATTACAACCAAAATAGAAATAAGATGAATACAACACATAATACACCTTCCTTTAAAATGCCTCCATTAGTCTTTGGCGGAAACGTTTTTGGCTGGACGGCCGATAAAAAAACTTCTTTTCGCCTTCTCGACGCATTGATGGAAAGAGGACTTAATTTTATAGATTCTGCAAACGTTTATTCCTACTGGGCAGAGGGCAACAGTGGGGGAGAAAGTGAAACCGTTCTGGGGCAGTGGATGCACGAACGTAACAATAGAGATAAGGTAATTATCGCTACCAAAGTAGGTAGCCCTATGGGTAAAGGCAGCCCTGATCTTTCAGCGGGCTACATTCAGGAACAGCTAGACCTTAGTCTTAAACGGCTGCAAACGGATTATATAGATGTTTATTACAGTCATAAATACGACGACAGCACCCCACAACAGGAGACACTTTCAGCTTATTTAAATGCTATAAATGTTGGAAAAATACGGGAAATAGGAGCTTCTAATTTTCCGCTTGCGGTATTGCGTGACGCTCTTCGGCTTTCAAAAGAAGAAGGCCTGCCTCAATATAAATTTATACAACCCGAATATAACTTACTCGAACGCTCGGCTTTTGAAGGTGCTTATAGGGATTTTTGTATAGAACATAAACTTACCGTTAACAGCTACTTTACTCTGGCCAGCGGCTTTTTAACTGGTAAGTATGATAATGCCGAAGATGCTGCCGGGAAAGAACGGGAGCGCTTTTTAAAAAAGTATTTTGATGAGCGGGGTAATGCTATTCTAAAAGCACTTCAACACACCGCTGAAAAGCACCAAGTTTCTCAGGCCGGAGTTTCCGTTGCCTGGACGATAGCACAACCCGGAATTACGGCACCTATAGTGAGCGCAACTAAAGAATCCCATTTGGAATCTTTTGATGAAGCCTTAAAATTGCAATTAGACAAGGAAGATTTACAGATTTTAGAAGAAGCAAATCTTGAAAAATAATCAATAAATTTTGGTATTTAGAGGGTTTTTCTGCAGTGAAAACTCACAATAGGTCAAATTGCTGAAGATTTTTAAAATTTTAACAAACTCTGTTAAGACTTTCTTAACAGAGTTTTTTTTACAGGTGTTTTAAATTGGGGCTTTCTAAAAAATAAGTATGAAGCAAAAATTTTACCCAATCCTTGCATTTGCATTTTCGATCATGACTGTGATCTCCTGTGCATCAACTAAACAAGGCAAAAAAGATGGGGCCTCTGCGGCCACCAGTGAAAAGGAAAAATCCAAAAATGGTCTGAAACCTTATGACAAGGTCATAACCAAAGATGCAGTTTCAGATGCGGGTTTATTTACTGTTCATAAAGTAGATGACGATTATTTCTACGAAATTCCCGATAGTCTGTTCAACCGGGAAATGCTGATGGTGAGCCGCATTGCTAAAACAGCGAGTGGTCTTGGTTTTGGCGGCGGTAAGGCCAATACTGAAGTTTTACGCTGGGAAAAGCGTGATAAAAAAGTATTGCTTAGGGTCGTTTCCCATCAGATCTACGCTGCTGATTCACTTCCTATTCACGAAGCGGTAACCAACTCGAATTTTGAACCCGTACTCTTTTCGTTTGATGTGAAAGCGATAAGCAAAGATTCTACTAAAACGGTCATTCAGGTTAATGATTTGTACAGCAGTGATGTACAATCATTAGGTTTACCGGGTTATTATCGTGAAGAATACAAGGTTTCTTCAGTTGATAAAGATCGAAGCTATATCGAAAGTCTGAAAAGTTACCCCTTAAACATAGAGGCGCGTCACGTAAAAACGTATAATTCTAAAAATCCGCCTAGTAACGAAAGCGTAGGATCAATTTCGGTAGAAATGAATGCCAGTATGGTATTGTTGCCTAAAAAACCGATGGAGCGCCGCTATTTTGACGAGCGCGTAGGCTGGTTTGCCCGCGGGCAGGTAGACTATGGTCTGGACGCCCAGGAAAGCAAAACGATACGTTACCTGGATCGTTGGAGGCTCGAGGTAAAACCGGAAGATATGGAGAAATTCAAAGCTGGTGAACTTGTAGAGCCCAAAAAGCAAATCGTTTATTATGTAGACCGCGCAACGCCTGAAAAGTGGGTGCCTTACATCAAGCAGGGTATCGAAGACTGGCAGGTAGCCTTTGAAGCAGCCGGATTTAAGAATGCAATAATTGCGAAAGATCCTCCGTCTAAAGAAGAAGACCCGGAGTGGTCTCCTGAAGATGTACGCTACTCGGTAGTACGTTATTTAGCATCTCCGATCCCAAATGCCAACGGGCCACACGTAAGTGATCCGCGTAGTGGTGAGATTTTAGAATCTGATATCAACTGGTATCACAACGTAATGACCTTATTGCGCAACTGGTATTTTGTACAAACTGCAGCGATCAATCCAGACGCAAGGGGTGTGGCCTTTAAAGATGAGATTATGGGCCGTCTCATTCGCTTTGTTTCTTCTCACGAGGTGGGTCATACCCTTGGTTTACCGCACAATATGGGAAGCAGTGTGGCTTACCCGGTAGATTCTTTACGTTCTAAAAGTTTCACTGCAAAATACGGTACCGCTCCTTCTATTATGGATTATGCGCGTTTCAATTACATCGCACAGCCCGGTGATGAAGGCGTGTCTATGATGCCTAATATTGGTATTTACGATAAATATGCCATTAAATGGGGATATAAACCTATTTTGGACAAGGAAGGAAAAGAGGAAAAGCCAATTCTGGACGAATGGATTTTGGAACATGCCGGCGATCCTATGTATCGTTTTGGCGCACAACAGCGAGAAGTTGTAGACCCCAGTTCACAAACAGAAGATTTGGGCGACGATGCTGTTAAAGCCAGTACTTACGGGATTGAAAATCTTAAGCGTATAGTACCTAACCTCGTTACCTGGACTGCTGAAGATGGTAAAAATTATGAAGATCTGGGTACATTATACGGTCAGGTTTTAGGCCAGTACAACCGCTATATGGGTCATGTTAGCAACAACATTGGTGGGGTTTATCAATATACTAAAACCTACGATCAGGAAGGTCCGGTATTTATACCAGTACCTAAAGAACGTCAAAAAGAGAGCCTAGAATTCTTGAATGCCGAACTATTTGAAACACCAGAATGGATGATTGATACCGATATCTTAGGTAGAATTGAACATGATGGAATGGTAGAACGCATTCGCAGTACTCAGGCTCGTACCTTAAGTAATGTTCTTGATTTTGGCAGAATGGCCCGTATGATAGAAAATGAAACACTTAACGGTAATGAGGCCTATACTCTTACAGCAATGATGGATGATTTGCGCAACGGGATTTTTAGTGAATTGAGACGGGGCGCAACGATTGATACATACAGACGTAATTTGCAGCGTGCTTATGTAGATCGATTAGAGTATTTACTGACTAACGAGCAGGAGGGGCGCAATGCAACCGATGTCAATGTGAGTCAGTCTGATATTCGCGCTATTTCACGTGCTGAATTGAATACGCTACAACGATTAACCGCCAGCGCTGCAAGCCGAACCGGCGATGCGCTGAGCCGTTATCACCTGCAGGATTTAAACAAGCGCATAGATATGATACTTGACCCAAGATAGAAAGAGGAAGTTTATTTAAATTAGAAGGGCCGACATTTTTTGCCGGCCCTTTATTTTTAACCTCTTTTTTTTGGATTGATCGTCACTCCACCTTTCGGTTTATCTTTTTTAGGTTTTTGATCGTTACCCCCTTTTTGTGTTGACTTCTCCTGATCTTTAGATTGATTTCCCATTTCCTTATGTTTAAGTTAGTATTACGTCTATATTACTAAATAATTAGTTAATTTTCAAACTAATAGCGTGTTATTT
>CAYNMH010000113.1:0-9786 GCA_964398145.1 uncultured Flavimarina sp. | reverse complement strand
ACTTTTCATTAAACATCTTTACCGAAGCAAAAAATAAAGGTCCGTAGATCTCGTAGTGCTTCATTCCGTTTTCGTCAATGCGTTTACGGGCGCGTATGCGTTTGGCACTATCCCAGGCAAATACCAGTGCGGCGATAATCACTCCTACCAGTACGGCAAGCGCCAGATTGTGCAGAAACACGGTCACCACAGCAACCAAAATACCAACCAGAATGTCTGATTTCGGGTATTTATTGATGATTCTAAAACTCACCCATTCAAAAGTACCTATTGAAACCATAATCATCAGACCGGTAAGCGCCGCCATCGGCAGACGCTCAATAAGCGGAGCGCCAAACATCACAAAAAGCAGCAATACAATAGCGGCAATAATCCCCGATAAGCGGGCGCGGGCACCGTTTGAGATATTGATCATGCTTTGCCCGATCATCGCGCAGCCTCCCATCCCCGAGAAAAATCCGGAAAGTACATTGGCAAGTCCCTGAGCAGCGGCTTCCTTATTGGTACGACCACGGGTTTCGGTGATTTCGTCAATCAATTCCAGCGTCAGTAAACTTTCAATAAGCCCCACGGCGGCTACAATAGCGGAGTACGGAGCAATAATTTTCAAGGTTTCCCAGCTAAAGGGAACATCGGGAATATGAAAGGGCGGAAAACCACCTTCTATTGAAGCGATATCGCCAACGGTGTTGGTGTCAATTTCAAAGAAAACCACAATCCCAAAAATCACGAGAATAGCCGCCAGCGAGGCCGGAAAAGCTTTGGTCACTTTAGGCAAAGTATAAATAATCAGCATCGTTAATACGACCAGACCCAGCATTTTGTAAAGCGCCTCTCCGGTAAGCCAGTTGCCCGAAGCATCCTGAAATTGCACCAGTTGTGAGGTGAAAATGATAATCGCAAGACCGTTTACAAAGCCGTAAACCACCGGTAAGGGCACCAGTCGCATCAGTTTTCCCAGTTTTAAAATTCCCGCAGCTGCCTGAATAAGACCAGCAAGAACCACACAGGCAAAGACGTACTCCACGCCATAATCTGCCGCCAGGGCAACAATCACTACGGCCACAGCTCCGGTTGCCCCGGAAATCATACCCGGTCTTCCGCCAAAAATCGAAGTGATTAAGCCCATCATAAAAGCGGCATACAAACCGGTAAGCGGCGATAAACCGGCAATCAAAGCAAACGCCACCGCCTCCGGAACCAAAGCAATTGCCACGGTAAGACCGGAAAGAATTTCGGTTTTATAATTTACTTTTTGTGAAAAATCAAAAAACTGGAGATACTGCTTCATAGTCTAATTTGGCTGAGATATCTTCTTCGGAAAACACCTCTTATTGGAAACCCAAAATTAAAAACCCGGGTATTTTAAAATCAAGCCGCAAAACTAAAAATAAAAAGCCTTTAGGCAAAGGTTTAAAGCTTTGGAATACGAAAACGGTATAAATGGATGATTTTCTGAATATTATCTAAAAATGAGATTATGGAAATACAAGTCATCTTATTCTGTATCCCTGTTAACTTCCGTTTAAATCACTAAATTG
Source organism: uncultured Flavimarina sp. (assembly GCA_964398145.1). Taxonomy (GTDB): domain Bacteria; phylum Bacteroidota; class Bacteroidia; order Flavobacteriales; family Flavobacteriaceae; genus Leeuwenhoekiella. The sequence goes on along the minus strand of CAYNMH010000113.1, from coordinate 8,245 downwards.
GTTTTCCTTTACAAATACGATCTTACACCTGAAAACCATGAAAAAAAGCCTTGCCCTCTTTAGCCTGATGTTGTTAACTATGCTTTCCGCAAGCGCACAACAGACCGAAACTTATGATTATGCGCTTTCAAGCCGAAAACTCATTCAGCACGGTGTGCAGGCGATTCTTACCTGCAACGGACTTTTCACTTCAAACCGAACGCTGGAGCAGGTTTACGATCAGGAATTGGCCTATTTAAAAGAGCCTGTGGGCACAGCTGCGGGTGGGGATTATGTCATTGATTACGAAAACAAAACCGTGACCATCTCGGCCAGCGACAGCACTTCGATTATGCGGGCCGCGTACCGGGCAGGCATTGGTTGTGTGATTCTTGCGCCCAATCAAACTTTTGAAATCATCGAATAACTTCCCGAGCAACAGCTTGCGTCCCTTTCGGGAGATGCGGCCGGGATTCCCTGGCCTGACGGGGATTTGGTCAAAAAACAAAAACTACCCAAATACATTAATCAAAAACGACTGCAGGAAGCCTCAGACTGGTCTTTTGACAGAGAAAGTGAGGAGCAGGTCACCCTCAGTCTGCTTGTGCTGCATAAAGGTCAAATCATTCACGAGCGCTATGCCGAAGGTTTTGATCTACATACCAAAACACGCACCTGGTCTGTTGCTAAAAGTATTGCCGTGACCCTGATCGGTATGCTGGTTGAGGCCGGCAAAATGGAGCTCGACGCGCCCTTAGGTATTGAATGGCTACCGAAAGAACGCAGTACTGCTAACGATCCACGGGATGCGATCACCTTACGGAATGTGCTGAATATGTCTAGCGGACTCTACACGGTGGACAGCCGCGGGATGGAATATGCCACGGGCTCCGGGCTGGCCTATTGGGCGGGCGCGAGTTCGGCAAACGGCGCACGCGACCGCGGACTCATTCGCAATCCCGGGACCTATTGGGATTATGAAAACTACGATACCCTATTGGCTGTTTTGGCGATGAAAAATGCGCTGGGCGATACCACTACCTATCTCGAATTTCCCCGTAAAGCTCTGTTTGACCAAATCGGAATGCGGAATACCCTGGTAGGAACAGACCGGTTTGGCGATTTTATATTGAGCAGTCAGGTGTATGCCTCTGCGCGCGATCTGGCGCGTTTTGGTTTGCTTTACGAGCAAAACGGAATATGGAACGGCAAACGCCTGCTCTCTCAAAAGTGGATTGATTTTGTACGTACACCTACCACTGCTGCGGGGCAGGTCAATTCGCTATACGGTGGGCAGTGGTGGCTGGTAGATGACTCCCGCGATGATGTGCCTAAAGATGCCTACTCCGCACGGGGCAACCGCGGGCAGTATGTGGTTGTGGTGCCATCCCGGGACCTGGTGATCGTACGACGCGGCCTTGATTATGGTCGTCAGGGATTTGATGTTTGGGATCTTACACGGGAGGTGGTTAAAGCGTTTCAAGAAAATTGAACGTCAGAAGTAATAGTATCATTTTAGCTTCTATAACAAAAAATTAATGCTTGTTAAAGTTTATAAAATTGAATACCGCGATGAACATTAATAATAAAAAAAGTAAAAGTCATTCTTATGAAAAAACAGCATCCGGATATTATAGTAAACAAATTTGGATCAAAAGTTCTTCTAAAAAATACAGCTTCCTATAAGACTTTTGTAAACGAAGTTGGTAACCTAGAACTTATGCTATTATTTATTCTTTTTGCCGAGCATAAAGATAAAGATTCACTTAAAAAGCAACTCTTAGAAAGCTTCGATGGAATCAATAAAAACAATGTTTCCGATAAATTGGAAGCGTTTCTAAACTCTGAAGATTCTGATTCTATTTTCGATCCAAATAGTTATGAATTATATTTTGGACAAATGGCTTACTGTAGAATGGTTGATAATACACTATGTTATTTTAAAGATATTTTAGAAGAGGTTGTTTTAAAAGAACCCCGTATATTAAAATCTTCAAAAGAAAAAGAAAACTATGATTTTATACTTTCATTCGAAACTTTAGAGGAATTAAAAATAGCAATGATGGATAAAAAAATTAAACAACTTTTCTATGGGAATATTGAAGATATTAAGAAGTATTTTCACGATAAATTGGGAGTAAAATTATTTGAAAATAGTAATGACGAAAAAGACTTCTCAATGTTGACTAAACAAAGAAATCTAATTGTTCACAATCGCGGTGTTATATCACAAGAATTGGCTGACGAATTTCCCGTGTTCAAAAACATAGTCGGAGAAAAATTGTCATTTAAATACAATCAACTTTCCATTATTAACTCATATATAAATAATCTAGTAATTGATATTGATATAAAATTAAGAGAGAAATTCAAACTTGAAACATTTGAAGCATAGCATAAAAACTCACATTACAAAAAGCTTTAATTATTTAGACTCAAATCGTAACCAAATCTCTTTCCGCGACCGTTTATGGCTTAAAGTACAGGAAACGAGTTTACCCAATCGCATTACCCATAGATATTCTTTCCTTACCTGGCAATCTCCTTGATGCGTTCTCGCATTTGTTCATGCGTGTAGGTTTCGCCGCTTTTTATCTGCGCAATAGAGGTATCTAGTTCCTTATTGTATTCTTCGATACTAATACGCTGGGACGATACTTTTTTATTGTATTTCAGCATATTCTTTAAGATTTCGATAAACATAGGATCGTTTACCTTATCAAGCTCTTCGTGAATCCATTTTAAATCTGTCTGTACGCTCATAACATTCTTTGCTGAACCTTAAGATATAATTATTCTTCCAAAACTTCATTCCATCAGTTACTCTAAGGCTAAGCTGAATTGAATCCCTTCCCCCGGCCGTTTTTGCGCCAAAGCACAGATCCCGAGTTCGCTTAATTGCAATACGCGTGGATAACCGCCGGTTATTTGGCAATCCCGCATCAGGGCGATCAGGTTTCCGCCGGGTGTAAGCTGTACGGTTCCGGGAATTACGGGGCCGGTGGTGATGCCCTTTAAATCATTGATTAAAAATTCTTTAAAACCAATGGCCATACGGTTTGAAGTGGGTAGAATCGTAAAACTCGCATTCGTCAACTGTTCCCGTACCGAAGCTTCCAGCAACTCCCATTCCGGTCCCGGAAAGGCCTCAATGCTGTTTTTATAAATTCCGGTTTCGGGGAACTGTACCCGTGCGCCGGAGTTTTTCTCTTTGGTTGCAGCAATAAATGGCAAACGATCCCCTTTTTCGATTCGGGCTTTTGAGGTAATCCCGGCGTATTGACTGCGGCTGTGCAGGATTTCTGGTGACTGAAAACCCCCGTTTATAGCCAGATAGGCTCTAAAACCGAATTTTAAGCCGCCAAATGTCAAAACATCGCCCGTTACACAACTATACACTTTTGAGCCTTCCAGAGGCCTGTCATTGAGTTTAAGTTCAAAGGTCGCCCCGCATATCGCGATCTGCGCATCGGCATGAAAACGCAGTTGCGGACCGGTCATGGTGATTTCGAGTACCGCCGCGTCGGGTGGATTGTTAAGCAATAAATTGGCCTTTCGGGCGGCAAGGCTATCCATCACCCCGCTGCGTGGCACCCCATAAACCGCGCTTTGCATTCTTCCCAAATCCTGAATGCTGGTGTACAAACCGGGTTTTAAAACTTCGACTTCACTCATCGTTTTTCCGTTTTCAATTGAAAGCTTCCGGATTCTATTTGCTCTTGCAGTTTCTGATGTTCAGCTTTGGAAACCGCATAAAACTGAATGCGATCCCCGGCCTGAAACGGACACGGAATTTCCAGTTTCGGATTGAACAATTCCACCGGACAATTCCCGATTAGTTGCCATCCTGCGGGACTCGAATTCGGGTAGATTCCGGTTTGATTTTCGGCTATGCCTACAGCCCCTTTTACAACCGAAGGACGCGGAGATTTTTTACGGGAAATACGGAGCCGTTCATCCATTCCGCCCAGGTATAAAAAGCCGGGCAAAAAACCCATAAAATACACGGTATAAATCGGCCGGGTATGCAGCTCGATGATTTCGGAAATTTTAAGTTTATTTGTAGTCGAAAGTTCTTCCAAATCAAGACCAAATTCCGCATCATAGCACACCGGCAATTGGTAAGTTTTGCACTGCAGATCGGTAGCGGGTATAGACGAAAAATCCATCGCCTGGAGACGCTTTAAATCATCATAAACAGAATCTATACTGTATACATAAGTAATTAATAATGAATTGTATGTATTAATTACTTTAACTTTTGATTCAATTTCATTTTGAAGTAAAAAATCCTTTACCGAAAGCAGCCAATTTAAGTTTTCGGGGGTGATGGCGAAGTCCCATTGCAGCAAAACTGCCCGCTCTCCCAGTCTGGATATCTTCGGTTTTTGGGGAATCATAAAGGCTTGATTTGAATGGATGCTTCGGTTAATTTTTGGTGTAAAAAATTCAATAATTCCACCGCATTTTCGGTATCGCCGTGAACGCAAATCGTGTCTGCTTTTAGCTTAAAAACAGCACCCGAAACCGCTTGAATTTCGCCCGCTTTTACCATACGAATTACGTGTGCTGCGAGTTGGTATTTATCGGTGATCAGGGCATTGTTTTGAGTCCGTGAAACCAGGCTGCCATCTGCCTCATAATTGCGATCTGCAAAGGCCTCATAGAACAACTTCAAACGACCCGAAGCTGCACGCGCCATCTCTGAATTGTAAGGCATATAAACCGGTATTTTAGGATAGTGAGTTTCCAGAAACGCGGTGATGGCTTCGGCATAAACTGCATCACCCGCACACAGATTGTATAACTCACCGTGCATCTTGATGTGGTGCAAAGGCAGGTCTGCATCACGGCAGGCTTCGGCAACCGTTTCTATTTGTGTCTGAAGCGATGCGCTGAGGCTTGCAAAGGGCATTTCCAGTTTCTTGCGTCCAAAATGTTCTTTATCGGGAAAGGAAGGATGCGCCCCTACTCCAACCCCATGTTTTTTCGCCAGCTCAACCACCTGCCTGATGGTCTGCGCATCACCGGCGTGACCGCCACAGGCGAGGTTACACGAACTGATAAGCGGCATCAGGGCTGCTTCATTGCCTACGCCCTCGCCCAGATCGCAATTGATGTCTATGGAAAATGCCTTCATAAGCTACCGATAACAGTTAAGATTACCTTGCCGCCCAAAATAAGAGTTATGATTAAAATAACCAGACTGATCGCATTTTTTAAAGTGGAATTTTTATGAGACCCGAGCAAATTCGCCCGGTTGGCCAGCCAGATCAGGATGCCTGCGATGACAGGAAGCAAAATCCCGTTTGCGATTTGTGCAAACTGAATGATCGCAATGGGTTTTAAGCCCAGCGTGGCCAGAACTACTCCCGTTAGCAAAATAAGCATCCACACTGCCCGGAATTTTCGAGATTGCAGTCCGCCGGAAAAATTCAAACATCCTTGAGCAACATAGGCTCCCGCCAGCGGTGCGGTAATCGCCGATGTGATCCCTGCTGCAAACAACCCCAAACCGATGCAATAGCGGGCCGCCTCCCCGTAAAGCGGTTCGAGACTTTGTGCCAGACCTGCCGCGCCATCAACAGTGCTTCCATTCATCGCAGCAGCGGCAATGATGACGCACATCGAGACGATTCCGCCCAAAACCACAGCGATAATCGTGTCCTTTCGGGCTGCAGGTAACTCACGCTTATCCTTCCATTTCTGATTAACGAGGGAAGCGTGTAAAAACAGATTGTAGGGCACTACTGTGGTACCTACCAAAGCGATGATCATCAGGAGACTGCCTTCCGGAAAACCCGGGATAAAAGCATTTTTCAGGAGATCGAAAAGATCGGGCCCCGTCAGAATTGCCGTGATCACAAACGAAAGGCTCATTAAAATCACCAGCACCAAAAATACGTTTTCAAGCACTTTATAATTGCCGATGTACAGCAACACAAAGGCAACAGCGCCGATGAGCAGGCTGTATGCGTTGAGCTGAAAACCCTTTAAGTCGATTATCCCGTCGTTTCCTAATGCCTGCAAACCCAGAACACCTCCGCTGATGTTTCCGCCCTCGTACGCCGCATTTCCCACCACAATGGCAGCGAGCACAAGACCGAGAATCAATTTTCGAAGTATGCCGTCCGGTAATTGTTCGCGTAAAACCTGCGAAAGTCCCTTCCCCGAAACCAGACCAATGCGCGCTGCGGTTTCCTGCAAAATCACCGTCGCCACAATAGACAAGGTCATCGCCCAGAGCAGGCCATAGCCAAATTGCACGCCCGCCAGCGTACACACGGTTACCGTCCCGGGGCCGATGAATGCCGCAGCGATCAGGGCGCCCGGACCTATATTTTTAAACGGATTGCGCATTAACGGTGAGCGGTTTTTAAGGCGTACAGCGCAAAACTACCCAGCCAGTGTCCGCCCTCATAATCATCACCCACCACATTGGGCAGCGAATAATTCAGATGTTTGTCTGCCATTTGCTTGAGGTGTGCGTATTGCGGATATTGTTTGGCCAGCGCATAGAGATTCCACGCCCGGCTAAAGTTGACACCGTCGAGATGCACCAGTTTACCGTCGGTACGGTCTGAAACCTCGCCCACGGCCAACTCATAATCGGTATTTTTCAATTGGGGTAAAAACTGATCGGCCCAGTCCAGAAATTCGGCTTCGGGTAATACCAGGCGCATAATGTTGAGTTCTTCGAGGCAGGGCGAAAGAAAATCAGTCCCGCCCGGTTCCCAGCTCATCGGGCAGTTTTCGTCTGTATTGTAAAAATCTTTCGCACGGGCTGCGATCAGATTTTGAAAGCTAGTGTCCTTTACCGTTTCGGCATATTCATAGGCAAACGAAAGTCCGAACGCCGTGTTGGGATGCTCCCCCACACGAATGGGATAATTCAGTTTTGGTAAAAATTCCTCATAACGCTCCACCAGCAATTGGGTTAGCGGTTGCAAATTTTGCTCCAGTTCGCGAGCCATCGGGTCATCCCAGGTGTGTAATTCTTCCGTCAGTTTCAGCAACCACGCCCAGCCGTAGGTGCGCTCATAGGATTTGTTGTGTTCGCCATTAAAATAGGCCACTTCCGCCTCTATATTTTCTTTAGTAAGGTGTCCTTTCAAATAGGTTTTTAAGGTTTCGGCTTCTGCCAAATCGGGAAAGGTCTTTAAAAGATAGACCATACTCCAATGCCCGTGAACCGCACTATGCCAGTCAAAACAGCCGTAAAATGCAGGATGCAAAACCGAAGGCTCCTTTAAATCCCCGGCTTCACCCAGCGTCTGACTCAGTTTATTGGGATACTCCTGATTGACGCAGGCCAGCGGCAACTGTGCCAGATTATTGGCCTGATCAAGATTGAGTTGCGGGGTTGTATAGGTTTGCTTCGCGGCTTTCATTTCGGCTTCCGGAGTTTTTTGATTTTGATCGGGTTGGGTATTGCAGGCAGCACAGGCTGCGAAAATCAGTAGATAGATTTTTTTCATTCAGGCTTGTTTTTGACAATTCTGTGGAACGCTTATCGAGTTAAAGATAAAGAAAGCCACTGAAAACCGACTTTGAAAAGTGATTCAGCTCTTACTTTTAAAGGCAGAGCCGAAAGTTCTGATATTCCTAAACCTATGTCAGCATTAAAAATTTATTTACAACGAATGCCTTCTGCACTTGTTCCAATAAGGTTTACGGGTTAATTTTAGAAAGACCGAAACCAACATTTTATGTCGAAAACCAAAAAATCGAACCCCAACAATCCCGAAGACCACGGAATCTGGCTGCAAAAAGCCAAAACCCTCCGCAAAATTGTAGGTACGCTGGGAATGCTTTTGCCGGTACTGCTGCTGGGTATTTCACTCACGTTTTTTGACCTCAACGCACCGCTGGAGTCCATAAGTCATTATTATTTTACACGGGCTTCAACCCTGTTTACGGGCAGTATGGGGCTTATTGGCACCTTCCTGATCGTTTACAGCGGCGAGGAGCGGGTAGATTTTTGGGTTTCGAACATCGCCGGGGTGGCGGCGCTTTGTGTGGCGTTTTTCCCCACCAGCAACCTGGCTACCATGTGCTGTGATCTCGATATGCCGTATGCGGTGACCTATTTTGACGAGTCGAAAGAAGGTTGGCGCTCGCTGTTTCACTATATCGCTGCGGCGGTATTTCTACTCGCACTGGCCTATATGTCGCTGTTTTTGTTTGTGAAATCAAACAAACCGAAAGGGCAACGAAGTCCGGAAAAAGTAAGACGTAACCGTATTTACCGGGTTTGTGGGGTGCT
>CAYNMH010000112.1:6428-9971 GCA_964398145.1 uncultured Flavimarina sp. | reverse complement strand
GTATTACTTAATAAAACAACCGCCACTTGCAGAGAAGTATACTTTTTTAGTTGATGAAATTTCAAACAATATAAATTACGGACTTGCGACTGATATTTCAAAAATTGATTATAACAGGGAATTAATGGGTGAGCACTTTAATATTGACGTCAAGGTTGCATTGTTGATGTCAGAAAGTGAAGGAAGCACTTTTGTCTTCTATTTAGGATATTTCATTGCTTTTTTGGAAATTAGAGCAGACATTAAGGAAGGTTAAATGGCGTTTTATCATTGTGAAATAAATGTTCCAAAAGATGATTTAAGAAATATACTTATAGATCGATATTCATTAAATATTGCGATGGAATGGTTTAAAATCTACGATTTTATACACGAGAATTTAGCTCGAATAAGGGATAATGTGCAAATATATAAACCCAATTATTAGATAATACTTTCTAAAATATCAATCGTTGCGACGCGATTGCATCGCGTGCTAAGCAGTTAGAATTACGCTGACCCAATGCTATCAAACATTAAGCAAATATCAAATGAACAAAACAATAAAATCCTTTGAGGACCTTTATTTAGCTGCGGTTGACCCTTCAAGCTTTATTTCTCAATTTCTTTTAGGTCATTTAATGATTGAGTTTTTATTAGTCAAATTAATTGAAATAAACCACCCCAAACTTTTGAAATTTGCCGAAAAACTGAATCATTTCCGCTTAATAGAGTTGAATATTGGGATGAATCATATAACTAAGGGACAAGGCGATGTACTTTACGAGATTAATAAGTATCGAAATAAAATAGCTCATAATATAGGTTTTAGTATGACTGTAGATGAGCTTAGAACCTTATTCGTATTAGCAAAAGAAAACTTTGTTGATCTTACAGACGGCTTGCAGCAAGGAATAGATGAGCTTGAAGATAAATCATCAATCGATGAATGTGAAGTTTATATTTTTTCAGAACTATTTACACAAATAGCATATGATCTTCATGCCATATATGAAGAATTTGGTGGTGATGTTAGCGATTTTAATTAGGAACCCTAATTGCCACGCGATTATATCAATTAATAAGAAGCTAGAATACAATCTGCGCGATACAATCGCGCAGAAAAATAGACTAACAAATCATAAAGCACAAGTTGCTACACTAGTTCCCGTGCGATTGTATCATATGTAAATTAAAGATCCAGAAACTCATTTCGTAAACTAAAAAGAACCATGTCCATGAATTCCGCTTATCGAGATCGCATAAAACTACTACTGGGACTGCTGTTTACCCTAATCCCATTGTGTTTACTCGGTCAAGGTACAGTAAATGTACAGGAGGTTCATATTCTTGAAGAGCTATCCGGCGATCTGGACAGTGATGGTATTGCCGAAAAAGTTGTGGTTTACGACACCGGTGAACAAACCGAAGATGGAACGCTTCGGGAACTCATAATCTATAAAAAACACTCAGGGGAATGGCGTGAATGGCACAAGTCACGCAGTGCCGTTTTACCAAGCAAATATGGTGGAATGATGGGAGACCCCTTTGCGGGAATAAGCTTAGAGAACGGTATTTTACAAATTCACTTTTTCGGCGGCAGTTCGTGGAAATGGTCATACACCGATAAATACCGCTTTCAAAATAACCGCTTTGAATTAATAGGGTTTACACATCACTATTTCAGACTCTGCCATTATTGGGATACAGATGATTTCAATCTGTCAACCGGTAAAATAATCTCCAAAAGAGAATATGAGAGGTGTGATAATGGAGAGCAGGTCATCTATAAAAAAGAAGAGGAAACCTTCTATAAAAAGGGATTAACGATTACCCTGCAAAACCGCAATGAAAAAGAGATTAAAATCGTCACACCTCGTTACCGAAAAGAAATTTATCTTGATTGGCGAAGCTGACCCTGTTGCCGCAGGATTATATTATATATAAGAAGCTTGAATCAACTCTGCGCGATACAATCGCGCAGGAGCAACATAAAAAACTAATCTCATGTTACCGCGCTGCCTGTCCCCATGAATATAGGGAATGGTATCGCGTGGTAAGCAGTTAGAATTACCCCTCGTTGCCGCACGATTATATTATTTTATAAAAAGCTAGAATAACCTCTGCGCGATACAATCGCGCAGGAGCAACATAAAAAAACTAATCTCATGTTTCCGCGCGATTGTATCGCGTGGTAAGCAGTTAGAATCACCTTAGGCTAAGTACTACATATATAGGAAAAACCACTCATTGCTGCGCGATTGCATCGCGTATTTAGGACAAACATTTTGTAATTCTTTAAAAACTAGTTTGAATTTGAATGACTTTTTTCAAATAGAAGTTACATTTAAATTAATTTAATGTTTATGTATACGAGAATAGATACATCTATTGATCCTAAAATAATAGGAACTACTAAGGAAACCAAACAAGTTAGAATTAACAAAAGATTCCACAAAGATCTTGACCGACTTTATAATATGGGTTGTGAAAACTTTTCTGAAATAAAAGGAGAATTATTCGAGAACGCACTATTAACAGACATTATGAGGTTTTCGCCATATACCAAAGGGTTATGTTTTATTATAAGTGATTTTTTTCTTGATAGTCTTATTAATTATGGTATTAAAAAAAACGACTTTTTTTTGAGAAGGATAGTTATTAAGAATGAATTACAACCTTATTACTTCTTAGTTCTTCCAGCGATTAATTTAGAGGATATAGTTTTTAAAAAATCTATAATATTCTTGCCAGACTTTCTAACTGGAAAACCAATAGAATACTTCAAAATAAACTCACTCGAAGAGTATTTGATAATTTTAAAGAAGTTTACTTATTTAAGTTTTGAAAAAATTGTCTTACCTCAAAAATACTCAGAAAACGATATTATTTACCTCCCAAAAGTATGGAATTCAGTATTTTTTAAAGATGAACTGTATAACTTTTTAGAAAAGCATTTAGTGACTAATTTAGTTATTAAAGATAGGCTTTGTAATATCCAGTTTTCAAATTAATATAAATAATTCGCAGCGCTGACTTGATAGAGCCTTACTCTCCCCTGTTGCCGCACGATTATATCTTTTTTAAAAAGCTAGAATCACCTCTGCGCGATACAATCGCGCAGGAGCAACAAAAAAAACTAATCTCATGTTACCACGCTGCCTGTCCCAATGAATATAGGGAATTGTTTCGCGGGGTAAACAGTTAGAAATACCCTTGCGCAATATCATACCTCACAAGCAAAAGAATATTTCACTCTTAAAAAAAGGTTTACCGGTTATCATCCCTCGCCCCTATACTTCGGATCGTAATCAATCATCCACTCGATCCCATATTTATCCCGAAACATCCCAAAATGAGAGCCCCAGAAGCTTTCAGCAAAAGGAACTTCCACCTCACCCGCTTCAGATAGACCCTTAAATAATTTTTCGGCCTCCTCAAGAGTTTCGGCACTAATCGAAATTTTACTTCGATTTTCCCGAAGATTTAAAGGCCCCAATGCGGGATGTATATCACTGGCCATCAGGATATCGTGTTTACCTATGGGTAATGCGATGTGCATAA
>CAYNMH010000112.1:0-6328 GCA_964398145.1 uncultured Flavimarina sp. | reverse complement strand
ATATCACTGGCCATCAGGATATCGTGTTTACCTATGGGTAATGCGATGTGCATAATGCGGTTGCCATCGGCATCACTGATTGGATAATCAGGATTTGCAGGTACGTCTTTAAAGCGCATTACCATCGCAAAGTCCCCTCCAAAAATAGACTTGTAGAATTCAAATGCCTCCTCGGCAGTTCCATCAAAATGAATATATGGGTTAATTGAAGCCATAAAGAAACATTTTAAAATTCAATACTAAAAATACGGCACAATTCAATAGCCAGAGCAAGGGGGGAGCTTATTTTTAAGTCCTTGCCTGTGTGTGTTTTATAAATTTAAAGGTAAATAGTTTTATTTTTATTTATTCTAAATAAAAGCTTTTACTACATTCGCACTGTAATTTATAATTAATCTAATTAAAGATGCGACTTAAACAACTAACTACACTTTTGGCAATCGCCTTATGGAGTTTTTGCAATTATGCACAGCAGGAAAATTCAATATCAGGGACGGTTGTAGATCAAAACGGAAAACCATTACCCAATGCCAGTATTTATCTCAAAAACACCAATTATGGAACCTCGTCTAACGAGCAGGGCGTTTACAAACTTGTAAATATAACTACAGGCAACTACGTCCTCATCGTCTCAGAAATGGGTTACAAAACGTTTACTTCACAACCTCTGCAAATTGACGGAGCGATGACTTTAAACGTTAAGCTTCGGGAGGATGTTAGCGCCTTGGACGATGTAGTCATCTCAGGAGCCGGTAAAGTTGAATATGTAGAGCGCAATCCTTCTGCCTCTTTACGCCTGCAGCAGGAGTTAATTGAGACTCCTCAAAATATACAGGTAATCACCGGCGGCATTATTCAGGATCAGCAATCCATCAGTATGATGGAAAATATTACCCGTAACGTAAGTGGTGCTCAAATGATTGAACACTGGGGAAATTTTGCCCGCATCAATATGCGCGGTTTCCGTATCCCTCCTTTTAGAAATGGGCAAAATGTACTTTCTACCTGGGGCCCTCTTGCCGAAGATATGGCACTGGTAGAACGCATTGAGGTCGTAAAAGGTCCTTCTGCCTTTATGCTTTCAAGCGGGGAACCCGGCGGACTCTATAATGTAGTAACCAAAAAACCTACAGGAGTTTCCCGCGGCGAAGTTGGGCTGATGACCGGCAGTTATAACACCCTGCGCGCCACTCTTGATCTGGAGGGTAAACTTACCGACGACAACAAACTGCAATACCGCTTTGTAGCTGCCGGGACCACTCAGGAAGCCCACCGCGCATTTGAGGAACAAAACCGCTATACCCTGGCTCCTTCAGTAAAATATCTGATTGATGATAAAACTTCGGTTACGGCTCAATATACCTACCAGTACTATAAAACCCGCCTTATTGGTTCTGCCTATGTTTTTGCACCCAGCGAATATGCAAGTTTAGACCGCGATTTTACCCTGTCTGACCCCAAACTGGGTCCGGCAATTATGAAAGAGCATTACGGGTTGGTCAATTTTGAACATCAACTGGATGTTAACTGGAGCGTTAATGCCCAGCTTGCCTATCTCAATTACGGTCACAGCGGTTCAAGTCTCTGGCTTGATAGTCAGTTTGGCGTTCAGGAAAATGGAGACCTGATCCGTCAGGTAAGTATTTGGGATGCCAAAGAAGAAAAAAAACTGGGACAGGTTTTTGTAAACGGAACCGCACAAACCGGTGCGGTAAGTCATAAAATCCTGGGAGGACTCGACTTCGGAAAAAATGAATACATCGCAGACTGGTCTCAGGCTATTAATATCGATACCGAAGATAATCCCTTCAACATCTACAACCCACAGCCGCTTGCAGTGGTCCCCGTATTTGACCGCTCTTTACCTTTAACGCAACGCACTGCAGGTTTCATCAGCAGTGAGTACCTTGCTTATTATGTTCAGGATGAACTGGGTTTTTTCAATGACGATTTAAGACTTACTCTTGCCGGACGATATACCGAAATGCGCACCAACTCGTATGGTTCTACTTCAAGCGATAAGGTGTTTACCCCAAGGGTAGCTGCTTCCTATTCCATTCTCCCTAACCTGTCTGCGTACGCGATGTACGATCAGTCTTTTTTACCTACTCAGGGAGCCAGTGCCGCAGGTGATGCTTTTGATCCCGTGACTGCTGAAGACGTTGAAGGGGGTATTAAATACGAGTTTGGTAATGGCAAATGGAATGCTACCGCAGGATACTTCAACATCACCAAAGATAAAATTCTAGTTCCCGGACCTGATCCTAATTTCTCCGTTCAAATTGACAGCGACATCACCTCCCGGGGTGTTGAATTTGATTTACGAGGGGAACTTTTAAAAGGTCTTGGTGTGGTACTCAATTATGCCTATACCAATGTAGAAGATGCAGACGGAAACAAGGTAGTAGGTTTCTCGAAACACATTACTAACGGCTGGTTTAACTATGATTTTCAGGAAGCTGCTCTTGAAGGTTTTGGTGTATCGCTGGGTTATCAATACCTGGTTGACCGTTCTACATGGGCCTGGGGTGCAGACGGAGAAACCGATCTACCTGATTATTTTAGGATGGACGGTGCGCTTTCCTGGGAAAATAACCGCTTCCGCGTAGCGCTTAACCTCAACAACTTATTAAATGAATACCTCTACAGCGGCGCCGATTATGGCTCGTATGTATACTGGCAAAGTGAGCCGGGCCGCAATTTCAGATTGAGCTTAAACTATAAGTTTTAGAAAATTTGTACTTGTTTTCTAAAAACTGAAAAAGCTATCCTCGCAAAAGGATAGCTTTTCGTTGTTATATAAAAATTTAAATTAAGCTCTAACCCATTACTTTTTCTTCCTGCTCCAGAATCATATACGGCTGGCGGTAATACCGCTTACCGGTTGCTTGATAGAGGGCATTAGCAAAAGCTCCCGCTACCGGAGGTAAACCGGGTTCACCCAAGCCGGTAGGCGCTATACCGTTTTCTACAAAAAACACTTCAATCTCTAATGGTGCCTCTGTATTCTTAATAAGACGATAGCGGTTGAAGTTCTGCTGCATCGCCTTTCCTTTTTCAAAAGTAAGCTGACTGTACAGGGCGTGACCCAGCCCGTCCACAATTCCACCTTCTATCTGGTTGAGTGCACCTTCTTTGTTGACTACGATTCCGCAGTCAACAGCCGCCCATACTTTTTTAATCACGGGATTGCCATTTTCATCTTTAACCAGATCGATCACCTGAGCTACATACGAATTGTGGCAGTAATAGGCTGAAACACCCCGGTAAACTCCTTCTATATCGCTGCCCCACTTGCTTTTTTCACGAACCAGTTTTAATACTCCGGCGTAGCGTTCTGCATCATAGTCGTTGCGTTTCCCCACGGGATCGTTGATTGCTTTATTAAAAAGCTCCAGTCGAAAGTCTATAGGATCTTTGCCCGCAGCTTCAGCTACCTCATCTAAAAAGGATTGCTCAGCACCTGCGGTAAAATTAGAACGGGGCGCACGCCAGGCTCCGGTGGAAATCGCCGTTTCCACACCAAAATTTCCTGCTTTATAGTTGGCGACCGTACCCGCAGGATAGCGGTTTTCAAAAACCGGACTCTCCGGAATTCCGGAACCACGCACTTCAAAAGCAGTCAGATTTTTATCAGCATCCAGAGCTGCACGGTATTTCAGCATATAAGAAGGGCGATAGGTTCCCTGGGTCATATCGTCTTCACGGCTATAAACCAGTTTTACCGGTTTGCCTAGTTTCTGCGAAATGGCAGCAGCTTCCAGCCCAAAGTTTCCATACAGACGACGGCCGAAACCACCGCCCATACGCGTCATATCAACAGTGATATTTTCTTCAGGAATATTCAATAATGCCGAAGCTGATTTACGAAGGGATTCCGGGGTTTGAATGGGGCCGATCAATTCAGCCTTTTTTGCTCTTACATCGGCAAAAAAGTTCATCGGCTCCATGGTATTGTGTGCCAGAAATGAACCGTAATAACTGCGCTCAATAACCTGATCTGCTTTCGCGAAAGCATCATCAGGGTCCCCGTCTTTACGTTTTTCCTCTCCCTGACCCCTGTTAAAAATCTGCTCGAGTTTGTCTCGATGGCCTGCGGTATCTTCCAGATCCACAGCAGTTTCCCAGGTGACTTCAACAGCTTTTTTAGCCTGCATCACCTGCCAGGTGCTGTCCCCTACCACGACTACGAGTTCATTAAACGCGTTGACATCAGACCATTGGGGTTTCTCCAGTGTGGTATTGATAGTAAATACATCGTGAATACCCGGCATCGCCTTAGCCGCCGCGGCATCAAAAGATTTGAGTTTTTGACCGAAAGCCGGTGCGTGTATAGGCATTGCAATAAGCGCATCGTCACGCATATAGTCCAGACCAAAAAGCGGCTTCCCGGTAACAATTGCCTTACCGTCCACATTTTTAACCGGAGTGCCGATCAGTTTAAAATCGGCCGGATCTTTCAGTTTTACTTCTTCCGGTACCGGGATCATCAGGGCTTCCTGTATCAAATCGGGATAGGCCACAAACTGATTGGTAGGCAGGTGTTTTACCTGGCCATCTTCCGTGATCAGGTCTTCTATAGGCACATCCCATTTTTTAGCTGCAGCAGCCAGAAACAGATATCTTCCTGTGGCTCCTGCCATACGAAGACCATCCCAGCCGCGACGTATAGACTGACTCCCGCCGGCGATCTGTCCCTGATATTTATCGGTATTTAAAGGCGCCTGCTCTACGTGCACCTGATCCCAGGCGACATCAAGCTCTTCAGCCACAATAAGCGGCATCGAGGTTTTTACGTTCTGACCAATCTCGGGATTGGGTGAAAAAATAGTCACCGTACCGTCTGTGTTCATACGTATATAAGCGTTGAGATCAAAGGCTTCTTCTGCCGGACGATTATCCTGAGCCAGACCCCGAAACCAGCTGAACTGCACCATAAGGCCTGCACCTCCCGCCGCCGAGATTTTTAGAAAAGATCTGCGATTGTATGTGGTTTTAATGAGTGCCATAGTCCTTATAGTTTTTGTGCTGCCAGAGCGATTGCTTTATTAATTCGAGTATAGGTACCGCAGCGGCAGAGGTTGCCATTCATAGCCGTTTTGATCTCGTCCTCATCAGGATTGGGATTACTTTTCAGCAAAGCCGCGGCACTCATAATCTGTCCTGCCTGGCAATATCCGCACTGGGGCACATCGACCTCAAGCCAGGCCTGCTGTACGGGATGGTCTGCATTTTCCGAAAGTCCTTCAATGGTAGTAAGCTGCATAGAGCCACTCGCTACGGCACTCACCGGTAAAGAACAGGAGCGCACCGCACTTCCGTTTACGTGAATGGTACAGGCACCACACTGGCCAATTCCGCAGCCGTATTTGGTTCCTACCAGTTTTAAGTGATCCCGCAGCACCCAAAGAATGGGTGTATCTGCGGCAACATCAACCTGATGCTCCTGATTGTTAATTGTTAAGGTGTACTGTGGCATAATGTGCTGGTTTTAATCGAGGTTTAGGATAACGCCTGAATACCAAAAGCAATCCTCTATAGAGTTTGCAGAAATTCGAAAGCCGCATAAAGGGCAAATTTAAGCGGTTTTCATAGCGCCGCCCTAAGATACGCAATCCTGAGACGTTTTTAAAGTAGAAAAAATTAAACACCTGAAGATCCTATTTGGAGACGCAAGTTTGTAATGTATTTGAAACTAAACCAGTCGTAAATACGAGTAGGACGGTAAACCGTATTTTCGTTGCCTCTATTTAGGTACCAAAAGAATATTTCTGTCCGCGAATAGAATCTCCTTTAAAAACTCTCAATTCCAGCTGGCCCGATGTTGAAAAAGAATCCGGATTTGCTTTTGGTTCGTTTTTAAGATGCCGGTCAAAAAAGGCGGTGACCAGATCGCTTACGATAAGGATCCCTTCTTCGGCATCAATACTACCGGTACCCGCCAAAGTCGAAACAGGAACCATAAACGGAATGTCCATAAAATTAGGATGCCCGGAATTCAACAGTTTGGCTTCATAAAAATAGTCGGTGCTTTTTTTGTGATAGATGTGTGCGTTCAGATCCTCGTGCTCCGCAGGCCAGTCTGCCGAAACGTACAAAAAAGGCTTTTGAAACAGGGTGTCTATTTTGGCTCCCCATTGAATGCCGTCTAGATTGGCTCCTGCTTTGATTCGCTCATCTTCAAGGCTAAGAAGCCCTGCCGCTCCCCCACCAACTGAATGCCCAAAAGCTCCTACCTGATCGAGATTCATTTTGTCTTTTAGAAATCCGCTGCTATTCCATTGCGGCAGGCGATCTAAAACCTCCTGCATATCCTGTACCCAGCGCT
>CAYNMH010000111.1:0-10212 GCA_964398145.1 uncultured Flavimarina sp. | reverse complement strand
ATAAAAGCAAGACCTTAGAGGTTTAAGATTTCCTAACGGGGATTCATTCATCAATTGGCAGCAGCCGAAACAATCAATCAAAAACCGGGACTTAATCACTCCCAACATCCTACCAGCTATGCTTAAAAACTATATCAAAATCGCCTGGCGAAACGTACTCAAGGACAAGGGTTATTCGGCTATCAACATCTTAGGTTTAGCACTGGGAATGGCAGTAACGCTTATGATAGGTCTTTGGGTCGCAGATGAGCTTAATTTTAACGACTATTATAAAAATAGGGATCGCATTGCTCAGGTGTACCAAACCCAAACCTACAATGGGGAGACCGGTACAGGAACGGCTATTCCCAGACCGCTTGAGTTTGTACTGAGGCAAGAATATGCCGATAATTTTGAGCGTATTGTGATGGCTTCTTGGGAGCAACCCATGACCTTACGGGTAGGTGATAAAGTAATCGGTCAAACCGGCATAAGCATCCAGGAAGAGGCCCCTCAAATGTTGGATTTGCAGATCACCCAAGGCGAACAAAATCCATTAAAGGAACAAAATGCCGTGATGATCTCACAGTCCTGTGCCAAAGCGCTTTTTGGCACTGAAAAAGCTTTGGGTAAAATCATCAATGTAAACGATCGGGATGATATGATGGTCACCGCAGTTTATGAAGATATTCCTAAAAACAACTCCTTTCATTCCATTAACTTTTTTCTGCCGTGGAAACATTATATAACCACAGCACCTTGGTTAAAAAACGCAGCAGACCAGTGGGGAAATAACTCCTTTCAGCTTTTTGTACAGTTAAAAGAGCATGCTGATTTAACACGTGTTTCTCAGGCTATTGCAAACATAAAGCATGACAAAGATGCAAACGAGGCGCAATTTGAGCCGAAGTTATTTCTTTGGCCAATGGAAAAATGGCATCTGCATTCCCGGTTTAAAAATGGAGTGCCTAGTGGAGGCCGAATAGAAAACGTATGGCTTTTTGGCATCATTGGGACTTTCGTATTACTGCTGGCCTGCATCAACTTTATGAACCTGAGCACCGCACGCTCTGAAAAACGCGCGATGGAGGTAGGCATACGCAAAACCATAGGTTCGACAAAAAATCAACTCGTCAGGCAGTTTCTTGTAGAATCCCTCTTAGTCGTGTTCTTTGCTTTCGCTCTTGCAATGGGTTTGGTATTACTATTCTTAAATGCGTTTAACCATCTGGCCAATAAAGCGATAGATTTTCCATGGTCAAGTCCTGTTTTTTGGGTGACGGCCTTAGTTTTTATCACACTTACTGCATTGATTTCAGGCAGTTATCCTGCACTCTACTTATCAGCCTTCAGACCTATAAAAGTATTGAAGGGAACCTTTAAAACCGGTAAAATGGCTGCGCTTCCGCGAAAGGTTTTGGTGGTGACCCAGTTTAGTGTATCAATAGCCCTAATCATTGGAACCCTGATTGTGATGTCTCAGATTGAATTCGGCAAAAACAGGCCCGTAGGTTATCAAACCGAAGGATTGATTCAAATTCCTGTAATGAGTTTTGAGTTTGTAGGTAAAGACGATTTGCTGCGCCAGCAGCTCAAAGCTTCGGGTGCAGTGACCGAAATGGCAACCTCCAGCAGTCCCACAACAGCGGTGTGGTCAAACATGGGAGGTTATACCTGGGAAGGTAAACCCGAAGGTTTTCAGGAAGATCTCGCTTATACCGAAGTGTCTTATGAGTATGTTGAAACATTAGGGCTGAAACTTGTTAAAGGGCGGAGTTTTTCAAGGGAATTTGCGACAGACTCCAGTGCTGTCCTGCTTAACGAAGCTGCCGTAAAATATATGGGTCTGCAAGATCCTGTGGGTAAAATTATTAAGCAGGGAAGTGGGGCCGACGCGACCTCGTTGAAAGTTGTAGGAGTGATTGAGGACGCGGTGGTGCAGTCACCTTATGCACCGGTGAAGCAGGCTATTTATGTGTTTGATCGTTATGGCAATGCCAGCTATTGGAATTTGCGTTTAAATCCCAATCAAAGTGCCGCTGAAAATCTGTCACAAATTGAAGAGGTATTTACCCGTAATTTTCCCAACTCTCCATTTTCCTACGATTTTGTGGATCAGGAATATGCTAAAAAATTTGACGAGGAAGAGCGCATTGCCAGTCTGGCAAAAGTATTTACAGTACTTGCTATTCTCATAAGTTGTCTGGGGCTGTTTGGTCTGGCGTCATTTGTGGCAGAGCAACGCACTAAAGAAATCGGCGTGCGCAAAGTTTTGGGTGCTTCGGTAGCTAACCTGTGGTTGCTACTTTCTAAGGATTTTGTAATGCTGGTCGTCATAGCCATTCTTGTTGCATCGCCAGTAGCTTTCTACCTGATGCAGCAATGGGTTCAAAAGTTCTCCTATCGAACCGATATTTCACTCTGGATATTTATAGCTGCAGCATTTGGAGCTCTGTCAATAACCCTGATTACGGTAAGCTTTCAGGCCATTAAAGCTGCAATCGCCAACCCTGTAAAATCATTAAGAACGGAATAAAGCTCCGTAAACCCCAAAGGGGGAATTAATGGAAAGGGGTTAAATGTTAATGGTTAATTGGGTTATTAGGTTACTGAGTTATTTAAAAGACTAACTCCAAATTCAATAAAGAATAACAATAGCAATAACAAAATAGAAAATGTTAAAGAACTATATCAAAATCGCCTTTAGAAACCTTTGGAAAAACAAGGGGTATTCGTTTCTAAACATCAGCGGTCTCGCTATTGGGATGACTGCCGGGTTTCTGATTTTGCTGTATGTCGCGTTTGAACTGAGCTACGACCAGATGTACCCTGAAAAAGACCGCATTCACAGGCTGGTGAGTACTATCAAAACACCTTCTGACGAGTACAATATCGCGATTATAGACTGGACGGTTCTTAATAAAATAAGTCCCCAGTTTCCTGAAATTGAAACTTCCACCCGTGTTTTTGATATCAATCTGAATATGCAGAAAGGTACCGAAACCGTACGGGAGCAAAACGTTTTGGCTGTTGACTCTACGTTTCTCAACATTTTTGGCGTAGAACTCTTACGCGGAAATGCCAACGAAGCCTTACGGGCGCCGTTGAGTCTGGTTTTGAGCGAAAGCGCGGTGCAGAAGTATTTTGGCGATCAGGATCCTATGGGAAAAACCCTGAAGATTATGAACGGTAAATACACCGCCCAGGTCACCGGAATTATGCCTGCGCTGCCCGAAAACTCCCAGATTAAGGCAGATATGTTGCTTTCGATTTCCAGTTACACTCAGGTTTTTTCACCTGATATTGATGATTCCTGGGCAGATTACGAACCTCGTGGATATCTGCTGCTTCGCGAAAACACCGATGCAAAAGCTTTAGTACCTAAAATCAATGCCTATGTAAAAGAGATTGACGGTGCTAAAATGGAGGCTGCGCAATTGTATATCAGTCACGATCTGGAGCCGGTTGATGAGGTGTATCTCTATTCTGAACGAAACAGTAAAAAACAGGGGCATATCACCAATGTGTATGTTTTCAGTCTTGTGGCCTTGTTTATTCTGCTCATCGCGGGGATCAATTTTGTAAACCTTACTACCGCACGCTCTGTAGAACGCGCAAAAGAAGTAGGCGTACGTAAAGTAATCGGGGCTCAGAAACAGCAATTGTCCTTTCAGTTCTTAAGCGAGTCGCTAATGATCAGCCTTTTGGCATTTGTATTGGCGCTGGGGCTTGCCGCTTTGGCCTTGCCCTATTTTAATAGTTTGGCCGGCAAGGAGATCGCCACCGGAATCTTTAATAATTTTAATTACGTCGCGCTGCTCTTCGGCCTTGCGGTACTTATAGGTTTGCTTGCGGGAGTGTATCCTGCGCTGGTATTGTCTTCATTTAAACCCGTTCAGGTGCTTAAAGGCGGGTTTACTGCTACCCGAAACGGTGCGGTTTTGAGAAAAGGGCTTGTTGTGGTTCAATTTGCAGTTTCCATCCTGCTTATAATAGGTACACTGGTGATTTACAATCAGACACGTTTTATGCAGAATTATGATTTAGGTTTTGCCAAAGACCACCTGCTGATTCTCGATACTCAATTGGCCGCCGGCCGCGATGTTTTGCAACAACAGCTTGCCGGAAATCCCAATATTCTATCTGTAAGCCGGGCATCGTCAGTTCCCGGTGGCGGAGGTGATAACAATTCGGCATTATCAACCATATCAAACAGTGAGGGGAACGATCAAACCTTAACGGTAGACCGGTATGTAATTGACGACCGGTATCTGGACCAACTGGATATCAAACTGCTTGCTGGGCGTAATTTTGACCGTAATCTGGCTCAGGACAGCGTTTCGGCCATGATCGTTAATGAGCGCATTACTCAAATGCTGGGTTTTGTAAATCCCGAGGATGCTCTGGGGGCTTCGTTTAGCCAATGGGGGCGAAAAGGAGAGATAGTAGGAGTTACTCAAAATTTCCACACCAGCTCTCTGCAACAGAATCTGGGTCCGCTTTCTTTCGTATTTGATCCGGAACAATCCCGATTGCTAACCGTGAAAGTTGCTGCCGGAACTATCAACCAAACCCTTAATTTTATAGAAGATTCATGGCAACGTGCCCTGCCCGAAATTCCTTTTGACTACTATTTTCTCGACGAATTTTTTGACCGGCAATACCGTGCCGAGCGGCAATTTGGTAAACTGTTTCTCAATTTCTCGATGCTCGCGATATTTATTTCGTGTCTGGGACTTTTAGGACTGGCGGCTTACAGTATGCTGCAACGCAAACGCGAAATAGGAATACGAAAGATCGTTGGTGCCAGTGTCTTCAGCATCGTAAATCTGGTTTCCGCTGAGTTTATCAAGTTGGTGGGTATTGCCTTTGTAATCGCGTCACCTATTGCCTGGTTTGCGATGCACAGTTGGCTGGAAGGCTTTGCTTATCGCATCAGCCTATCGTGGTATCTATTTGCCGGGGCAGGAGTTTTGGTCATAGGGATTGCCCTGCTAACCGTAAGTTTTCAGGCCATTAAAGCCGCAATCGCTAACCCTGTAAAATCGCTGAGAACGGAATAAAACCAAACCTCCTGGTTCTAAAACTTTAGAGCTGTAAGGTAGAACAACCATCAATTAAAAACACCAGCGTTATGATTAGGAACAGTTTACATATTGCGTGGAGGAGCTTAAGCGATAAGCCTTTCTTTACTTTTTTAAATCTGGTGGGAGTGGTGCTGGGGCTTCTGGTAATCTATATTTCGTTTGCTTACCTGCGTTTTGAGAAGAGTTATGACAGATTTCATGCAAATAGCGAAGAGCTTTACCGGGTAGGGCGCACTATGCGGCAACAGGATTATGCCGTAATTGGTTTTAGTAGTTGGAGTGGAACCGCAGGTCCTGAGCAACAGCGTCAACTTAAGGGTATTGCAGAGGTTCCCGGTATTGCCCGTGCTACCCAGTTTAGAATTGCAGATACTCCGGAGTTTTTAATTTTCAATAATTTACAGCTCGAGCAAGATGGCATTTTAACCACCAATGCTGCCGAAGGTTTTATCGAACTATTTAGCTGGAAATTACTTGCCGGAAGTTTTCAAACTTTTAAAAATTCTCGGAATACCCTGCTGATTAATGCTTCTACCGCATATAAACTTCTGGGGTCAAAGGATTACGATCGTTTAATCAATGAACCGGTAAGCCTGGGAGGGGAAGCCTTCAGTATTGCAGCGGTGATTGCAGATGTACCTCAAAATTCCCATTTTGATTTTCAGGTTGCTGCACACCGGGAGCGTATTGATTACTGGGGCAGTTATATGTACGTGCAATTGAATTCCGAAGCAGATGTTGCCGCGGTAGAAAGTAGGCTCAACAAAGCTGTTCTTAAAATTGATCCTTCTTTAGCTACTAATGAAACCTACAAAAAACATTTTTTGCAAAAGGTGACCGACATTCACCTAAATTCTCATGTACTCTACGAACACAAACCTCCAGGTAATACAGCCTATTTATACCTCATAGGTACCTTTGGAGTACTGATTTTACTAATCACTCTTTTTAATTATACTAACCTGACCCTGGCACTTAAAACCCGGGAGTCTAAAGTTATTGGTGTGCGCAAGGTGCTGGGGGCCTCAAATCTGCAGATTGCTCTGCAATTTTTTGCTGAAGCACTGGTTCTGGTTCTATGTGCCCTGCCCCTGGTTTTTATACTGCTTTATCTCGCGATCCCAGAATTCAACACCTTTATGCAGGTAGATCTTGTGCGTAACCCTTTGCGGGAACCAGAAATGCTAGGGATGCTTCTCGTTTTTGCACTTATTATGGGAATACTGGCGAGTACGCCACCGGCTTTATTGCTTTCCTCTAAAAAAACCCTGAATCTTTTTAAAGAAAAGCTGGGCGAAAAGCAGTTAGGTTTCTTTTCGGTAAGAAGGTATTTAATCATCAGCCAGTTTGCCATTTTGATTGGGGTGTCTTCGGTTTCTTATTTTATGTATAAGCAGGTGCAGTTTATCGAAACAAAGGATTTGGGTTTTACGAGGGAAGGTCTCCTATACACCTTTACAGACCCCGGTAATCTGGATGTTTTTCAGCAAAAGCTGGAAGCAATGCCCGAAATTAGACGGGTAGGTAACGGTTCATCTTTTGGCACCGAAACCTTTAACAATCTGCTCTATAAATTGGAAGGGGAAGAAACGGTTTATGAGGACGCGCATCAGTTTTATCTGGATTATGATGCTGTGCTGGCCTATAACCTTAAAACGACACTGGCTCCAGAAATTTTTCAAAATTCCGAAAATCACTACCTAAGACATCTTATAAACCGATCTGCTGCAGAACGTTTTGCCAAACTTAAAGGGATAGCCGTTGACGATCTCATCGGTACACAGATCATCACTGAGCCAGAATATCAAACCGAGGACGGAAGCTACGGAATCCCTTTCACCATCGCCGGCATTTATGAGGATATTCATGCGTTTTCGTTACGGGAACGCCTAGCACCCTATTTTATCACGCTTTCAGACCAGGTGCGTATGGGAGGTATGAGCATTGTTGCTTATGAGGATTCTAAGACTCAAAACACCATTGCTAAAATAAGACAGGTATATGAGGAGCTGGGGAGTTCTTTTCCGCTGGAAATTGAATTTCTGGACGATAATTTTAATCAATTGCACGCCAGGGACACCCAAACTGCAACACTGGTTTTTATTCTAAACAGCTTTGCCCTGGTGCTCGCCGCTTTAGGAATAATAGGAATCACACTGCTTTTAATCGTAAGTAAAACCAAAGAAATAGGAATTCGCAAAGTGCTGGGGGCTTCGGTAGCTCATATTCTGAAATTATCCGTGCGCGAGTATGTGTTTTTTGTGGCAACAGGCTTTGCGGTAAGTCTGCCATTCTCCTGGGCAGTAACCCAAAACTGGCTGAATAATTTTGCTTACCGTATTGAAATACAACTGTGGATATTCCCACTTATTGCACTTGCAGTATTTGGGCTCGCGGCTACAATAGTAAGCGCGGTTTCTTTTAAATCTGCCTGGAATAACCCCATAAAATCCTTAAGAACGGAATAGGCCTCTGACCCCCAAAGGGAAAATGAATAACACCAATAATCGCAACAGATAATGTTAAAGAACTATATCAAAATCGCCTGGCGGAATATCAAAGCAAACCGCTTGTTTACTGCACTAAACATCATTGGTTTAGTGGTAGGTTTATGTGTATGCATCTTACTTTTTTCGTTTGTAAATACCGAATTGAGTTTTGATAAAATGTACACACACGCTGAAGCTATTTACCGTGTGAATATGAAAACCTCTGAAGAGTACAATTTTGAGACCTGGGCCGAAATACCCAATGCTGTTGGTCCGGCAATGGTAAAAGACATTCCGCAAGTTAAAAAAATGACCCGGCTTATTAAAGATGACTTTGGAGTTACGGCATCCTTAAAAATTGGCAATAAGAATTTTACCGAAGATGGGCTTTACCTCGCAGATTCAACGGTGTTTGAGATGTTTGACTTTAAGTTTTTAGAAGGAAACGCTAAAAACGCATTTGCAAACCCCAACTCGGTTGTACTGTCTCAGGCTACTAAAGAGCGATTTTTCGGTTCTAAATCTGCTCTGGGTGAATTCATTACGGTGAACAACCGCGATACGCTTCAGGTTTCCGGGGTGTATGAGGACTTGCCCAGAACGAGTGTTATAGACTGCGATATGGTTTATAACATCCTCGACTCCTGGATGGGTACCCGAGTGTACTGGAGCAATGCCAGCTACGAGACTTATGTGCAACTGGAGCCTAAAGTTCAGGCAACACAGGTTGAAGCCCTGGCAACACAATTAATCGATACGTATGTGCCAAAAGAAGGACAATATTTTACCCAGTTTTTTCTGCAACCACTCCCTAAAATACACCTGTATTCAGCAGGTATACGCGATGGATATTCCACTAAACTGGGAAGTATAACCACCATTAGAGGTTTGATATTCCTATCTGTATTGGTACTGCTCATCGCCTGTATTAATTATATGAATTTAGCTACGGCCAACTCACGCAAACGTAAAAAAAGCATCGGAGTAAACAAGGTGCTGGGTGCAAGCCAGAAGCATATGCTCTCTTTATTTTATGTCGAAACGGCAATTCTAGTATTGGTATCGGTGGTTTTGGCATTTGCGGTTTCCTTCCTGGTATTGCCCTGGTTTAAGAATTTTACGGGTAACGAATTGTATTACACAGATTTACTGGAACCACCTATTTTAATCGGTCTGGGTTTAATTTGGCTTATCGTGACCCTGGTTGCAGGCAGCTACCCGGCGCTATCGATGACCGGAATTTCTCCGCTTTCTCTGTTAAATAAATCCACAAAAAAGCATACCGCCTCTCAAGTTGTGCGAAAAGGTCTCGTGGTATTTCAGTTTGCGGCTTCTATCATTCTAATCATTGCAGTTACTGTGATCGTTCAGCAAATGAATTTTATCAGGAATAAAAATCTGGGTTATAGTCCGGATGGTGTGGTTGCTGTTTCTGTAAAATCTGCAGAAAACAAGCAGCAGGTTCAAAATCTGAAAAATGCTTTAAACCAAAAGACTTACGTGGAAGGGCTTTCGGCCGTACAATCTATTCCCGGAGCTGATGAAAGCGGCAGGTCTGTACGCAGGTTAACCACAGATCAAACCGGAATGCCAATCGCGAGTTGCCGTACTGAGGGCAATGTGGTGGAGACCTTAAAGCTGAAGCTTCTCGCAGGCTCTGAACTACCTCAAAACATTCCGCAGGGAGATTCGCTGGTCTATACCCTGATCAATGAAAAAATACTGAGCTATCTCAACTATAAAACTCCTGAAGATGCAATAGGAAAGCCGATAAATACAGAGCTGGGTGGGGAAGCTATCATCACAGGGGTTGTTGCGAATTTCAATTTTAATTCACTCAAAGAAGACAGCGGCGGGTATATGTATTATACAGCCAATGACGCCCCAGAAAACATACGCACGCTTTTAATACGGTACAACACCCGGAATCTCCCGCAATTGATTAAAGATCTGGAGCAAACCTTTAATGAGAATTTGCCCAATACAGCTTTTGATTATGCTTTTGTAGATAGGTATGTAGCCCAGTTGTATGCTTCCGAAGAGCGCACTGCAGGTACAGCAACCTTATTCTCAATTTTAGCCATTTTTATTGCCTGTCTGGGACTTTTTGGCCTTGCCGCATTTATGGCGGAACAACGCACAAAAGAAATAGGAGTGCGTAAGGTTTTAGGTGCAAGTGTGGCGGGGATTACCGGGCTGCTTTCTAAAGACTTTTTAAAGCTGGTAGGTATAGCTTTTGTCCTGGCTTCTCCCTTTGCCTACTGGATTATGAGTGAGTGGTTGCAGAATTTCAGCTACCGCACGCCTATACATTGGTGGGTGTTTGCCCTTGCGGGTCTGGCAGCGACTCTGGTCGCATTTGTAACGGTAAGCGTTCAGGCCATTAAAGCGGCAGTTGCCAACCCGGTAAAATCATTAAGAACGGAATAAAGCCCCCGAGCCCCCTAACCCGAGAAGGGGGAATTAGTGGCAAGGGGAAGCGTAAAGGGCTAAGTGTTAATGGTTAATTGGGTTGTTAGGTTACTGAATTATTTAAGAGACTAACTCTAAATCCAATAAACAATAGCAATAGTAATAACAATAACAATAGATAATGCTAAAAAACTATATCAAAATCGCCTTCAGGAATTTGTGGAAAGACAAAAGTTTCACTTTTC
>CAYNMH010000110.1:0-10265 GCA_964398145.1 uncultured Flavimarina sp. | reverse complement strand
ACGCATTGCTTTAAGCGACATTCAGGATCAGGAAGCTTCCATTTTTGAACATTGGTTCAACTGATTTTTTTATTCCAGAATAGTTGTAACCTGTGGCATTTACACCACATCATAAGGCTTATAAAATGGTTAAGTTTGAAACATTGAGGTATTGAAAACTCTTCCGTTATCCAGGTTGTTGAGCAGTTTTAAAGTGAGTTTCGCTCAATATACTTAAATACGTTTTTAACCTGCTCCTTTTTATTTTTTAAGACCATGTAGGCCGCGGTCTCGCCCATCGCTTTAAAATCGGTACTAATGACTGTGATACCCAGCAATTCTTTTAAAGGTGTTTCATTATAGGAAATAACGCCAATATCTTTCCCCAATTTAAGATTACGGGCTCTGATCTGGCGCACCAGATTAACCAAATCCATTTCTTCAATGATGATATATACGTCTTTACTTTCAAATTCCATATCCTCATACACCTCATCCAGAATCTCAAAATCAAAATTATTCTTCTGACAAAAGTATTTAAACCCATGTACAATGCGGCGGGGATACGGGTGAATACTCCGGGATGGGTAAACCAAAATAAGCCGGTCGTACTTTCTGATTTTATCAATACCTTCATTCAGCGCGTTGTAAATATCTTCTTTAAAATCCTGATAGATGGAGCCATAATCACCTTTAATTTCTGGCTTAAGATTATCAATTAAAAGCAGCTGATCTTTAGGTATGAGCTCAATTGCCTGTAATACTTTTGGAGTAGCACTAATATGATTGAGCTGTTCATCTTTAAAATGAGGCATAATCACATAATAGTCATAAGCTCCTATATTTCGTTTGAGTGCATTGATAAAAAGAGATTCTTCGCAATGATAAATAAAAAGATTGATGTGTGCATTGACCCCCATAGCATTTACAAAATGATTGTAAATCATCATTTTGTAAGAACTGGGTTTATTGATTAGAAAAAACACATTGATTCTGGAAATAAGCTCAGTCTTGGCTGTGTAATAACCTTTACCTTTTACAGAAATAATTATTTGACGCTCTTTAAGTAGTTTATAGGCCTTTTCTACCGTATCACGGCTTAGGTAAGCGGCCTCACTTAATTCATTAATAGAAGGAATTTTTTCTCCCACTTTCAATTTACCCCTGGCGATATCATTGATGATCGAATCAACAATTTGCTTGTATTTAGGAATTCTGGAATCTTCATTAATATTGATCTCAACGCTTTGAGCCATAAGTACGCGTATTATTTAGCTGCGGTTTTATTCAAGATTGCCCCTAAAAGTATTTAAATGAATTGAATATCCCGATTATTTCTATTTTTTTGATTCATAAAATTACTAAGCGGGCAGACTTTATTAAATTTAATCTAAGCAGCACAGTACAGCACAGGATACTCTCCTCATAGTTTACCTCTATTTTTGATTACAGATGCTTTTAACCTAGATAAATTAGAATGGAAAAAACTTTTAGCCACGTAGACTACTTGTGGGATGAACAAAAGGCTGCAGAATTAGGAGACGATCAAATCGCTCTTTTTTTATACCGCTCAAATATCCTTGGCGCAGATCTTAGAATAACCAATTATGGCGGTGGTAACACCAGCTGCAAAACCATAGAAAAAGACCCGCTTACCAATGAAGAAGTAGAAGTGATGTGGGTTAAAGGCTCTGGTGGAGACATTGGTACACTTACCCGTGCAGGAATTGCCGGGCTGTATACTGAACGTCTTAGAAACCTGAAAAATGTGTATGGTGGTCTGGAAGATGAAGACCGAATGGTAGGTTTATTCAACCATTGCATTTACGATCTTGATTCTAAAGCCCCATCTATAGACACTCCCCTTCACGGCTTATTACCTTTTAAGCATATAGACCATCTGCATCCCGATGCCCTTATTGCAATCGCCGCCGCAGAAGACAGCGAGCGCATCACCAAAGAAATTTGGGGAGATACCATGGGCTGGGTGCCCTGGCAGCGTCCCGGCTTTGACCTGGGCCTTCAGTTAGAAAAATGCCTGAATGAAAACCCCGGCATCCGTGGGATTGTTTTGGGAAGTCATGGTTTATTTACCTGGGGAGATACCTCCTATGAGTGCTATATTAACAGCCTTGAGGTGATCGAAAAAGCTTCCGCCTATATTGAGAAAAAAGTAAAGGCAAATGGCAGTGTTTTTGGCGGTCAGAAAGTCGAAAGTTTGCCTGCCGACAAACGCAGGGATCAGGCTGCTAAACTGATGCCACTGCTGCGCGGTCTGGCTTCTTCAGAAAGCCGGATGATAGGCCATTTTACAGATAGTAACACGGTGCTGCAATTCATCAACAGCAACGATCTGGAACGTTTGGCACCGATGGGCACCTCCTGCCCCGATCACTTTTTGCGAACCAAAATTCAGCCTTTAGTATTAAAGCTGGACAAAAACGCAGACCTCGATGATACGCAGACTGTTTTAGATCAACTGAACCCCGCCTTTGAACAATACAGACAGGAATACAAAGAATACTACGAAAACTGCAAGCACGACAACAGCCCCGCCATGCGCGACCCTAATCCCGTAATCATCATTTATCCGGGTGTGGGCATGTTTAGCTTTGCGAAAAATAAACAGACTACCCGTGTGGCCAGCGAGTTCTACATCAACGCCATCAACGTGATGCGCGGTGCCGAAGCCATTACGAGCTATACCTCATTGCCGCGTCAGGAAGCTTTTGATATTGAGTACTGGCTCCTTGAAGAAGCAAAACTACAGCGTATGCCAAAAGAACAACCGCTTTCGCGAAAAGTGGCCATCGTCACCGGTGCTGCCGGGGGTATTGGTAAAGCTATTGCAGACAAGCTGGTTGCCGAAGGGGCTAATGTGGTACTTACTGATATGAGCGAGAAAGCTTTAGACGAGGCCGTTGCCACCTACAAAAAAGATCAGGTTGCCGGTGCGGTTTGTGATGTTACTAATGAAGACGCCATCAAAGCAGCCTACAAGCAGGCCTGCCTCGAGTTTGGCGGCGTAGATATTGTCATTCATTCTGCCGGACTCGCCATTTCCAAACCTTTAGAGGAAACCACCCAAAAAGATTGGGATTTACTTCAAAATGTACTCGTAAAAGGTCAATTTTTAATGGCTCAGGAAGGGGTTGCCGTGATGCGTAAACAAAGCCTGGGCGGTGATATTGTAAATATCGCCAGTAAAAACGGACTCGTTTCCGGGCCTAATAATGTGGGCTACGGTACTGCCAAAGCCGCACAGCAACATATGACGCGCCTGCTCGCCGCCGAACTGGGTGAAGATAAAATTCGCGTGAATACGGTAAATCCTGATGGGGTCATCGTAGGAAGTAAAATCTGGGAAGGTGCCTGGGCCGAAGGTCGCGCTAAAGCTTATGGCATCGAAGTGAAAGATCTGCCGGCTCATTATGCCAAACGCAATCTGCTGAATGAAATTATTCTACCGGATGATATCGCAGACGGCGTTTTTGCCTGTGTAGGAATTCTTCAAAAAAGTACCGGTAACACCATCAATGTAGATGGCGGAATGGCCAACGCATTTGTGCGCTAAGGCAAATTGAACTAGTTTAAACCGTCGGTAATGCGTTTAAAGTTTACCGACGGTTAAAAATGATTACCTCTTTATGAATATCAACAAGCAACAACTCGAAGACCTCAATAAAAAAGGACTTCAGGATCATAAATCCCATTTCGACTTTTTAGCTCAATCGTTATCGGCATCAGGTGCCGCGGTAGATGCTGTAATTAATAAATTGGCCGATTTTCAGGTGGCTATACCCAGCTGGGCTTTAGGTGCCGGCGGAACGCGCTTTGGCCGTTTCTCCTTTGCCGGGGAACCCGCTTCCCTGGAGCAGAAAATCGAAGACATCGGTCTTATTCACAGCCTGACCCAGACCGCCGGGGCGGTGTCCATGCACATTCCCTGGGATGTGCCGAATGACTATAACGCGATTAAAGAATTGGCGGCGATGCACAGCATCAAGTTTGATGCCGTAAACAGCAACACCTTTCAGGATCAAAAGAACCAGAAAGAATCCTATAAATACGGTTCCCTGAGCAATACCAGCACAGCAGCCCGCGAGCAGGCCATCGCACACAATAAAGAAGTGGTGGAAATAGGCAATAAACTGGGCTCTAAAGCCCTGACGGTATGGCTCGCAGACGGGTCGTCCTTTCCCGGGCAAACCAATTTTCAAACCGCACTAACGCATACCCAGAACAGCCTGATTTCGATCTACGAGGATATGCCTGCCGACTGGAAACTATATATCGAGTACAAGCCTTATGAGCCTAATTTTTACAGCACGGTAATTCAGGATTGGGGAACTTCGCTGATGCTGGCAAACGGCTGCGGCGAACGCGCCTTTACTTTGGTAGATTTAGGCCATCATTTGCCCAACACCAACATTGAGCAAATCGTATCGGTTTTAATGTTGAAAGGCAAACTGGGCGGTTTCCACTTCAACGACAGCAAATACGGTGACGATGACCTTACCGTAGGCAGTATTAAGCCTTATGCCCTGTTCCTTATTTTTAACGAACTCGTTTACGGGATGCAGAACAATCCGCAAAACCCCGAACTGGGCTGGATGATTGATGCGAGCCATAATGTAAAAGACCCGCTGGAAGATTTGATTCAGTCTCTTGAAGCGATTCAGGAAGCCTATGCCAAAGCTTTATTGGTTGATAGCGATGCTTTAAAAACGGCACAGGAAGCGCACGATGTGACCCGCTGTCAGGAAATTTTACAAAATGCGTACCGTACCGATGTACGCCCACTCTTGCGTGAGGCCCGTTTACGCAGCGGGGGAGCATTAAATCCTATTGAAGCCTATCGCAGCATGGAGGTACGCAAAAACCTCATCAATGCACGAGGCAATAAAAGCGTAGCAACCGGACTTTAATCTGCAACAACACCTGATGAAGAAAACGGTAACGGCCATATTTGACATTGGTAAAACCAACAAAAAATTTTTTCTATTTGACGAAGACTTTCAGGAGGTATATCGTGAATATGTTCAGTTTGAAGAGATCAAAGACGAAGACGGGCATCCTACCGAAGACCTTTCCGCCTTGCGCAACTGGCTCAAAACAGTATTTGACCGAATGCTGAAAACGGAAAAATACGACATCAGGGCAATCAACTTTTCGTCCTATGGCGCCAGCCTGGTGCATCTGGATGAAAACCGCGAGGTGATCTTCCCGTTGTACAATTATACCAAAAGCATTCCGCAGGAAATCATAGATTCATTTTATGAAAAATATGGCCCTGAAGAGGTATTTCATCAAAAAACCGGAACATCGAGTTCCGGGATGCTCAATGCCGGGATGCAACTCTATTGGTTGAAACAAACCAAACCTGAAGTATTCGGTAAAATACGCTACAGCCTGCACCTGCCGCAATACTTGAGTTTTGTTTTTACCGGGATTCCGCTTAGCGAATATACCAGTATAGGCTGCCATACGGCCCTTTGGGATTTTGAAAAAAGAGATTACCACGATTGGGTATATACCGAAAAACTGGATCAGATGCTGCCGCCCATCGTTTCTACCGAAACCAGCATCAATATGAATTACAACGGCAAGCGCATTAAGATAGGCGTAGGTATTCATGACAGCAGCGCTGCCCTCCTGCCCTATGTACGTAGTCTGAGCAAACCCTTTATCCTGATCTCAACCGGGACCTGGAGCATTTCGCTTAACCCGTTTACCGATAAACTACTTACAGAACAGGACGTTGCAGACGATTGCATCAATTATATGCGCATCAATGGGAAGCCTGTTAAATCGGCACGCCTGTTTCTGGGCAATGAATACAGCATTCAGGTTAAAAAACTCGCCAGTCACTATAGCGTAGATGCTGATTATCATAAACAGGTCGCTTTTGATCCTGAAATCCATTACGAGATTCATAAAGATTTCGAAAAATTGTTCCATTGGGAAACGATTGATGATCCCCAAATGCCTCCTAAAACCACGCTGAGATACACTACATTTGAGCATGCGTATCACCATCTGATGATGGAGCTGGTATTGCTTCAGGTTGCAAGTATTAAAAGCGCGAAAGGCAAAATGGACATTGAAAAGCTATTTGTTGACGGGGGCTTTAGCGACAACGAAGTGTATATACAACTGCTTTCGCATCATTTTAGAACGATGGAATTGCGCACCACAGACTCCTCTCTGGGATCTGCCCTGGGCGCCGCAATTTGCATTTCAGATACGCAACTGAATTCAAAATTTCTCAAGAAAAACTACTCGATGAAGAAGCACATTCCTTTCATCGCAAAATAATTAGTATGGCAAATTCTTTTGACACCGCGTATCCTTCTGTTGACGATTTAAGAACCAAAGCCAAAAGCCGCGTACCCGCTTTCGCATTTGAATATCTGGATGGGGGTTGTAATGAAGATGTAAGCATCAAACGCAACACCTCCGAAATTCGTGACGTGCAATTACAACCGCGTTACCTCAACAATTATGGTCAAAGCTCTACCAAAACCAAAGTGCTGGGGATGGAGTTTGACGCGCCTTTTGGTATTGCGCCCGTAGGCCTTCAGGGCCTGATGTGGCCCAATTCGCCTGCCATTCTGGCCAAAGCAGCATACAAACACAATATTCCCTTTATCCTAAGTACGGTAACGACGATGGATATTGAAAAAGCCAGCGAACTCACCGAAGGGAATGCCTGGTTTCAGCTGTATAACCCGGTTGAAGACGCGGTGCGCAACGATATTATTGATCGTGCCGAAGCGGCAGGATGCCCGGTTCTGGTGCTGTTATGTGATGTGCCTACTTTTGGCTTTCGCCCACGCGATTTTAGAAACGGTCTGGCGCTTCCGCCGAAAATGTCGGCACGCAATATCATGCAGATCCTGGGGAAACCCACCTGGGCTTTCAATACGCTTAAATACGGGCAGCCCACTTTTGAAAATCTAAAACCCTACACGCCTGAAGGTTTAAACCTGAAGCAACTGGGTGCCTTTATGGACCGCACCTTTTCGGGGAAACTCAATGAAGAAAAAATAAAACCCATCCGCGACCGCTGGAAAGGCAAACTGGTGCTCAAAGGCGTGCAGTCCCTTCAGGATACGCAGGATGCGATACGTATGGGCTTTGACGGCATCATCGTCTCCAACCACGGCGGGCGCCAGCTTGATGCAGCACAGTCCACCATCAATTCGCTTAAAGAAATCGCCGCTGCTTATGGTGATCAGATCGAGGTGATGATGGACAGTGGCCTGCGCTCAGGCCCTGACATTGCAAGGGCGATGGCCTGTGGTGCCAAATTTACCTTTATGGGCCGCTCCTTTATGTACGGTTGTGGTGCTTTGGGGAACAAAGGTGGCGATCATACCATCGGGATGCTTAAAACGCAGTTTAAACAAGTTATGGATCAATTGGTTTGTGAGCGGGTTGAAGACCTGCCCAAACACTTAATAACCTAATCTATGTCACAATACAATCAGGAAGAAGAAGCCATTGAGGCAATCGCCGGCGGCGAATATGAGCGCGAACGCGTACCCCAGTCCAGACTGCAAAGCTGGAAGTCCTTTTTAGGTATGTATGCCGGGGAACACGCCGCAGGAACCGAGTTTGTCATTGGTCCGTTGTTTTTAACCACGGGCGTAAGCGCTTTTGACCTGATTGTAGGCCTGCTCCTGGGTAACCTGATGGCGGTATTGAGCTGGCGGTTTCTAACCGCTGAAATCGGCACCAAATTCAGATACACGCTGTATTTTCACCTGGAAAAAATATGCGGTACCCGCCTGGTGACCGCATACAACCTGGCAAACGGAGTCCTGTTTTGCTTCCTGGCCGGGGCGATGATTACCGTATCGGCCACGGCGGTTGGGATTCCTTTTGATATGGAAATGCCCAAACTTACCGATACCACTCCCAACAGCCTTACCTGGGTAATCATTGTGATTGCCATAGGCGCCGTGATTTCGATTATTGCTGCGAAAGGTTATAATACGGTGGCTAAAGCGGCCAACTGGATGTCGCCCGTAATCGTTTTGGCTTTTATCGCCTGCGGGGTGGTGGCGCTGATGCAGCTGGATGTAAACAGTTTTACCGATTTCTGGAATATTTGGGGCGAAGGCGGCGAGCCGTTTCCGGGACAGATTAAATATACCTTTTGGCATGTGGTGCTCTGGTCCTGGTTTGCCAATGCGGCCATGCACATCGGGATGTCTGACCTTTCCGTATTTCGCTTTGCGAAAAAAGCCAGCGCCGGCTGGACGACCGCTGCCGGAATTTACATAGGTCATTACATCGCCTGGATTGCCGCCGCCTTGCTTTATGCCGTGTACCTCCAGTCTCCTGAAGCACAGGCGATGCTTGCCGGCGGGGAAGCGCCCTCGGTAGCTCCCGGTCCCCTCGCCTACAACGCCATTGGCATCTTTGGTATTATCGCGGTGATCCTCGCAGGCTGGACAACCGCAAACCCAACCATCTATCGTGCGGGACTCGCCTTTCAGGCCATCATACCGAAACTCTCCACCTTTTGGGTAACCATCATCGCTGGAACGGTAGCCACCATCGCAGGTTTATTCCCCGCCTTTGCGATGAAACTCTTAGGATTTGTAGCCCTTTACGGTTTTATTCTGGCTCCGGTAGGCGCCATCATCGTGTTTGAATACTTCTTTGGCAAACAAGCCGGGATTCAAAGCTTCTATGCTGAAAAAACCGGAATCAAATTCAACTGGGCGGTATTTGCCGCCTGGGCATTAAGCTTTGGGGTCTTCTATTTTATCTCATTGGAATACGACGTATTCCTGTCGTTTTTAACCCTCCCCGCCTGGATCAGTTGCGGAGTGCTGTTTTTAATTTTTAGCCGGTTTTATCAAACCCGGGAGCGCGCCGCTACTTCCCTTTAAAAAGCCTGGTTTTATACGATTTTAAAAGGGTCGCTATTGAGGAATAGCGACCCTTTATTGTTTACCGCTAATAGATATAATATTAAAAAACGTATTTCTTTCCCGAAGCTTCGGGAAGTTCAGAATCTCAACTATTTAAAAAATGATTCTTAAATAACCAAAGTTGAGCCGTTATGTGAAATTCCGTATTAGGACTCTTAGATTAAATTTTATCTTTAAAGAAAATTATATTTTATCCGTTTACTAACGGATAAAAAAATAGCAGGACATTTGGGGCTACTATTCAATTGCTGTATCACATCTAAATAATAATGGAAAATAATTTTTACGTCTATTTATTAATTGATCCTAGAACGAATCTACCATTCTATGTAGGTAAAGGAAAAGGAAATAGGCATAAAAATCATAAGAAAGAATTTGAGGAACAGATACAATACTATACCGAATTATATAACTCCCCTCAAAAAAAACTTTCCTTAAAGCATCATGTTTTTTCTGAATTAAAAGATCTAAACCTAGAAACTAAATTTCAAATTATTAATAATTTAAAAGAAACAGATGCTCATCTTTTAGAGGAAGCCTTAATTGCCTGGTTTGGAAGAAAAATTTGTGGAAACGGAATTTTAACTAATCTCCTCTCAGGAGGAAAAAATGGACACTTATATTTTAATGATCAAACTTTAGTTGAAATTTATAGAAGAGGTGACTTACTAAAGCTAATTAGCAATTATCCAAAAACAAGTACGAAATGGATTGCTAAAACTTTATTCTTTTATGATAGAAATTTAAAGGGTTATCCATTTAAGGAATTAGGAATAGATTGGTTATATCAATATCACGGATGTTGCCAACAATTTGCTCTATTAGTGATTAATATTTTAAATGACTACGATGCAGTTATAACACCATTTTACTGGATTAGAAAAGTCCAGCAAAAATCATTTAAAGAAGATAAAACATATATAATGAAAGAAAGTCTTGATTTTATCGATACGAATGACTTTGGAACTTATCAACTAGAAGATTTTGACAAATATATATCTGATTATAAAGAATTCTTATTATCAAATAAAAACCAATAAACCTAAACCTGACACTATCCTATTAACTGTGTAAATTAAAAATAACAGGGGTTTGACTTATTTAGAGTCTGACCCTTGTTCATAGATTTTTTAGGCATTGATTTGAGATTATAAAAAAATAAACTTCTTGATTAGGCTTTTATCTAATTATCAAAAATCACCTTTTGCTTAAGTTACCCGATTCTGGTAATTTTCGGATTTTTCCTGTTCTTTTAAAGGCATTTCAGATAAGAATCCTCCTTCAAAAAAGCACAGGATAGGCAACCGCCCTGATTTAACTCAAAACGTGAAAGCATCA
>CAYNMH010000109.1:0-10785 GCA_964398145.1 uncultured Flavimarina sp. | reverse complement strand
GTACAAAAACAAACCATCAATTACTTTTGGGATGGCGCTAACCCCAATTCGGGTCTCGCCCCGGAACGGATTCATATGGATGGGATCTACCCGTCTAATGATAAAAATGTGGTGACCATTGGCGGTAGCGGGTTTGGATTTATGGCTATTCTGGCCGGCGTTGAGCGAAATTTTATTCCAAAAGATTCGGCTTTCGCCCGTTTTCAGAAAATGGTGAATTTTCTCGAAAAAGCAGACCGCTTTCACGGTGCCTGGCCGCACTGGCTTGATGGTACAACGGGTAAAGTGAAACCCTTCAGTAAAAACGATGACGGGGGTGACCTGGTAGAAACCGCTTTTTTGGTTCAGGGTATGCTTGCCGTAGCTGAATATTATCGCGACGGGAACGAGGCCGAAAAGGCTTTGGCAAACCAGATCAATACCCTTTGGCAGGAAGTAGAATGGGACTGGTACACGCAGGGCAAAGACGTGTTGTACTGGCATTGGTCTCCTAATGTGGGCTGGAAGATGAACTTCCCTGTAGGGGGTTACAACGAGGCTTTAATTATGTATGTACTCGCCGCTGCATCTCCCACGCATCCCATCTCTAAAGATGTCTATGAAAAGGGATGGGCACTAGATGGTAAAATCGCAAATGATACCACAGCTTATGGCTTACGTACCGTTCTTAATCACTATGAACACAATGACGCTCCGGTTGGTCCCATGTTCTGGGCTCACTATTCCTATTTGGGCTTAGACCCAAAAGGTCTTACAGATCAGTATGGTGATTATTGGAAGCTCAATGTAAATCACGCAAAAATTCAGTATGAATACGCTGTTGAAAATCCAGAAGGTTTTAAAGGTTATGGCCCTGATTTGTGGGGGCTCACCTCCAGTTATTCCATGAGGGGATATGCCGGACACAGGCCGGGCAACGATCTGGGCGTTATTTCGCCCACAGCAGCTCTTTCTTCCATGCCTTACACCCCTAAAGAAAGCAAGGCACTTTTGCGTCATCTCTATACCGATCTTCCTCAATACATTGGGAAATACGGTCCTTATGATGCGTTCAGCTTACAGGATGACTGGTATTTACCGCGCTATCTGGCCATTGACCAGGGTCCCATACCGGTAATGATTGAAAATCACCGAAGCGGGTTGCTTTGGAAATTGTTTATGAAAAATGATGATGTCCTAAACGGACTAAAAAGACTCGGATTTGAAAGTCCGTATTTAAAATCTTAAAAAATGATCAAGCACGTAATTCTTGCTCTAAGTACTCTATTTGTTCTGGGTTGCTCTAGTGACAGTCCCGATCCTGTAACGCAACCACCGGAAGAAAACCCGGGTGAAGGTGGCGGTAATGGCGGTGGTAATCCCGAGCCTGAGCCTGAACTTAGCGATGCAGAATTACTGGATCTTACACAACGGGAAACTTTCAAATACTTTTGGGATTATGCCAGCGCAGAGTCTGGCGCAGCAAAAGAGCGGTATATTCCGGCAAATCCTGCTCAGGATCAACAAATTGTAGCAGCAGGAGGCACTGGTTTTGGACTTATGGGAATTCTGGTGGGTATAGAACGGCAGTTCGTCACCCGGACTGAAGGGTTTAACCGGCTTTCAAAAATTATTAATTTTCTGGAAACAGCAGATCGATTTCACGGTGCCTGGCCACATTGGATGGACGGTGCAACGGGAGATGTAATTCCTTTTAGTGCGCTTGATAACGGCGCTGATTTGGTAGAAACTTCGTTTATCGCGCAGGGACTCATCACCGTTGGCGAATATTTCAAAAATGGCTCTCCCGAAGAACAGGCTCTTGCTCAAAAAGCTTTTGAATTGATAGACGGTATTGAATGGAACTGGTTTACGCAGGGCGAAAACGTACTCTACTGGCACTGGAGCCCTGATAATGAATTTGCGATTAACCTGAGACTACAGGGATACAATGAAACCTTGATTACCTATGTAATGGCAGCAGCATCAGAAGATTTTTCTATTGAGCCTGAAGTTTACAATCAGGGCTGGGCGCAAAATGGTGGTATAAAATCTTCGGCTGTAGCTTTCGGATATCCTCTTGAAGTGAGACATGCAGGAGAAGAGCAAACTGGTGGCCCTTTATTTTGGGCACATTATTCCTATTTAGGCTTAAATCCGTTTGGCCTGTCTGATGCCTTTGTAAATTACGAGACAGCAACAGTAAATCATGCCTTAAGCAACTATGCCTATTGCGTTCAAAATCCGCTGAACTGGCCCGGTTATGGCACCAATTTATGGGGACTTACCGCCAGCTACACCCTGAATACAGATGGCAGTCTGGGCTATACTGCTCACAGTCCCGGTAACGATCAGGGAGTCATTTCGCCCACTGCCGCCTTGAGTTCCTTTCCTTATACTCCAGAGGAATCCATGGCTGCTTTACGCAGGTTTTATGAATTAAAGAATATTTTGCTGGGACCTGCCGGCTTTTACGATGCGGTAAGCACTCCGCTCAATTATGATGTTGCTGAAGCCTATTTGGCAATTGACCAGGGGCCTATTTTAGTAATGATTGAAAATTACCGAAGTGGCCTGCTCTGGAAACTGTTTATGCAAAACGAGCGGGTACAGGCCGGTTTGGATAAATTAAATTTTAACTATACTATTCCTCAATAATTATGAAAAATCATTTTCTAGCTCTACTGGCGCTCTTTTTTACAACGGTAAGCCTCGCGCAGGACAGCTTTGAAAAGAATGTCTATTACAGTGCGGACGACAGTCTGCAGTATCGCATTCAATATCCTCTGGATTACGATGCTTCTAAAAAATATCCTTTGGTTCTGTTTTTACACGGTGCGGGCGAGCGCGGTTCAGATAATGAAAGTCAGCTTACCCACGGTTCCAAAGTATTTGCAGATTCCAGCAACCGCAATGCCTTTCCGGCAATTGTGATTTTTCCGCAGTGTCCTAAAGATTCGTATTGGGCCAATGTTGATGTAGACCGAAGCACGTATCCTATTGGGATTAGCTTTCACCCCGACCAAAAGCCTACGCCTCATTTGCAAATGGCCGCAGATCTGGTCTATTCATTTATTAAAGACGGAAAAATAGA
The DNA here is from genome assembly GCA_964398145.1 of uncultured Flavimarina sp. Taxonomy (GTDB): domain Bacteria; phylum Bacteroidota; class Bacteroidia; order Flavobacteriales; family Flavobacteriaceae; genus Leeuwenhoekiella. Next base: position 7,712 of record CAYNMH010000109.1, on the reverse strand, counting down.
CACTTCTCGAGTGTACATTGCAGGGCTCTCTATGGGCGGAATGGGTACTTACGAAATGGTACAACGCAATCCGGAAACTTTTGCTGCAGCGATTGCGATTTGTGGCGCCGGAAGCACTTCTGAAGTAAAAAATTATGCTGAAAACACCCCGTTTTGGGTCATACATGGTGCTGAAGACAATGTGGTCAACCCTATTCGTTCGCTAGAAATGGCACAGGCCATGCTTGAAGCAGGAGCCAAACCCCGGGTTACTATTTACGAAGACGCCAATCACAACAGTTGGGATCCTGCTTTTGCAGAGCCTGATTTTCTATTGTGGCTTTTCAGTCACACCAAATAAAAAATGAAAACTTCTATAAAATGAAAATGATACGTTACCGATATATTTTAATAGCACTCCTCTGTATTTCCGTTAATGCGATTGCTCAGAAGAGGCAGACTATTCGAGAAGTAGAAGCCCTTCTAAAAAAAATGACCCTTGAAGAGAAAATAGGTCAGCTTAACCTGCTCACTCCGGGCGGTGGTGTGGCTACCGGTTCGGTAGTGAGTAAAAATGTAGAAGAAAAAATAAAGGCCGGCAACGTAGGCGGTTTGTTTGGGGTTTCAGGTCCCGATAAAATCAGGCAGGCGCAGGAACTGGCCGTAAAAAACACCCGTCTGGGTATTCCGTTGCTTATAGGGTCTGATGTTATTCACGGGTATAAAACCACTTTTCCTATTCCGCTAGGACTTTCAAGCAGCTGGGATATGGATTTGATAAAGAAAACAGCTCAGATTGCTGCTCAGGAAGCCACTGCAGACGGGATCAACTGGAACTTTTCACCTATGGTAGATATTGCCCGCGATCCACGCTGGGGCCGTATTGCCGAAGGTGCCGGGGAAGACCCCTATCTGGGTTCTCAAATCGCCAAAGCAATGGTACAAGGTTACCAGCAGGAAGATCTTACTGCCGAAAATACGATGATCGCCACCGTAAAGCACTTTGCACTCTATGGTGCTTCAGAAGGTGGTCGCGATTACAACACCACCGATATGAGTCGCGTAAAAATGTTTAACGAATACCTGCCTCCTTACAAAGCCGCTATTGATGCCGGTGCAGAGAGTGTAATGAGTTCGTTTAACGACGTAGATGGTGTGCCCGCAAGTGGAAACAAATGGCTACTTACTACTTTACTTCGCGATCGCTGGGGCTTTGACGGTTTTGTAGTTTCAGATTATACTTCGGTTAACGAAATGATCGCGCACGGGATGGGTGATTTGCAGGCCGTGTCTGCACTTTCCATCAATGCCGGGCTGGATATGGATATGGTAGGCGAAGGCTTTTTAACTACGCTAAAACAATCAGTTGATGAAGGCAAAGTGACCGAAGAAACCATTACTCAGGCTTGCCGACGCATTCTGGAAGCTAAATACCGACTGGGTCTGTTTAAAGATCCCTATAGATATTCCGATGCTAAAAGACCTCAACGCGATATTCTAAACGATGCCAACAAGGCTATTGCCCGCGAGGCAGCGCGTAAGTCTTTCGTTTTGCTTAAAAATGGAAACAACAGGCTTCCGCTTGCTAAAAATGCTAAAATCGCACTGGTTGGGCCTCTGGCAGACAGCAAAAACAATATGCTGGGCACCTGGGCACCTACCGGTGATCCCCAACTTTCAGTATCTATCCTTTCCGGATTTAAAAATGTAGCGCCACAAGCCCAGATTACCTATGCTAAAGGTGCCAATATCTCTAACGATTCCGCATTCGCGCAAAAAGTAAACGTCTTTGGTCCGCGTATTAAAATCTCCAAAGAAAGCCCGGAAGCTCTATTGGCTGAAGCTTTAACCGCTGCTAAGAATGCAGATGTGGTTGTAGCTGTTGTAGGAGAAGCTACCGAAATGAGTGGTGAAGCCGGAAGCCGCACAGACATCAGCATCCCTGACAGTCAGAAGCATTTAATACGCGAACTCGTAAAAACCGGAAAACCGGTAGTGCTTGTTTTGATGAGTGGCCGCCCGCTCGTCATCACCGAAGAAATGGACCTTCCTGTAAGTATTTTACAGGTTTGGCATCCCGGTATTGAGGCCGGTAATGCCGTTGCCGATGTAGTTTTTGGGGATTACAATCCTTCCGGGAAATTGACGGCAAGCTGGCCGCGTAGCGTGGGGCAAATCCCGGTGTATCACAGTATGAAAAACACCGGCCGTCCTGCTCCAACACCTGAATTTGAAAAGTTCAAATCTCAGTATCTGGATTCGCCTAATGCACCTTTACTTCCGTTTGGATATGGTTTGAGCTATACGTCTTTTGAGTATGGAAATCTTTCGGTAGCTCAAAAAGAAATCAGTCCCGGCGAACCTCTTATAGTCCAGATCGACGTAACCAATACCGGTGACCGCGACGGTGAAGAAGTAGTACAATTATACCTGCACGATGTGGTACGCAGCATCACGCCACCGGTACGCACGCTTAAAGGCTTTGAAAAAGTGTTTCTTAAAAAGGGAGAAACCAAAACAGTTACGCTAACTTTAGAACCCGAAGATCTTAAATTTTACAACGGAGCACTTGAACTTGTAGCTGAGCCGGGGGAATTTGAAATCTTTGTGGGTGGAAACAGCAATGCTTCCCTTAAAGAAACCTTTACCTTAAACTAAATTTAGCTGTGATGAAAAAAATCCAAATCTGTATATGCTTGAGTCTGGTGTTTCTGGTCTTTTCCCTTAAAGCCCAAAAAAAGTATGAAGGTCAGGTTTATGCAGATTTGGTCAAATCAACCCACACCTACTCAGATACCTTAAAACTTGATTTTTACACGGCGAGTGAAAATAAAGCAGATGCCACAAGACCTTTAATTATTTTAGTTCACGGCGGTGGTTTCTCGGGTGGAAAACGAGATAATCCCCAGGAAACTCAATTTTCCCAAACAATGGCTACCAAGGGTTATGCCGTGGCTTCTATAAGTTATCACCTCACCCGTAAAGGAAAACTTACGGGGTTTGGATGCGATTGCCCTGCTTCCGAAAAACTGGAAACCTTTAAGCAAACCACAACTGACATTCTGAACGCAATCAACTACCTCAAATCAAATTCAGATTTCAGTTTTGACCCTAGTAAAATCATCCTTGCAGGCAGCAGTGCGGGCGCCGAAGGTATTTTAAACACCGCTTATATGGCGCAGCATCCGGATTTTAAGGATTTGGGCAGTTTCCCTAAAATAGCTGCGGTGGTATCTTTTGCAGGAGCTGTGGTAGATGCCCGCTACATCACTTCAAAAAATGCGGTTCCCGGCTTTTTCATTCACGGGGATGCGGATAACCTGGTTCCCTACACCAGTGATCCGCATCACTTTTGCCCTTTTGAAAGTCTGGGTTTTTTACCGCTTGACGGCGATGCCTTTATTGCAGCAAAGCTGAAAAAACTGAATTCGTCCTATACCATGCTTACCGCTCCCGGTGGTAACCATGACTGGGCCGGCATAGGATATACATACTCAAATGAAATCGCTGCGTTTCTGAATGCCGTGATTAATGAACAGCAGCTTATTCAACGTGAGGAGTCTGTTGAGAAAAAGTAATTTATGAGAAACATTTTTTCCGCATTAATACTGCTACTGGCGTTACTGTCCTGTAAGGAGGAAAAGAAAGCCGAAGAAGTTGCCGCGGCTCAACTTCAAAAGCCAAACATCATCTTCATCATGGCTGATGATCACGCGTTTCAGGCCATCAGCGCGTACAATCATCCGGTGAGTCAGCTGGCGCCCACCCCAAATATAGATCGAATTGCCCATAACGGAATGCGTATGGATCGGGCTTATGTGACCAACTCCATTTGCGGACCCAGCCGGGCGGTAATTTTGACCGGGAAACACAGTCACATCAATGGTTTTCGACAGAACGGAGACCGCTTTGACGGTGACCAGCCTACCCTTCCAAAGAAATTACAGGAATTGGGCTACACCACCGCTATGGTAGGCAAGTGGCATTTACACGGCTACCCGCAAGGTTTTGATCACTGGAACATCATTAAAGATCAGGGTAATTATTACAATCCTGATTTTATAAAAGACGGTGATACCACCCGTATTGAAGGTTATGCAACAGACATCATCACAAAGGATGCGTTAAATTGGCTCGAAACACAACGCGACACCTCAAAACCATTCTTTATGATGGTACATCATAAAGCCCCGCATCGCAACTGGATGCCTGCTTTAAGACATACCACTAAATACGATTCGGTGACTTTTCCCCTGCCCGATACGTATTTTACAGATCATGCCGGTTCGCAGGCTTCTCAGGAGCAGTTGCAAACAGTTTATAAAGATATGTATGAAGGTCATGATCTTAAAATGACCAAAAAATTAGGTAGCCCCGAGTTGGCTCACAATCCCTGGACCACCGATTTTGAACGGATGACGCCAAAGCAACGCGAAGCCTGGGATGCAGCTTACCAACCCAAAAACGATGCGTTTCACAAGGCAAACCTTCACGGCAAGGCTCTGGATGAGTGGAAAGGACAACGCTATCTGCGCGATTATATGGCAACCGTTGCCGCGGTAGATGAAGGTGTGGGCGAAATTCTGGATTACCTCGAAGCGCATAATCTGGACGAAAACACCATTGTGGTTTACACCTCAGATCAGGGATTTTATTTGGGTGAAAAGGGATTTTTTGATAAACGCTTTATGTATGAAGAATCGTATCGCACCCCGCTTTTGGTTCAATACCCTAAAGCCATAAAAGCCGGCAGTCGTAGTGAAGCTTTAGTTCAAAACCTGGATTTTGCCCAAACTTTCTTAGATTATGCTGAAGGTAATTCGCTGGCAACAGAAATGCAGGGCCAATCGCTTCGGCCGGTTTTGGAACAAAAAATAGCGGATACTGATTTTAGGGATGTACTTTATTATCATTATTACGATTTCCCGGCCTTTCATATGGTCAAAAAGCATTACGGCATCAGTACCCGGCGTTATAAGCTGATGCATTTTTACGACGATATCAACACCTGGGAATTTTACGATTTGGAAAGTGATCCGCAGGAAGTGCAGAATAAAATTGATGACCCGGCGTATTCTACAATCATTGCAGGCTTACATAAAAAGCTAGACTCAATTCAGGAAGCGTATGGCGTTACTTCAGAAGAATTTGAGAAGGCTCCTCAAAACCGGGTAGAACAGGCTTATAAAAACTTTGAACGGCTTCGCGGTACGCCGATGCAGTAGTTTAATACTAGCTTAACTCTAAACTCAGATCGCATTTTAGAGCTTTATCTTACTTTTCCATTTTAAAAACACAATTATGAAAATTGCCGGATATTTGATTCTTCTGTTTTTTAGTTTCCATTCCCTTGCCGCTCAGGAACTGAGCCTGATGACCTATAACATCAGGATGGCAACCGAGTCTGACGGAGACAACGCCTGGAGTAAGCGTAAAGAATTTTTAACTGCCCAGGTACTTTTCTATGCTCCCGATGTGATGGGCGTTCAGGAAGCCTTGCCTGAGCAAATGGATTATTTAGGCGAAAATCTTACCGGATACAAACATGTGGGCGTAGGGCGCGAGGGTGAAAACAAAGGTGAATTTTCCGCGATTTTCTATAATGCCGAAAAACTGAATCTCCTGGAAAATGATACCTTTTGGCTTTCCACAACGCCTGAAGAAATCTCAACAGGTTGGGACGCTGCTTTACCCCGTATATGTACCTATGCTTTGTTTGAAACTAAAGACACTCCGGTCCGCTTCTATGTTTTTAACACGCATTTTGATCATGTAGGGGTTGAAGCCCGTAAATACAGCGCCCAGTTAATTCTGGACCAGATACGTAAAATCAACACGCTGAATTATCCGGTTTTTGTCACCGGCGACTTTAATTTGGAACCCGATTCGGAACCTATCGCTGTTTTAGAAACTCAGTTGAAAGACACCTTTAAAGCCAGTTTAAGCGGCTCTTTTGGTCCTGAAGGCACCTTCAACGGATTTCGTTTTGACGAACCCGTCACCCGCAGAATCGATTATATTTTTGTAGGCAAAAACAGTCCGGTTAAAGTCCTGAAACACGCGACCCTCAGCGATTCTAAAAATTTACATTACGCATCAGATCATTTACCGGTTTATACTCTTGTAGAAATTCAGCCCTAAATTTTATGATTACAGCATAAAAATTAAAAAAGGAATGCTATTTTTGTGCTTTATTCAGAAAACAAATCGGCGCTGCCGATCCTTATAAAGAAGTTGTGTTGTCTTCCGGAAACGGGAGACTGGTTTTGTAGTGAAACCTTTGAGAAGCTTTTCCACCCTAGGCGGAGAGGCTTTTTTGTTTCCCGATAATCGGGATTAGATTTTCAATAATAACTCTGGATTTTTGCGATTTCTCACATCCCGATTTTAAGCTCATATTAGAAGTATTCAGTAACTTTCCGCAAGTTGGCTAATTCTTTAATTTCTATTTATGACTAAATCGTTTTGGAACCTGACGCTTCTTGTACTTTGCGCTTTCAACACTTCGGCTTTTGCACAAACCTCAAGCCTTTCCGTAGAAAAAATAATGCAGGACCCTAAATGGATGGGAACGTTCCCCGAAAATGTAAACTGGGACACCCAAAGCAAAACCATCTATTTTGACTACAATCCCGAGGGTAACGCGTCTGACAGTCTTTATAAAATAAGTCTGAGTAACCTCGATAAGATTCAAAAAGTAAGTCTGGCTGAGCGAAAAGCCCGGGTTTCGCAATATGGCACCTGGAATGCCGCGCACACTAAAAAGTTGTACACCGAAGATGGCGCGCTTTGGCTTTATGATTTAAAAAAAGACACTTCAAAAGAGCTTATTGATCTGGGAAGTCGCCTGGGAAGTCCGGTCTTTTTAGCTGATGAAAGCCAAATTGCTTTTGAATACGACAACAACGCCTATGTTCTGGATACTGACGACGGAACACTTAAAAAAATCACCAATATCAAAGAAGGGAAGGCTTCAGAAGAAAAAGACAAAAAACTATCGGAAAAAAACCAGTGGCTCAAGGATGAGAATTTAAGCCTGCTGCAGATTGTTAGACAACGGGAAGAAAAGGATTCGATCTCTAAAGCCTACCGCAAAATGACGGCAGATCCTGAACCCTATACCTTTTACGCCGGGGATGAGTCGGTTAGCGGCTTGCAGGTGAGTCAGAAAGCCGATTTTGTAACGATTATGCTGATGCAGCGCGATCGTGGTGAAAGCACCAATGTACCCAATTATGTGGATGCCAGCGGCTATACGCAGGATCTACGGGCGCGTAGCAAAGTAGGTGACGATAACACTGAAAATTCCCTCGCCATTTATAACATTAAAAAGGACACGGTTTATAAAGTAGATACGTCAAAATTACCCGGAATCACCGATCTGCCCGATTATACAAGCGATTATCCTGACCGCGAATGGGAAGAAAAAGAACGCGAGGTCATCATCTCGCAGGCAGTATTTTCAGAGGACGGCAGCAAAGCCATTGTAAACGTTCGATCTAAAGACAATAAGGACCGGTGGATTGCTTTGCTCAATCTTGAAGATGGAAGTCTCAAAACACTCGATCGTCAGCGGGATGAAGCCTGGATTGCCGGGCCCGGAATCGGCTGGTCGTTTGGCGGCGGAACCCTGGGCTGGTTGCCGGATAATAAACATATTTATTTTCAGTCTGAGGCAAGCGGCTATTCACACCTCTACCTGCTTGATGTAACTAACGGAACCAAAAAAGCTC
>CAYNMH010000108.1:5790-10883 GCA_964398145.1 uncultured Flavimarina sp. | reverse complement strand
CGAGGGATCTATTAAATGTTTATTAAAACTGTCAACCTATTTTAGGACGACTCACTTTAAATTTAACGCTTACTTATTTTGTTGTGAGTGATCTGTTTTTGTCTGGAACTCTTAAATGTGCCTTTTTCAAAATTGCGAAGTGCTGCATGTTTGGTCGCACGTCCCTGAACCCGTTCCCGCCACATCCTAAAACTGGATGGCTTCATCTCCCGCCGCATTAATTCAATAACTTCCTGTTCTTTTAAACCAAATTGAAACTCGATGGCATCAAATGTGGTACGATCTTCCCAAGCCATTTCAATAATTCGATCCAGTTCCCGGTCAGAAAATTCTGTTGTGTTTAAAGAATTACTCATAAATTTCAGATGTTTTTGACTTTAAACAAGTATAGCAAGTTCCTCTGAAATTTGAAACGATAACCTCCAGATTGGCAAAAGCTTAACTTTTAAAAATTCAGTTTAACAAGACCAGGGTTTATGTTTTAAAAATTCCTCAAAGTTTATGAATAATTTATCGTGATTGTTATACCTGGAAAATAGCAAGACCGTTAAATTTACTGCCATCGGTGAGACACCGAATTAATCTTAAACTCAAACTATGAAAGCTATAAAACTCACACTGGGCACTTTGCTGTTAACAACGGTATTAATCTCCTGCAAAAATGACCAGGATAAAGAAGCTCAGGTAGAAGAACGTACTGAAACCGAACAGGTAAGCGAACCAGACTCAACCAATCTTGAGCGTTTGCGATATGCAGAGAATGCAGAAATGGGTCTTGAAAAACCTCGTGTTCCTGAAGATTATTACATTGAATGGGATGCAGAAAATACCGATCCTCAAAAGCGGTCAGACATTGAAGATTGGGAGGATTACAACACCTTCTCAGCTTCCATAAAATCGCTTGGACTTAAAGAAGTTCCTGAAGAGAAAATTACCGATTATCTTACAAAATTGGAGCAGGAAGCTAATAAATTAGAAATTACCCTGCCTGCATCGGTAATGACTGAAGAGGTCCAGGAAGATATCAAGGACATTCGGGAGGAAGTTGCAGATTTACGTGATGTGGTCAAAAAATACGGAACAGATGAGAAGAAAATAGAAAATCAGGTAGAAGAACTTTTGGAAGCCTATGATGATCTAAACGAAGAACTAAAGGAAACTTCGTACAAGAAGGGAACGACCTTGCTGGATGATAATGCTTAACTAAAAAGCACCTGTTTTGCAACCCACTCTGTTAAGAGTGGGTTTTTTGTTAAAAAAAGTGCCGGTTTTCAAAATAGATGAACAAATTTTAATAAAAGCTTATTAATCACTAAATCAGGGGTTCCCATGCTTATTTTTAATTTTACAACACCATGAAAGCCCCAATTTTGAAATACTGTTTTATATTCATCGTGTTGTTTTGTTGTCTCTCATTTTATGCGTGCAAGCAAGGGGATGAGTCCGACATCGATGACCTGGATTTAAGAGTTCCGGCAGTGTCTCTGGATGAGGAAGCTCAAGAAGCTGTGCAGGATTGGGAGGGTTATTTAGAATTGGAAAAGGAACTGGCGCTTATTTCGAACACCAATGCGTTAAACTCCCTTTACCTTTTAGATGATTTGGCTACCACCAGCAATCATCTGAGTAGAGATATTCCTCCGGCCTTTTCAACTCCATCTATTCTCAAAAAAATTAAGCATATTGATTCTAAAATAAATGACTTTTATGCCAATGTCAATAGAAGTGAAACCCGTGAGCGTGTCGTAGAGCGGCATATTGAAACTTTGGTAAAAGCATTCGATACCTTAAATAAAGAATTGAATCGTACTTTGTAATCTTATATTCTTATTCACAGAATTAAAAACTTAAGCTTTTTCCTAAATTTTTAATTCATAGCATTGCGTATTTTTGCGTCATGAGATTTACCCTTTATTTACTTGCTCTGCTTTTTTTTACTGGATGTAAAGAGGAACAAACAGAGTTCAAAGACCCCCGATCAGCAACAGATACGTTGCAAATCTCTTTTTTGGATTTTAAAAAACCTGAAATTCAATTAACTCCTGCTACACTGCAAGCTATAAGTAATTGGGATTACTATTCAGATTTGACTAACAACATCCAAAGTCTGGATACCGCGCGCCTCAGTTATTTACGCCTAAATTCGGGCATTTATCTCGATAATGCAGCCACATTAGTAACAAAAAGTCCAGATTCCTTAATCAATAATGCTATTAGGGCTCGGTTACTGGTGGTTTACTCAAAAATGAATACAACTATTCAGGAAGCTTCAAAGCTTCAGGTCGATACCCTGGCGCTTTCTCAGGAAGGCACTGAATTGTTCAATGCCTTTCAAAACCTTAAACTTCAACTCAATTTAAAATATCAAAAGTCTGTTGAAGAATTACTGGAAGAGTTTGAAATTGAAGCAGATTCGCTTGCTACCGCTCGCGACACGCTTGTGCCGGACCGTAGATCTCGGGGAACGCTCAATCCTATTGAAAACTAAAACGATTATGAGATTGAAACTAAGTCTACTAGTGTTTCTTACAGCCTTGGGATTACAGGCTCAGGATCGTGATGCCTCAGAAATGGCGATCAACGCCCAACTCGAAAAATGGCATAAAGCTGCTTCTGATGCAGATTTCGATAGATATTTTGATCTGATGACCAAAGATGCGGTCTTTATAGGCACCGATGCTGATGAAAATTGGCAATTGAATGCCTTTAAAGCGTATTCCAAGCCTTATTTTGATGCAGGTAAAGCCTGGAGCTTTAAAACGCTTGAGCGTACGATTTACCATCCTAAAAAATCAAAAATCGCTTGGTTTGACGAACTTCTTGAGACACAAATGGGCATTTGCAGAGGTTCTGGAGTGATGCGCCTGGATGGCAAGGATTGGAAAGTGCAGCATTACGTGCTTTCAATTGCAGTGCCTAATGAGAATGTGTCTGAGCTTACAAAAATCAAGCAAGAGCACGACAGTCTGCTTATTAAGCAGATGCGCTCTAATTAAGTATTTTAAAACCCCTTTATATTATTTATGAAATCACTATTTAAAACAATGCTCCCAATTTCTATTGGGATTTTAAGCCTTACGGCCTGTAAAGATGAGCCCAAAAATCAGGAGGATGTTGCAGAAATGAAAACTCCGGCTTTAGACCTTGCCAATATGGATACTTTGGTAAAACCTCAGGATGATTTTTACAGTTATGTAAATGGAAACTGGATGAAAACCACTGAAATTCCCGAAGAAGAATCGGTGTGGGGTGGTTTTAGCGTGTTGCGTAAGAAAACGCGCGAGGATGTACTCGCGATTATTGAAGAAGCGCGTCAATCAAATGACTACGCACCAGATTCAGATCAGGCAAAGGCTTTGGCTTTATTTGAAAGTGAACTGGACACCGTTGCACGTAATGAAGCCGGTTTAAAACCTTTACAACCGGCTTTAGACAGTATAGCTTCTATACAGTCTGTAGAAGATATTCAACGCGTAAGTCAGTTGCGTAATGGTACAGGGACACCATTTTTCGGGTTTCGGGTCTTTTCAGATTTTTCAAACAGTAAGATGAATGCCGGTTACATTACCCCCGGCAGACTAGGTTTACCAGATCGTGATTATTATCTGGAACAGGATGCTAAGTCTAAAGAGATTCGCGAGCAGTATAAAGATTACGTCAGCTGGGTACTTCAATATGCCGGGGAAGATGAAGCTACAGCCAGGGAGGAAGCTTCCAGAATTCTGGCTTTAGAAACAAAACTAGCAGAGCCTCAACTGGATAAAGTAGCCCGAAGAGATGCGCGTAATATGAACAATCCGCGTAGTGTGGCAGAATTGCAAAAAATGACTCCCGCTGTCAATTGGAAAGCTTTTTTCGATAATCAGGGCCTTTCTAAAGAGGTGGATACCGTAATTGTGTTACAGCCTAAATATATGGCTTCATTACAAAATGTATTAAAGCAAACCCCTGTTGAGGATTTAAAATTGTTAATGCGCTGGTCGACTTTAAATAGCTGGTCTGATGCGTTGACTACAGAAATGGAATATGCAAACTGGGAATTTTACAGCAAAACCCTGAATGGTACTCCTAAACAAAAACCTGCAGATGAGCGTGCGCTGGCTACTGTAGATGGCACCCTTGGTGAAGCTTTAGGTAAGTTATATGTAGATAAAGTTTTTCCGCCGGAGGCGAAAGAAAAAGCCGAAGCTATGATTGCCAATATCAAAGAAGCCTTTAGAGACCGTATCAACAACCTCGAGTGGATGACCGATTCTACCAAGCTTCAGGCTATTGATAAACTGAACAAGTTCACGGTAAAGATTGGTTACCCTGATAAGTGGGAAGATTATTCTGAACTTGAAATTTCCGCAGATAAAAACTTTTTTGAAAACCGACTGGCAGCAGGTTCATGGGCACTTGATGAAAATAACGCCGATTATAAAGAACCGGTTGATAAAACCAGGTGGGGTATGTCTCCACAGACGGTAAATGCCTATTTTAATCCGTCATTTAACGAGATTGTATTTCCTGCAGCCATTTTACAGCCTCCGTTTTATAACTATCAGGCTGACGAAGCTGTAAATTATGGTGGAATAGGAGCCGTAATTGGTCACGAAATCTCTCATGCTTTTGATGACAGTGGTTCGCGTTATGACGGTGATGGAAATCTTAAAAACTGGTGGAGTGATGCCGACCTGGAAGCTTTTACCGAGCGTAGTGGCGCACTTGCAGATCAATACAGTAATATCGAAGTGGCAGACAGCCTCTACATCAATGGTAAATTTACTTTAGGCGAAAACATTGGCGATTTAGGTGGCGTTCTTGCAGCTTACAGTGGCTTGCAGAAGTTTTATGAGAAAAATGGCAGACCGGGCGAGATTGATGGTCTAACACCCGAGCAGCGTTTCTTTATCAGTTGGGCAACCATCTGGCGTACCAAAATGAGAGACGATGCGTTGCGTACACGTATTAAAACAGACCCACATTCTCCCGGAATGTACCGTGCTTACGTACCGCTTCAGAATATTGACGCGTTTTACGAAGCTTTCAATATCAAAGAAGGTGATCCTATGTTTGTACCTAAAGAAGACCGGGTACGCATCTGGTAAATC
>CAYNMH010000108.1:0-5690 GCA_964398145.1 uncultured Flavimarina sp. | reverse complement strand
GACTGACTCTCCAAAATCGTATTGGAATTGAGAAAGGTAAAATCGGTAATTCCGCTACGTACTACGATATCTCCCAGATCTCGCATCATACGCTCATCAACCCGTTTCTGGGGATAATACCGGCGTAAGGCCATCACAATAGAACCCACGTTAACGGGCTTGCCCAGTTCTTTTTCAATCCGGGGTTGAAAGTCTTCAGCCAGGGCGCTGTAATTAATAATTTTGCGCATCAGGGCGTCTTCGGTATACGGTTGGTGCTTAATAAGCTGCTCAACCACAGAGGTTATCGTTTTCAATGTTATATATTTAACAATTTGTACAAATTTATATAAAATTGTTGAATTTTTTTAAGCTTCGTTTTATTGGCTGTATCTATGCACCACTAAAATGAAGATGATGAACGTTTTAAAATTTGGAGGCACCTCAGTAGGAAGTGCTCAAAATATTAGAAAAGTAGTAGAAATACTTGGGGTTACTGAAAACCCAAAAATCGTGGTGCTTTCGGCTATGTCTGGCGTTACCAATATGTTGGTTAGCCTTAATCAGGCCAGTATCGATAAAAATACTGCAGCGATACAGGAGGTGTTGGCGCAATTAAAAGCCAAGCATTATGAAGCGATTGAAGAGTTGTTCTCGCCAGAAAATCAGCCTGAAGCACAGGCACAAATAGATAGTTTTTTAGATAATATCGAGCAAATTGCTACCTCAGGTCGCACGCTTACCACCTATGCTGAATTGGTTACGTATGGCGAAACCATGCTAACCTGGATCTTCTCTCGTTATTTAACCCAGGAAGAGGTCTCTAACGTATTGCTTGATGCAAGCAGCTTTATGAACGTGGGCACCGTTGAAAATCCGGATATCGAAGCAGTTTCTAAGGCTTTGTTACCTCAATTAGAACAAAATCCTTCTCAAATTTATATTACTCAGGGCTTTGTGTGTCGTGATGATCGTGGAGCTTTGGCTACCTTAAAGCGAGGAGGAAGTGACTTTAGCGCGACTATTATTGCCGCAGCGATTAATGCCGAAGGCGTACAGATTTGGACAGACATTGATGGCTTACACAACAATGATCCGCGTTATGTGGAAGAAACCAATCCTATTGAACATTTAACCTATAATGAGGCGGCTGAGCTGGCTTATTTTGGGGCCAAAATATTACACCCGCAAACCGTGGCTCCGGTTATTGACCGTGACATTCCGGTGTGGTTAAAAAATACCTTTGAACCTTCAGCGGCGGGGACTAAAATTTCTAATGAGTATCACAATCGTGGCTTGAAAGCTATTTCCGCTAAAGACGGCATCACCGCGATCAAAATCCGCTCTAACCGAATGCTGGGTGCACATGGTTTTCTCCGCACCATTTTTGAAGTGTTTGACCGTCACGAGACCTCTATCGATATGATTACCACTTCTGAGGTTGCGATCTCGCTTACGATAGACGATACCACAAACCTGCAGGCGATAAAAAATGAACTTTCAGTAATTGCTGAAGTTACGGTAGAGGAAGATCACAGCATCATCTGTATAGTAGGTGAAAATCTGATCGCCGACCAGGAGTCGTATAAAGCTTTTGGAATATTGAATTCAATCCCCGTGCGTATGATTGCGTATGGTGGTAGTAATAATAACATTTCGCTGCTGGTTCCTACCCGCGAAAAAATCAATGCCTTGCGGTATTTAAACGCGCAATTGTTCCAGTTACAGGGAGCAATAGCTTAAACTTTTGTTAGTTAGTGTTAGCCTTTCTTCTGACCAACCAGGAGATTAACATGAAAAACCCGGTGTTGTGCTTGCCGGGTTTTTTTATGGGTTTGTGCCAAAAGCTAAAATCCACACACGGCTATTTTTATCAGTTAGACGGAATACTGAAATACCCCTTTTTTTATTGATATTTTTCAGGCTTATGCCAAGGGAACTTAAGGCTGTACCTGAAAATGGTACCCCAACACCGATTGTATAGTAACGGAATCTACCTGCTTAAAGGTTTCTTCCTCTTCACTGTCGTATTGCGGCGGCTCCAGGTTGAGTGCTTTTGCCTGTTGTGTATAATAGTCTTCTTTAGTGGGATGCTCGGGATGTACCGCATTGATGATGTGCCCAAAAGCATTCTTATAAATTACCGCCAGGATAATCCCGATACAGTCTTCGCGATGAATCAGGTTTACAGGCGCTGCGCCATTGCTGAGACCGCTACGGCCGGCCAGATACTTCACCGGATTGCGCGTACCACCTACGAGTCCGCCAAAGCGAATGATAGTTGTTTCAAGTGAAGCGGAAGTGAAGAACAATTGTTCGACTTCCACAAGCTGTTTGCCTTTGTCATCCTGAGGTTGTGGCAGGTCAGCTTCGGTGACTTTGCCCTGAGCGTCATCATAAACCCCGGTGCTGCTGATGAGAATGACTTTTTTAAGGGCTGATTTTTCGACCGCATCAAGCAATTGAGCCATACGCAAGGCATGATTGTGACCGGTGTTGCGACGTAGCCCGGGGGGAATGAGAATGATTAAAATTTCGCTTTGCGCTAAAAAGCCCTGAATCTCTCCACGGATTTCGTCTTCAGCAATTTCAACCCGGTAGATGTTAAAACCGTAGCTTTTCAATTCCTCTTGTTTGGACTGCGAGGTGACCGATCCTTTTACCTGATGTCCCAGTTCCTGCAAGCGGGCGGCCAAAGGCAAGCCCAGCCAGCCCATACCGGCGATGGCAATTGTGCTCATAATTTTTTCTTTTTGCCGAAATAAACCTTTTAAAACTGAATATCCTGAATCGTAATCAGGGCATCGGTATTTACAAAAGGCATCGGCATGCTGTTTGCGGGGCGCGAAGGTAGGCCAAAGTCGGGGTTTTCTAAAAGATCATAACTGAAATCAAGCAGCGTAAAGCTTAGGGAATCGGCTTCGGCAATGGTGAGACTTACCTCAAGCGGCTCCCGGTTACCCAGACGGTAGCTCAATAAATAGTCTGAGTTGCGATCTGCCAGCGGACCTTCTTCACCCTCACGGGCTTCAACCTCCTGGCCATTAAAATTCAGTTTTCTAAACCGGGTTTCTTTCGGGCTTAGAAGTACCATATCGCCCACATTTCGTTGCGGAAATACCGTAAAACGCAGGTTGCGCTCCCCGTTGATTACGGTATCGGTTTCAGTATAAACCTGAGAAGGCGCTACAAACTGGATTTCGGTTTCCTTAGCATAGCTAAAGCGACTGCCGTATTTACCCGATCCCGGACTGTCAAAAATTACGGACGCGGGTTTAGGATTTTCGCCCAAAATCTCAGCCAGCCAGGAGTCTATATACGTGTTATAAGTCGCGTAAAAGGCTTTGTTATCGGTCAAATCGAGCACATAATTAATGCTTGACGGAAAGCGGCGTTCTTCGGTAAAGTCACTTTTGGCATAAGCCGAAATAAATGCGCCGATGCTTACCAGGAGGAACAGTGTAGCGAGGCGACCTTTCATTTTGTAATAGCCCATCACCGGAAGCAATAATCCAAAGAGCAACACACTTAAAGCCGTGGCAGCAACCAGCATTTTTAATCCCAAACCTACCGGAAATTCTTTGATGTAATGCGCCACAATAAATAAAGCCGGGGCACAAAGTAGGGTGAGCAGAAACAAATTCGGTTTGTTACTGCGCAAAATGAGAAATACGGCCAAAAGGGCAAAATACACGGGAATCACAAAAAACGAGGCTCCTTCAAGATAGACTCCCACTCCGGTGGCGATGAGCAGCCAGAAGAAGACAGGAGCAAAGCTGAGGCTTGCCGCATCGTTAGGCCGATAAAAGAGTTTGTAAACATAAAAGCTTACGGCAAGTATAAATGCAACAAAGCCTGCCAGAAGTTCGTAGCCGTTGTATGGAAAGCCCTGTAAAATATCATTCTGCGCGGGATCAAGAGCCAGAATGGCTCTCCATCCCCAACTGATGGCGTAGGCCAAAACCAAAGCAATGAGCAACGGTAAAAAGCCGCGAAGCACTCCCATTATGCGTAGTTGTTGTTTCCGCAGACCGTAAATGAGCACGACAAAAAATAAAATCCAGGCCAGGATGAGCATGGGGACAATCCAACTAAACGGATAATAAACCATTTTTAGGAGGGGTACATTGAAATACACGTAATCCTGATCGGCCTTTAAATTGAGGTTTGCATCTTTAAAATAATTGAGCAGTGCGGTAAGATAACGCCCCTGATGTTCCAGTGATTCTGGATCTAGGCGCGAGGCGATATCGTTGGCCGTATGATAGTCAAAATGATCACCAATAAAAGCGAAGAAAAACCC
The DNA here is from genome assembly GCA_964398145.1 of uncultured Flavimarina sp. Taxonomy (GTDB): domain Bacteria; phylum Bacteroidota; class Bacteroidia; order Flavobacteriales; family Flavobacteriaceae; genus Leeuwenhoekiella. The sequence goes on along the minus strand of CAYNMH010000108.1, from coordinate 1,408 downwards.
GTCAATATCTCCATTTTCACGCAGTACGGTAGAATCGGTATCATTAGGCAAAAGTTTGTAAACGCTGTACATTAGGGAATTTGCGTAAGGATGCGAGGGGTTGGCTTCGGCAAACGCCTTGATAAGGCCGCCATTACCGCCATTGGTCTCTACAATCATGTTTGAAGGGCCACCGCTTCCGCGTGCTTCAAAGTTTAAGGCCAGATTTACTTCTTTCGCCCAGGGATGCTGATTAACAAACACCGAAGCGCCATTTAGCCCCAGTTCTTCGGCATCTGTAAAAAGAATTAGGATGTTATTTTTAGCAGGCGCATCCTGCGCAAGAAAGGCTCTGATGCTTTCCAGAACTGCAGCAACTCCGCTACCGGCGTCGCTGGCTCCGTGAGAGGCGGTATGCGGTGCGCTGTCGTAGTGCGACATCAGCAGGAGGGTCTGGTCGCCCACGCTGCCGGGGATGCGGGCGATGATATTTTCAGCCCGGCTTAAGGCGCCCCAGCCCGGTTTGTAGGCAAAATCGCTTTGTACTTCAACCTCAAGCCCCATTTCTTCGAGGGTATTTACGATATAGTTTTGCACCTTCCCGTGTGCCGGCATACCCACAGCATGAGGTTTTTGAGCCAACGAATCAATATAGACCATTGCGCGGGCGGTTGAGAATTCGGTGGGCAGGGTATCAGGACCTGATACGCTTTGGGGTTTGTGGGTGTAAAAACTGAAGTAGGTAAGCCCCATCAGGAGCAAAAAGGAGAGGGTTGCAGCGTAATTGGTTTTCATAGGAAAGAATAAAGTTTAAAGGTAGTGGCTCTTTCGCTTTTAAACAAGATATGGTCAAATTTGACAGTAGGTTAAAGAAAACGTTTTCGGTATTTGAAATAAATTTCCTAATTTAAAGAGTCTAAAATCTAACCATATGGGAATCAAGAGTTTTATGGGCAAGCGTTCTAAGGCGGTTGCCGAAGAAGTAAACATTAAAGTGTCAGACTATATGACCACCAAACTGATCACCTTTACGCCAGATCAATCAATTATGGATGTAATGCAAAAGCTGATCAAACACCGCATCTCCGGTGCTCCGGTTGTCAACGAGAATTATGAATTGCTGGGCGTGATCTCAGAAGGGGATTGTATCAAACATATTTCAGACAGCCGGTATCACAATCTGCCTATGGACAATGCCACTGTGGGCCAGAATATGGCGATTGATGTAGAAACCATAGATGGGAATATGAACGTTTTTGACGCAGCACGTTTTTTTATAGAACGAAAGCACCGGCGTTTTCCTATTGTGGAGAACGGGAAACTGATAGGTCAGATCAGCCAGATGGATGTGATTAAAGCCGCCTTAAAACTGAAAGGAAACACGTGGAAATAAATAAAATTAAAACAGGAAACAGATAAGCGATTGGGC
>CAYNMH010000107.1:9357-10907 GCA_964398145.1 uncultured Flavimarina sp. | reverse complement strand
AACAAATATAGTCGTTTATAAAAGTGATTGGCGGGATATCGACACTTTTTTATGTTGATTATCAGGAGTTTTTAGTTGACTTACAATTACATCCAGCGGGTTGGCAACACTCAGTAAATCGCGCTGAGAGATATGGGTATAAATCATGGTGGTTTCAGGTTTGGAGTGTCCCAGTAATTCCTGTATATGTCGTAATGCCACGCCATTATCCATCATATGCGTGGCATAACTGTGACGCAAGGTGTGTGGTGTAACCGGTTTAAGAATTCCGGCCTTGCTGCAACTTTTCTTAAGTAAAGCGCGTATGCTGGTAGCGCTATAGCGTTCACCATCGCGGCCTGCAATAAGAAAATCGTCGGGTTTATAACTGGTATAGTAATTAAGCAATACCGGTCTTAACACCTGTGCCAGCTTTACAGTACGATCTTTACGTCCCTTGGCATTTTTAATAGTTATCTGCATCCGGTCAAGATCTATATGTTGCACCTTTAAATTAAGTAATTCGCCAATGCGCAATCCTGCACTATATAGTAACGATACTATCGTTCGGTGCTTTAAATTTGGCGTCGCAACCAGTAAAGCAATCAGTTCTTCCCGACTTAAAACCGTCGGTAATTTTTTATCCTTCCTGGGGCGTTTCAGTTGTGAGTAATCTAAACCCGATAGATTCAAAAATTCGCCTAGATGCTTCAACGCACTGATGCATTGCCGGTGACTGCTTATACTGTAATTGCATTTTACAATGACATCTTCCACAAAGCGGGACACATCCTTGGTGCCTAAAGTTTCAAAGCTTTTATCCCTGCAATAATTTAAAAATTGAAGGCTGAAATTCCCGTAAACTTTCAGCGTTTGCTCACTCAATCGCAAACCTTTTAAATACTTTATATACTTTTTAAGGAGATCTTTATGACTTGCAGGTAAATCGGTATAGATTGCTTGAAGCGATTGCGTTTTTTTAGTTTGCTGCTTAAGGGATGCAGGTTTTAAATCGCTGGGTTTCTTACCGCTTTTTACTGCAGAATAATCCAGATACCACGATTTTTTTCGAATGTAAGTAAAAAACTCATGAAGATTTGTTGAAGTATTTTTAAAGTAAAAACACGTATGAGTTTGGCTCCAGCGTACGCCTTCAAATGCCTTTACATACAGTTTTACCGCATCATTATAGTCAAAATGAATCGTGATTTGAGGCTCATTCCGGTGAACCATTCGGTCTAGTCTTATACGATGCATACCCATGATTTTGATGAGTAAATTACTGAAATGCAAAATTTTAAAGAAATGTATGTAATGTTATTTTAAAAACTATCTCTGATTTTTTTAAGCTGAAATTTTCCGTAAAACAAATGAGCCTTTGGCTAAAAACACCAAAGGCTCATTACTTTTTTTATTAAACCGTCTTATTACTGCCCCGTAGCGGTAGCAGTTTCCTGTTCCTCCCTAATGGCTTTATCAATACGCCCGGCCAGGTACATATGATCGGTAGCAGAATTTTTACGCAGTACGTTGGTCATTAGACATACGATGTATTTAGGCCCGCCGCCGGG
>CAYNMH010000107.1:0-9257 GCA_964398145.1 uncultured Flavimarina sp. | reverse complement strand
TTCATCAAACCTTTTGGCGAACCAATACTGCCGCCCATACGGCCCACATAGCGTTCCCCGCCATTGGTAAAAAAGCCACCCAGGCGCCATTCGTCTTCAGTAATCCCCATTTCGCGCAGGGGTTCATTAACCACTTCGTTAGCAAGGCGGGTTACTTCCCCGCGATCGGTATCTTTAAACCATTGCATGGCTTCTTCATCGGTAAGATCGAAATACTTTTCGCCAAAAACCTTTAGCAACAGAGCCTCGCGATACACCACACTGGCAGCACCGTTGTTGCTTACGGCTACCATATGGTCAATCCATTCATACAGGCTAAACACATCACTTTCCTGAGCCTGTCTTTTGGTAAGTTTATCCTTTTCAATATCGTAAATAGGGATGGTATGATGGTCATACACAGCAAAAGGACCGCCCTTTACGCGTTTGTATTTCAGCAGATTTACGCGCGCACCCCAATCATCCGGACATAATTTTTCAAGCTGATCAAACATGGCAATAAGAATAGCCAGTTTACCCACACTACCGGGTTGATAGCCGCGGGTCTCGTTACGAGCGGCATATTTCAGGTTGGTTGTGTCGGTCATATCGAGTACCGAGATGGAGTAGCTCTGGTCCAGCCCGTAGAAGAGTCCGCCAATTTTCTTTTGAAACCCGGGATCTTCTTTCATATAGGCGATGGCGCTGTCTGCCTTTGAAGTAAGGCGTAATTTGATGTAGTCTATTGATAAATAAGCTCCGGGCGGGATACGGGTATATTTGATGCTGTCTCTTACGATTTTCTGTAGATAGGCCAGTCGGTCTATCCCGGTGCGTTCATAACCGTCTATAGGATACGAGGTTTCTCTGGTTGAGAAAATAAGCACAAACAGGATTAAGGGTAGTGCAATTAGTATTTTTTTCATGGTTTTGTTTTAAAGTGCACTGTCGAGTTCTATATATTCATCAGCACGGGTTTCTGGAGAGATGGAATCGAGATAGTCGTTGCTCAATGCATTTTTATTTTCTACAAAAGGTCTAATCTGGAAAAGCCAGAGTTTGTCGTTTTCAAAACCGAGCTCTACATCATAAGCCCCGTCGTAATCCGTATTCGTTTCCTGGGGAATTTTAGTGCGAATTTCTCGGGCTACTTCGCGCAGACTTTCCATATTTTTTTCGTTTAAAATGGGAGCTTCAAACGTTGTGGTGTAGCCTTTGGTACTTCCGGTCGCGGGGAGCCTGTTGTAGTTAGGTTCGCGTGCAGGTGCGAGCAGTCTGCTTGTGGTTGGGGTAATGAGGCGGGTTTCGGCAGCCTGCCCGTCTACAGCACCTCCGGCACCCCGGCTAAAGGCCACCGTTAGATCTTCATCGGTACCTTCGTTGATTCCTTTGGTAATCATCACCCCGCTGTATTCCACATCTACGCTGGGAATAACCAGGATGGAAGGGAACACGTTCTCAGGGTTTGATAAATAGACCTGTCTCCATTTAAAACTGCGCTCGGTGTAAGGGGAAGCCCAAACTTTCTTGATACCATCCAGAATCTGCTGTTCCTGCACCACATTAAAAAGCGTGAGGTTAAGACCGGCACCGGTAAATTCTTTAAGATCTTCCATATTGGTATCGCTGCGCAGGAATACCGGGGTGCTGCCCATTGCAGAACCGAATATTTGAGAAAAAGAATTGCGCAATTCGCTTACAAATTCAGGTTTGAGTTGCATGGCGTTGATGGCCTCCCGCAGGATGGCGAGTTGTTCCAGCTGATAGGCTTCTACCTGAGAAGGGGAAGTTCCTGCCTGTCGTTTCGCTTCTGCGGAAGCAAACATACGGGTTAAAAATTCCCAGTAACTTTGATTCTGCCCCGGCATCGGTAAGTTCATATGCTCTCTAAAAATTCCGAAAGGAATCACCAGGCCTTCTACCACATGTTCAGGGAACATTTTCTTGAGCTGACCTAAATTGGCTGCTTTGGGCCCTGCCAGAATACCACTTGCCGAAGCGTCAATATCCCGCATATTGAGAATATTGGTTTTATCAAGCTGTATTTTTTCGATAGGTACCGCAATTTTAGCCTGATTGCGTTCTTCCTTGTTAAAAAGCTCCTGTTCTCTTCCGGTCATTTCACCGGCCGGCTTTAAAATTACCGTGCCTTTATTGGAAACAGCATAGAACACCTTTTGACCATTATACTGCTCCAGATCATCGAGGTTGGTATCGCTCAAAGCAGCATTGGGAATCCCTAAATTACGTGCCAGCAATTGCACGTGTGAAACCAGATTTCCTTCATCTACGGTGGCAATACCTGCTACCGGCTTCAGATCTGATGGCGGTCGCTTAAAAATGTAAATCTTTTGATTGGAAACTTCAATATTGTCTGGATTACCGGTTACTACCACAAGCTCTCCCATCGCATAACCGGGGTTTAGACCGTGAATGGCGCTTTGGTCTGCAATATCCATCACCTCATTTTCAAGATTGGAACGTGTGGAAATAAAATCGCCTAGCTCACTAACGCTTTTACCCAGCGGAAGGGCAACCGAAGAGCGCACGCGGTCATCGATAAAACCGGAAGCCAAAGGTTCAAAAGTGGTGTAGTTTTCGGCAACATCATCGTAGGTGGCTTTGGCCATCGCAGCACTCCATTGTACCACGCTTCGGGCAGTATTGAGCATCGTGTTGAGCTCACCTTGCGAGACTGTAGTATAGCGTATAGGGGCCAGGATACCTTCAACCTCTTCCCATTCCCAGACTTCGATAAGACCGGTACCGGCCGTGGCATAGCTCAACTGATACACTTTATTAAGAAGTCCGCGCAAATCTTTAGGTTCCCACTCCGGCGCTTTTTTAAGCAAGACTTCTTCCAGTTTAAGCGAAATATCGAGTAGGGTAAGCCGGTCTGTGGCGCTGGTTACCTGAGTGATCTGGGTGCGTATATTACACAGTAAATCACTGATTTGTGGAATTAAAGAATCTGCGGGTACCTCGTTATCAAACTCATTGGTGAACTGCAGCAATTGCGATTTTACATCGGGATTGCTTTTGATTTTTGAGACCTTTCCGTTGAGGGATTTAAAATTTATAGGGGCATAATAATCATTCATCGTTGTAAGCAGTTCATCGATTTGCTTTTTCAGCTCTGGCGAAAGTTTATCATCATATTCCCGTTTAAAATTTTGAACTAAAGCGACATCACTTACATCGGGCTGACCGTGTATTTTTACGCGTGCATCCATAAATTTTGGAAATTCTTCAGCAATCACTTTCGACTCGCTACGCATTTTTTGGGAGAGGTTGTCATCACCGGCGTGCGGAATATCTTTAAGTGCCTGCCGGATCAGGTAATAGTTAGCATCCAGGCGCGCATCGTCTTTTAAAAGCCACTTAAAAAAGTCGATACCCCAGGCTTCCTCATCTTCCGATTGAATCGCACCGCGGTAAAATTGAGCCTTTTCAAGAATCCAGCCGTTATCTACGCTTTGCAGGTAATTACCCATCTGGTATTGCTTCAGGCGACTGTGATCATTAGAAGCATCCCAAAATTCCCCTTTATCTGCAGCAGCGAGAATTTCGCCAAAATACAATTGATTGCGTTTTGCCAGATTTTTGGTGATTTCCTTATAACTGGCGTGTTGTATGCCGTCTACACCTTCCGGGCAGGGATCTTTGGGCTCCCGCATCGTACCGTCTTCACAAAACCAGCGGATACGCAGGTAGGGTCCTCTCGGGTCTTCTTTAAATTCCTGAATGGTACTTTTGATACCGGTGACTGAATACTTTTGGGCGGTAGCCTTAAATCCAACAAAAAGAAGAATCGTTACTCCAAGGCGTAGTGCTGTTTGCATAAAAGGTCGTTTACCACAAATGTAAGTGCAACAGCTGTTAAGAACCGCTTAAAAAAGATTATGATTTTCTTAAATGTCGAATGTTAATTCAAAATTTAAGGTTTCTGTTTTCAATTTGATATTTTAAATAACTCAATAACCCAATAACCCTATTCTTCCAGCTCTAATTTGCTTAGTTTTTTGTAGTTGGCGTTTAGGCGTTTTAATAGAATGCCGTAAAGCAGCTTGTAGAAGAGCCAGATGACTAAAGCAAAAACGCTTATAAATCCTATGTAAAATAAAATAATCGAGAGCGGAAGATGGCGGCTTCCATCATCGTCAAGAATGTATAAGTCCTGAAGATTGGGATCGTATAGCGCCGAAGCGATAAAAACCACGGTGCCTATTAAAACTACCATTGCGAGATTGTAAATCACATACATATTTACAATTCTTCGCGTGTTGAGGATTTTTTTCATCAGCTTCCGCGTGCTGTCTGTGGTTTTTACTTCCTTGTAATTTTTATAAAAGAAATATATAAATCCAGCAAGTACGATATACTGAAGTGCTGTGATGATAATTTCAAATTCAAAAAGATGTAATTCCTTAAGCGTTTCCAGGGTACTGGTATTGATCGTAAGAAAGTTAAGCACCGTCCACAAGGCAAATTCCAGTATAGACACATAGAGTATCCATTTCATCAAGGAAGAAGATCGTTTGTGAATCATTTTATAAAGGGAGTCTGTACTCACTACGGGCAGATCGGCCTCTTGCCGCTTCCAGTCCTGTTTTAAAAATTCAAGTTCATCCATCGGGTGCTATACATTAAGTAAGTCTTTTAATTTGCTTTTAACGCGGTTCATTTTTACACGCGCATTCACCTCGCTTATACCAAGGGTTTCCGAAATTTCGCTATAGGGCTTATCTTCGAGATAGAGAAAAACCAGGGCTTTATCAATATCATTAAGCTGGCGTATGGCCGAGTACATTAATTTGAGTTGTTCTTCTATTGTATTGTCATACTCGGTGCTTGCGATTTTAAACATCACATTGTCGTAATCGGTAGTACGTATGCTACGCTTTGATTTTCGGTACAACGTAATGGCCGTGTTGAGCGCCACACGATACATCCAGGTGCTAAATTTAGCATCCCCCCTAAATTTGGGATAGGCTTTAAATAGCTGTATGGTTATTTCCTGAAATAAATCGTTATGCGACTCCCGGTCATGCGTGTACAGCCTGCATATTTTGTGCACGATATTCTGGTTGGCCTCAAGCTGGGTTACAAATTCTTGTTCAAGTTGCTGATCCAATTTTGACTTGTTAGTTGATGCATTGGTAGCTTTAAAAAGCATAATGTTACAGCTAGTGCTAAAATATTGATAAAGATTAAACCATCTCTACCCTGTACCTTAACTTTACGGGAAACTACCCAATTATGAATATCCCTAACACCCAAAAAACCCGCATAGTAATCATCGGTGGGGGATTTGGAGGCATGAACCTCATTAAAAAACTAAAAGGTACAGATTATCAGGTGGTCCTGCTTGATAAGCGTAATTTTCACACCTTCCAACCCTTATTGTATCAGGTTTCTACCTCTGGGTTGGAGCCGGAATCTATCGCATACCCGCTGCGTAAAATCATACGCAATCAGAAAAATATGCATTTCCGCATAGCGGAAGTAGAACGCGTAGATACTCAGCTGAAAAAGGTGCGCACCAATATAGGCGATCTATCCTATGATTATCTGGTTATCGCGACGGGTACACGTACTAATTTTTTTGGAAATCAAAGCATCGAGGAAAATGCGGTGTGGATGAAAAGTTTGCCCCAGGCCCTAAACATCCGCAGTTTGATGTTTGAAAACCTGGAGAAAGCTAACCGTACCGAAGATCCTGTAAAACGCAAAGAATTATTAAGGTTTGTGATCGCCGGGGCCGGCCCCACGGGCGTAGAATTGAGCGGTGCTCTCGCAGAGCTGCGTTCTAATGTCTTACAGGCGGATTATCCGGACATGGATACTTCCGAAATTGAGATTCACCTCATAGAAGGCGCAGACCGTGTCCTGCCGCCCTTTAGTGAAAAGTCTTCTGCCAAAGCACAGAAATTTCTGGAAGATATGGGCGTAACCATTCATCTCGAAACCTTTGTTGCCAATTATGAAAATAACCGGGTTACCACGAAAGGAGATCTAAGTCTGGATACTGCAACTTTTATTTGGTCTGCCGGAGTAACAGGAGCCGCGCTGGATGGTTTTGAAGCCACCGCGCTGCTCCCCAAATTCAACCGTTATAAAGTGGATGTCTATAACCGGGTCGCAGGTTTTCAGGATATTTTCGCCATTGGCGATATCGCTCTTATGGAGACGGAAGACTATCCCAAAGGCCATCCGCAGGTCGCACAACCTGCCATACAACAGGGTAAAAATTTGGCCAAAAACTTTAAAAATATGCTGAAAGGCAAAGACCTGGAAGCCTTTGAGTATTTCGATAAAGGCTCTATGGCTACCATTGGTCGCAATAAAGCCGTGGTAGATATCGGTAAACTTCAGTTTGGCGGTTTCTTTGCCTGGTTTATCTGGATGTTTATCCATCTCTGGTTTCTGGTAGGTTTTAGAAACCGGGTCGTGACCTTTTTTAACTGGACTTACAGTTATATTAATTACGATAAGGCTGCCCGTCTTATTGTAAGACCCTTTAAGCAGAACAAAATCATTGCAGATGAAGATTAAAAATATCCCGGTTGAGCCGGGGTTTTTTAATTCGTACTTCCGGTAAAATCTTTGATTTCCTTAAATCGCGGACTCAGCGGTGAAAAGAACTGGGTTACCATACTGGTATGATTTTTATTTAAAATAATCCGTTCTGCTTCGGGTTGGTATTCCTGAAGTTTCTTATAAAACAGATCATTGTAATAATACAGGGATGGATAAGTTTTGGTGCCCAAAAACATGAGAATGGGCGGCGTGTTTTCGTCCAAATAATAAAAGGGTGAAGCCTTTTTCCATTCCTCTTCATTCTTCGTCCAGGTTACATCATAATAATCTTCGCTGTTAGGCGGGTTCTCCTGAAGATACGAGTACATATCCAGCCCGGCTGCATCATCCAGAATAATCCCCTTAATATAATCGGGATTGTTGAGGTATTCCGGACTCATCGTGGCCAGGGCGACCAAATGTCCACCTGCAGAGTGCCCCATCAGAAAGATACGATCGGGTTTCCCACCATAATTGGCAATATTGTCGTACGTCCAGCGGATGGCCTGGGCAATTTCCTGAGTCATTCCATCATAGTTCACATAAGGACTCAGCGTGTAACCGGGCAGGACGGTGACATAGTCTTCACGGGCAAAATTACGGCCAACGACCGAGTAGGTTTCTTTGTTGCCACTATTCCAGTTGCCGCCGTGCACAAAAATCAGGACATCGTGCGGAATAAGGGAATCTTTAGGTTTGAAAATATTAAGCTGAGGAGCTTCGGCAGAAGCGGTGTAAGTTCCACTTAAATATTGGATGCCTTCCTGCTTAACGGAAGCGCAGCCGGTAACGAGCAAAACAACTAAAATAAATACAATGCGCATGAGGCGTGAGTTTTAAATACTAACGTGGGTTTTTAGCTTTTATTCCCATAGTTTTTGCGCATCAGCGCAACCGATTCTTTTATAAGTTGTTCCAAAATGTTAAGGTCTATATCTTCCAGTTTGTTGATGTACAAACAGGAGGCGCCGGTTTTGTATTTGCCCAATTTGGCCAGCAAAGCCGCAAAAGGCTCAAAACCTGCTATAATGTAAACCGAAAGATTCTGCTTGCGTGGAGCAAAACCGGTTAAGAAAAAATCGCCTTCGCGACCGCTGTCGTATTTGTAGTGATACCTGCCGTAGCCTATAAGACTTTCTCCCCAAAGCACCGCAGGTTCCGGCATGATACGGTTGAATAATTCAAACAGCGTGTACGCATCAGTGCGGCGTTTGTCATTTTCAACCGCATCAATAAATGCTTTGACAGAATGAGTTGTAGGTTGGTTTTTATTTTCAGCCATGGCTATTTTAGGTATTTGTCGTTAAGGCCCATTCCTTTACAAATCATCGGGATGCTGTTTTCCAGCCTGCGCAGTCTGGTCTGTTCCTGTTTGGCACCGCTTATATGTTCCGCATAGTCTCGTTGCTTCGCCAAACTTAAATTATGAAATGCTGCCTCCAGCCCAGGGTGAGTAGTAAAAGCCTGTTTCAGTTCGTCAGGGACTGTCACCTTTTGAACTGCGGGTGCAGGCTTTATTTCTTTTCCTTGTTTTTGATTGGAAATGGCTTCAGCAAGAAATGTATTTAGCTGAACAAAATCAATATCAGAGAGCTTTTGATACCGCAGTTGCCTCAGGGCTTTGGTTTTTCCTTCCTGAGCATTATGCAGTTTGTTTTCAGTATCTTTTAAAAGGGCTCCATTAAAAAACCAGACCCCGAAATGATTTTTAAATCGGGCGAGTCCTGCGACGTTTTTGCCGTCTAATGTATAGACCGGACTGTTCCATTTGAAGGTCTCCGTCAATTCGGTTTCACAAAAAACCTTACGCAGTGCTAAAAGCCCTTCCTTAAAAGTATGCTCCTGCTCAAAATAGGCCTCTATTTTGTTGGGATGGTTCATTTTTCGATGGATGTTGATCAGTCAAGAAACGGTTTTAAAAATTAACTATAAAATTAACTAAAATGCTCTTGTTAAATTTAAAATCGAATTGTTTTTCGCATTACATTAGTGATATTAATACGTGAATCAAATGGCACAAAACAAGTCTGCTAAAAAGGCTCCAGCAAAACAGGCAACCAAGCCTGCAGCTGTGAAACCAGCGAAGACTGCTTCTAAAAAGAAGTAATCTGAAATTATCTAAGGGCATCCAGGATGCAGCCGATATACATTAACCGAAAGCCACTTAAAACGTGGTTTTTTTGTTTCCCGATATTTTGGATTGTACTCAGATCAAACTTTCTTTATTCGAGTGAATTAATGAATTCAAATGTCTAATTAGTCTATTCCTGATTCAATACCGTCAGAAAGAAAAATAGATATTTGTACAGCCTTGCTTTACTTCATATTACTAGTTAAAAGTGATCCTTCGATTTACCGTAAATAGAGGATTAGTGAATGTTCTTTACTTTTCTTTGTTTGTCCAAAGAAAAGTAACAAAAGAAAAGACACTTTTTAATCTGAATTGTTTATTGTAAAAATTTGGTCAGATTGAATGTGCCTATCATAATTGAGATTTTTTTATGTGTTCTGAGCAAGGTACATTTCTTAGGCATTTTTGCCTTATCAGGCAAAACCGCAAGAAGCTCCCTAAATTTTCTCCAAGGCTTCGAAAATTTTTAACGGGACTTTCTTGCTATGCTGAAGAAAAAGAAGATTAAAAAGAGAATTAAGTGATAATAATAACAATTTGCAAGGGCTTAAATGCCTAATCAATAACA
>CAYNMH010000106.1:0-11011 GCA_964398145.1 uncultured Flavimarina sp. | reverse complement strand
CGTCACTACTGGTATCCGGTTCCTCAACCTGATGTTCTGAACCTTATGAATTTTAAACAAAATCCAGGCTGGTAAACCGGTAGCAACACTTAATTAATGATTATGAAATTACATTTTTATAAATCTTTATCTATTTTTCTTGTATGTTTTCTTTCCGGTATAACACTGGTTGCTCAGGAAGATTCAACTCAAGATGGAATTTTAGTAGAAACAACAATAACAGATTCTCAGGGAACGGGAATACCCTTTGCACAAGTGACGTTAGGGAATGGGCTTTTAAATTACCTCTCTGACGCTGAAGGAAAAATACGTTTCTATGCTAAACCAGATAATATACTGCTAATTTCGGCTAATGGATATAAGGATTCTTCAGTCGCCCTCAACGAGGGGATACCAGAAGAAGGAATTGTTTTAGAACAAGGCTTGTTTAACGCAGGTATTCAAAATCAGATCACACTACCTGGTAATATACAAACCACTAAACGAGAAACAGTAAGTGCTATTCCTCAGATTTCAGGAAGTGAGTTAGAATCTCAACCGGGTCTCGTTTTTCAGAATTCATTACAAGGAAGACTGGCTGGGTTAAGTGTGCGTTTGACTACTAGCGGACTTGGTAATAATCTTCCTGATATTTATGTAAGGGGCCTTTCTCGTGATGGTGATAATACAGCAATCACGATTGTTGACGGGGTAGAACGCCCTCTATATTTTTTAACTGCAGAAGAAATTGAAAGTATTGAGGTACTGAAAGACGCTTCCGCTAAAATTTTATATGGCCCCCGTGCTGCAAATGGTGTAGTAGTTGTAAAAACCAAAAGAGGTGCTACCAATACCGAGTATATACGGGCAACTGCTGAGTATGGGGTGGCTATGAATACCAGAATGGCAGAATATCTTGGAAGTGCCCAATACGCTACCTTGTATAATGAGGCGCGGCAAAATGATGGCCTGGCACCATTTTATTCACAAACAGATATTCAGGGATATGAAAATAGTAGTGGAGTGAATGACTTGAGATATCCTAATGCAGACTACAATGATTACTTTATCGACGAAATGAACCCATTTAGGAAAGCTAGTTTTCTTTACTCAGGAGGTTCAGAAGGTGCACGCTATTCTATTATAACGGGTTATGTAGGTGGCGACGGGATTGAAAAAATAGGCAACCCGGTAAAACAAGATCGATTTAATGTGAGAGGGAATCTTGATATTGATATAAGTCCATCTTTAACTGCACACATTGACGGAAATGGAATCATAGAAAGTAGAAACTGGGGGAAATTAAACCAGGATGCATTTTTTTCAAGAATTAACTCACATAGGCCTAACGAATATCCATTTGTAATAGATGATCCTAATTTTTTAGTAGATGACACACCACTGGGGGAAGATGTAATTCCACCTCTTGGAGGGTCGTTTCAGAATTCGGGAAGTTTATATGGTGATCTTGTGTATGGTGGGTTTCAGCAATATCAATATTTTTATGGTCAAACAAACTTTGGTCTTGATTTGGATTTAAGTTCTGTGGCAAAAGGTCTGAAAGCAACTACTAATCTTTACTTTGACAATTATCAATTTCAAGCTTCAGATCAAATCAGTAACCCAATACGATATGCACAGGAGATTTTAACAGATAGCAATGGTCAGGATTCATTAGGTTATATACAGCTTAATAACCGACAAATCAGCTCAAATGTAAGTGAGCGCAGTAATGACATCGAGCGCAATTTTGGGTGGACTGCAAATGTTGAATACGAAACACAGTTAAATGAGCAGAATGTATTTAAGTTTACTCTTGGTAACTTTTATTATATCAATGATTTAAGAGGAAGAACACAAAAAATTGAAAACACAAATACCTTTTTAAAAGCAAATTATGCGTTCAATGATAAAGTTTTTGTGGAATGGACTCAGAGTGTAATGGGAAGTAACCGGTTTGCAAAAGGGGAGCGCTATAAATACTTCAGTTCAATAGGAGCGGCCTGGGTTTTGATTGATAATGGGTTGAGTGATGCCGGTTTATTTGATTATCTAAAGATAAAATCATCTTACGGGCTACTTGGATATGATAGAGCTACAGATTTTTACTTATATGATACCCGATATTCTAATAATGGTAATCAATCTTTTGGTGAACGAAATCAGGGTGGTGCCGGCAGAACAGGGTTTAACAATTTTGGAAATCCTGACCTGCGCTGGGAAACATCTTATGAATTTAATGTGGGAGCTGAAGGATGGTTAGTGGACAGATCTTTAAAATTTGAAGTGAATTATTTTAATACTCTTCGGGATGATATTATTTATAACAATCCGGCATCTGTATTTAGTGATATAAGCGGAGGATTTAACCCACCACAAAATTTAGGTAGGGTTTCCAATCAGGGAATTGATGGCTCCATAACTTATTTAGGTAAAAGTGGGGACTTCAAATACGATCTTGGGGCTAACTTCCTTATTGTAAAGAACAAATTAAAAGAAAACAATACCATTAATAATCCGAATGCCTATCTCGACCCTAGAGGATATTCAACAGATGCTATTTTCGGCTACGTAGCAGAAGGTCTGTTTAGATCACAAGATGAAGTAGAAGCACATCCTTTTCAAACTCTAGGTGACTATGGAGTAGGAAACATCAAGTATAAAGATCTTGATGGAGATGGTGTGATCACTGATCAAGACAGAACAGTGGTTGGTAATAGTTTTCCGCGTGCAAGTATAGGCTTTCAAGCGTATTTACAATATAAACGATGGGCCGTTAGTCTCTTAACAACGACAGAATTGGGAGTAGATTTTGTAAAAAATAATGCATTTTACAGAAATGCAGGTGAAGGTAAATATTCAACCTTAGCCCTTGATCGTTTCCATCCTGTAAATAACCCCTCAGGGGATCAGCCAGCACTAACTACCACAAATGCTGCTAATGATTTTAGAACTTCGAGCTTTTGGGTTGACAGTGCTTCATTCCTTCGTTTGAAGAATGCTGAAATAAGTTATACCATTAAAGGGGATACGTATTTTGCAAAAATGCTAAGACTTCACATAAGGGGAACTAATCTTTTTATAATTTCTGACGAAAAAGATTTAGACCCGGAAGTCCCTAATTCTGGAGTTAATAATTATCCACTATTTAGAACTATCACAGGTGGCGTAACCGTTGGATTTTAAATTTATTAAATGATGTTAAAAAAATATACTCTTATAGCTTTTGGTTTTATACTGTTCTTTTCTTCCTGTTCATTAGATCCGGAAGTTGATAACACCTATGATGAGGAATTCGCCTTTTTTCTACCGGATAGAGTAGAGGGGTTTCTGATCAATGCTTACGCAAATCTGCCCAATACTATTGTAGACGGCTATGGCGGTAACTTTCTCGATGCAGCTACTGATAATGCAGTAACAAACGATTTTGACAGTGCTATATACCGTCTCAGTCAGGGAGGGTTAACGGCAAACTCAAACCCGGTAGGCAACTGGACTAACGCTTATGCTCAATTCAGAAATATTCACATATTTTTTGAAAATGAGCCAAATGCCATTTTTGATCTGGAAAGCGAAGAATCTGATCGTAACAAAAGAAGAAATTTACGTGGAGAAGCTTTTTACTTAAGAGCCTGGTGGGGGTTTCAATTGTTACAGGCGTATGGAGGTAAAACTGACGATGGACAAGCTTTGGGCTATCCTATAGTATTAAAATCACTGGTTGAAGGAGAGGCTTCAGATTTAGAAAGTGTTAAGAGAAATACTTATGCAGAATGTGTTGCACAAATCCAGAAGGATTTAGATTCATCAATTGCGTTACTACCTGTTCAATATCAGGGAGGAGATCCTATAACGGGTATCAATCAATTGGGTAGGGCAGATCAGCGCGCGGCTTATGCCCTCAAATCAAGAGTGTCTATGTATGGTGCGAGCCCGGCCTATCAGCCTGATAACATCACTACTATATCTGCTGGAAGTCAAATGTTCAATTTTCAGGTTGTAGATCAAACAGCTTATACTAATAAATGGGTTGTTGCGGCAAATGATGCCCAGAATGCTATCGACCTTATTGGCAACCTTCCGGGACTCAGCGAAGGAAATTTCACAGACAATAATACCCCGGATGAATTTATATGGCGTAGTTATCATAACAACAGAAATTTAGAAAATTTCAATTATCCAATAGGTGAATTTGGGCAGGCAAGAACGGGACCTTCTCAAAATCTTGTAGATGCTTTCTATGGAGCTAATGGATTCCCCATTACAGATGCACGTTCTAATTATGATCCTGAAAATCCATACGAAAACAGAGATCCAAGATTAACTTTAAATGTATTGTATAATGGTCAGGTTTTAGATGCAGATCCCTTACAGATTTATCAGGGAGGTGAGGACTCAAATTCGGTATATGCACAGAATACCCGTACCGGCTATTACCTTAGAAAGTGGCTTTCCTTGGCAGAAGGAATTCTGGGTACTAATCCTAGTAATGATAACCATTATAATCCCTACTTGAGGTGTACAGAACTTTGGCTCAATTTTGCTGAAGCAAGCAACGAAGCTTATGGACCAGATGTTGTTGGACCTGGTCTTAGTCTTTCAGCTTCTGATGCAATCAAGCGTGTTCGTACTCGCTCTGGTATTTCAAATCAAGTTTATGTTAATGAGGTTGCGGCTCAGGGCAAAGAAGCTTTTAGAACCTTAATACAACGTGAAAGAAGATTAGAGTTAGCGTTTGAAAACCAGAGGTACTTCGATATGAGGAGGTGGTTGATGCCTCTTAATGAACCTGTATATGGTTACGAGATTACACGTGAAGAAAATGGAGATTTGAATTATGAAGAAATTGTAGTTGAGGAACGTCCATTTAATGATATAAAATACTATTACGCTCCATTACCTTATGACGAACTGGTTAAGAGCCCGAATCTTATTAATAACTTAGGTTGGTAGTCAGAATTAAATAAACATTATGAAAATAAAAATTTTAGTTAGCATTTGTTTGGTGATTTTCATTTCCTTGACATCTTGCGAGAAATACGAAGATTATATAGAAGATTTTGATTATTCTATTGTTGCATTCTCTACTCAAAAACCACTTCGAACAGTGGTTGCTTATGAGGAGATGCAGTTTAAAGTCGGCGTGTTTTTAGGAGGGAAACGCTCTAACAATCAGGAAGAATCTGCAGATTTCACCATTGATCCATCTCTACTTGACGATTCGGTTTTAGATGGTGCAGGATCATTTACGTTATTGCCGGAGTCGTATTATACCTTGAGTAATCCAGATAAGATGATCATTCCAGAAGGAGAGTTTATAGGTGATGTAACCATTAACCTCAACCGCGAATTGTTCACCGCAGATCCTCTTGCGACA
Organism: uncultured Flavimarina sp.; assembly: GCA_964398145.1. Taxonomy (GTDB): domain Bacteria; phylum Bacteroidota; class Bacteroidia; order Flavobacteriales; family Flavobacteriaceae; genus Leeuwenhoekiella. Next base: position 5,655 of record CAYNMH010000106.1, on the reverse strand, counting down.
TCAAATACTTATGCATTGCCCTTTAAAATTACTGCCTCAACTTTAGATTCTATTGCTTCAGGAAGCCCCGATGGTACTCTTGCCCCTAGAGATTATTCTATTGTTGTTGTAAAGTATATCTCTCCTTACAGTGGAACGTTCTATCAAACTGGTGTTCAAACCGAGACAGCATCAGGTACTGACCCTGTGGTAACCGAGTATAATAATACCGATTTGATACGTAATCCTCTTATGCGTTTATCAACTATTAATGCTAGTACCTTAAGATCAGATCGTATCGGGACATTTACAAATAATGCAAATAACGGAGTACAAAATAATAGTTTGATTTTAACAGTAAATGGTGAAACCGTAGATCTTAGCGTTGATGATAGTACCATTACTAATTTCTCTGGATCTGGGACATACAATCCTACAGACCGCTCTTTCAATATTAGTTATTCGTTTGATAAAAATGGTTCATCCTTTGACGTGGAAGAAATATTATATCTACGCAGACCACCCGAAGAGGATTTAACTTTTGAAGAATGGTAAATAATTAAATAACCATTCTAATCGTATAGCCCGTTTTCTACGTTTTAATTTAATCTCATGATCGGTAAAATTTATTTATTGCCATTGGTTTTTTGTTTTTTTTTGGCCTGCAATTCCAATCAGAAAAATGCTCAAAATAATCCCTCAGTATTACACAATCTGGAGAAACAAGCTACTCAAAAGCCCAATATTATTTTCATTCTTGCAGATGATCTTGGCTATGGGGACTTGAGCATATATGGTCAAAAAAAAATGAACACTCCACATATCGATGAGTTGGCTAAACGGGGAATGCTCTTTACACAAAGCTACTCCGGAAGCACGGTTTGTGCTCCATCAAGATCAGCGCTTTTGACGGGGATGCATACAGGACATACTGTAGTACGGGGAAATAAAGAAATACAGCCAGAAGGACAGTATCCTATTCCAGATAACACCTATACCTTAGCTGAAGGTCTTAAAAAGGCCGGCTACGTAACAGGCGCATTCGGTAAATGGGGGCTGGGATTTCCCGGTTCAGAAGGTGATCCCGTAAATCAGGGTTTTGACGTTTTTTACGGCTACAATTGTCAGCGTTTGGGACATCACTATTATCCCGATCATCTCTGGTCCAATAAAGACTCTATTGTGCTTTCCGAAAATTCAGGTTACAACAGAGTGGCATATGCTCCTGCACTAATTCACGAAAAAACTTTGGAATTTATTGAACAGCAAAAAGATACGAGCTTCTTTTTGTACGTTCCCTCTATTATTCCACATGCTGAATTGGCCGCTCCTGAAGCTGTATTGAATGAATTTAGAGGAAAATTTAATCCTGAAAAAGAGTATGATGGGGTTGACTCAGGGCCAAAGTATGGAAAAGGTGCATATGCTTCTCAAAAGGAAACTCACGCTGCATTTGCTGCAATGATTAAAATATTAGATGATCAGGTAGGAGATATAATAGCCAAAGTAGATTCATTAGGAATAAGTGAAAATACCCTTATTGTATTTACCTCAGATAACGGTCCTCATCAGGAAGGAGGGGCAGACCCTGATTATTTTAATAGTAATGGAATTTATAAAGGTTACAAAAGAGACCTTTATGAAGGAGGAATACGAGTCCCAATGATCGCAACCTGGCCGAAACAAATTAAAGCCGGTTCTGTCACAGATCACATCACCGCATTTTGGGATGTATTTCCTACTTTTTTAGAACTTGCAGATGAGAAGGTACCTGATAATTTGGATGGAATTTCTTTTTTACCAACACTTTTAAATAATCAAAAAGATCAGGAAAAACACGACTATTTATATTGGGAATTTCATGAGAAAGGAGGTCGTCAGGCAGTGCGCATGGATGACTGGAAAGCTGTAAAATACAATGTTTTGGCCAACCCTGATGCTCCCATAGAACTCTACAATTTAAAAGAGGATCCTTCAGAAACTAAAAATATTGCTCAAGAAAATCCCGCCATTGTGGCGAAGATGAAAAATATATTGAAAACTGCACGCACCCCTTCTGATGTCTTCACTTTTGAGCAGGAAACATTTTTAAACGCCGATTAATCCTTTATTTGTCATTTAATGAAATTTATTTCATATTTCTTACTGATTTCTTTTGCCTTAAACAGCTTTGGTTGTGATAATAATTCTGATGATGAGTCTTCACCTAAAACGGAAATTCCAGAAGAAATTCCTCAACCGGAAGCACCCAAACCCACAGCTAATAGTACTGTAAACATTAGTCAATCAGGTAACTTAATTGATGTATTTTTTTACGATATCAAGCAAGGTAATAAGTCTATTACATCTGAAAATATGGCGGTTGAGCTTTTCGTTAAAGATGGTATCAATGGTCTTCGTATTCCCATTTTAGGAACTCAGAAAGTCCCTGCACATCCCGCTGAAGGCACAGTTGTGGAAAATATGTATGATGATGTACTTAAGTCAATAGCTTTTGCCAAAAAAGTAAGCGACCAGGAGGTGATACTTTTTGCCAGTAAAAAATTAGATGGGAAAAATTCTTTTCCCGATTGGACAAAAAATGATGCCGGTATTATCCCAGAAAAGTATGCAATTCTTTTAGCTGATTTTTTAGAGTTTCTGGACTCAAAAGATATTGAAATTAAATTTTTAGGTATTGATAACGAGTTCGTTTACAACGAGGGTAATATTACCCCCCAAAAATATATCGAAACCTTAAATATTTTAAAGAATTTACTTACAGATAGAGGAATTAATATACCCAAGTTTGTAGGTTATGAGGATTATGGTCCAGATAAAAGAAACTGGGTGCGCGATTTAAATAATTTAGGAGGTGCAAAACTTATGGATGTTTATGGCACACATTATTATCCGCAATTCAGACCTAAAAATAAATTGGAGGCAGATTTAGCAAGGATAAATGGCAAGCCGTTTTGGTCCACTGAACCGCATTGGGATTCAAAATCTGATGCCGATAACTTTAAAGAAGCGGAAGAAGCTATTTTGGCCCTTTGGGATCAAATTGATTTGGGAATGTCTGGCTTTATGTGGTGGTCGTATGGATTAAACGATCAGTTTAGAAGTGAATTGATGCGTGCAACCTCCCGACCACTTTTGGGTTCTGTTCCAGTTGATATTACAGACGTTGACGGAAAAAACATTGACGGATTGGGAAAATTTGGAACCCGTGCCTTCCTACGAGATAATTTACTTACAATAATCGTAGTTAACCGTTCCGCTTCCTCTTATGAGAACTATATATTTGAAGTCGAGGATTATTCCATTGTAAACAACATTACTGTTAAGCAATGGAGTGAATCAGGTCTTACCAGCGGTGAACTTATACCTGTAAATACCTATTCTGAGTTTAATGGTATTTTTTCGACATCCATTCCAAGTAATACTTTTACGGTTATTTCATTCAAGATTACACAAGATTAAGGGAATATTTTTTACAAAAAATATAATTAAAAACAATTTCACAACCAAAAATGAGAAGATACTTAGTCCTTTTGGCATATATATGCATAGTATTCTGTGCTGGCTGTAAAACTAAAAATACTTCAAAAATCTCTTCGCCGGAAGAATTTAAAAGCTCGCAGGAGCAACCTAATGTTATCGTTATTTTAGTTGACGATGCGGGCTATATTGATTTTGGCTTTATGGGTAGTGAAGACATGGAAACTCCTCGCATAGATGAATTGGCAGCAAGTGGTACTGTTTTTACTGATGCACACGTAAGTGCCACAGTTTGTGCGCCATCAAGGGCCGGACTTCTTACGGGTAAATATCAGCAACGCTTTGGCTTTGAAGCTAACGGCACCGGAGGCATTGGTCTTAGCGATGATGTACAAACTATTGCCGATGTGTTTAAAAACAATGGTTATTTAACCTATGCTCTGGGAAAGTGGCATCTTGGAGAAGAAGAGTCAGATCATCCTAACAATAGAGGGTTTGATGAGTTTTTTGGTTTTTTAACAGGTAGCCGTTCCTATTTTCCAATTAAAGATCCTTCAAGGATAAATATGCTACAGCATAATGGAGAACGTGTGAAATTTGAAGGATATATGACCGACGTTTTGGGAGATAAGTCAGTGGAATATGTTGAACAAAGTGGTAGCCATCCTTTTTTTATGTATCTGGCTTACAATGCTGTTCATACTCCCATGGATGCTAAGAAAGAAGATTTAGAAAAATATAAAAATCACCCAAGGCAAAAGCTTGCTGCAATGACGTGGTCCCTAGATGAAAATATTGGTAAATTATTAGATAAGTTAGGTGAACAAGGTTTAAGAGAAAATACACTCATTTATTTTTTAAGTGATAACGGAGGAGCTCACAATAATCAGTCTAAAGAAGGAGCTCTTAAAGGTTGGAAAGGCAATCAATTTGAAGGTGGTCACCGGGTGCCATTTGTGGTAAGTTATCCCAAGTCATTCAGTGGAGGAAATAAATTTGAGGGGCTTTCTTCATCTTTAGATATTTTTGCAACATCTATTGAGGCGGCTGGGATACAAAAACCAGATGACCTGTTGCTTGACGGAGTTAATTTGCTCCCTTTCTTAACTGGTGATCAATTGGGAAATCCTCACGAAAAATTATTTTGGCGTAAGTTGGAAGAATCAGGTGCTCGATTAGGTTTATATAAAACGGTTCGACTTAAAAACTTCGGAGTCAATCTATATGACCTTAATAGTGACCTGGGTGAGTCAAAAAACCTTGCAGAAGTAGATCCTGAACAGCTAAATTTAATGGAAAAGGCTTTTGGAGAATGGGAAGCTCAGCTTATGAAGCCACTTTGGGATGAAGGTGATGAATGGATGGATGTTACCTATCATATTAATAAGCGATTAATGCAAAATAAAGAACCCTTATATAAAGACATATGGGATCCTGCATTCAAAACTGATCGCGAATTTATACAACATTAAGTGAGTCAATGCAGAATTACAGAATTATTTTAAAGTATGAGTTTTACAGAAAGAACTTTAGTTTGGTAATGAGCCTTTAAAATTTATTGTTTTGATAATCAATTTATTATACAGATGAAAAAGTTTCAGAAGAAAAAAAGATCACAATCCTATCGGAATTGTTTTTTTGGATTGATGTATTCATTATTTTTTCTAAGCTTTTGTACAGCGCAGAAAACAATAGACTTGTATGAAGGAGCAATCCCCAATTCTATACCTTCTGACCTTGAAGAAACGATGGGAAGTTGGTCTCCTGGTCATTACTATGTAAAAAATGTAACCAAGCCCACTCTTACCGTATTTTTACCAGATTCTAATAAATCCACCGGTGTTGCAGTAATTATTTGTCCCGGCGGAGGCTATGGTGTAGTGGCAGTAGGCCGTGCAGGCTATGATATTGCAGAAGCCTTTCAGAAAATTGGAGTAGCCGCTTTTGTATTAAAATACCGCTTGCCATCTGATGAAATTATGCAAAATAAAACCATAGGTCCATTACAGGATGTTCAGAGAGCTTTTCAAGTGGTGACTAAGAATGCCGAAAAATGGAATATTGATACTTCTAAAATTGGTGTAGCAGGCTTCTCTGCTGGTGGGCATTTAGCTTCTTCTGCGGCGACTCACTATAATACCGCTTATATCTCTAATAAAGAGCGCATAAATTTAAGACCTGCTTTTCAAATTTTAG
>CAYNMH010000105.1:8939-11196 GCA_964398145.1 uncultured Flavimarina sp. | reverse complement strand
CAAATGAACAGCTTACTGTGAAATTACCCGGGGATTTATTTGAACGCTAACCTGATTTCTGTAAATTACCCGTACATTTCTAAAGTATGGGGATTGCAGACTACCGGACCACCACTCAGGTGGAAGAAGCATTTAAAAATAATGACCCTGTCGTTTTAAAGCATATTTATATCAAGGTATACCCAAAGGTGGAAGGTTTTGTTTTAGCCCAATCGGGGAGTGAAGTTGCGGCTAAAGACGTTTATCAGGATGCCTTTATTGCCTGTTGGGAAAACGTAAAAGACGGCTCCTATAAATCTGGCAACCTCGAGGCTTACCTGTTCAAGATTGCTAAAAATAAGTGGCGCGATCACCTTCGATCACCGGCTTTTAAAAAAAATGAATCATTCACCGGGTACGATCATCTAAATCTGATGAGTATTGAGGGCGCCGATGAAGAGTCTGAGCATCGCTTAGCTGTATTGCGTACGGCTTTTGAGAAACTGGGGGCTTCCTGCAAGCAACTGCTCACAGCTTTTTACTTTGAGCGGAAGTCCATGGATGAAATTGCAGAGGAACGCCAAGTAACTTCGGCTTCTGCCCGAAATCAGAAGTACAGGTGTATGGAACAACTGAGGGAACTCAGTTTTAAAAATAAGCTAAATGAATAGTTCGCAATATATCAGTCCGGAACGTCAGGAACATTTTGAACGCTATCTATTGCATCAGATGAATGCGCAGGAAGAAACTGCATTTGAAGAAGCTCTTCGCACTGATGCTGATTTTGCTTCGCAATTTAGCATGTTTAAGGAGTTGGTGCGTAGCGTTGAAACCGAAGGTTTGAGATCAAAGCTTGATGCCTTTCACCAGGAACTACCACCAGCTCCACAGTCGGCATCCATACCTAAATCGAGTGTGCGATGGTATCCAATAGCTGCAGGTGTGGTTGTGTTAATAGGCTTAAGCCTTTGGTTTTTTACCAGAATACCCTCTAATGAAAGGCTGTACGCCAGCCATTTTAAACCAGATCCCGGGCTACCTACGGTTATGGGTTCTGCATCAGAGTATGATTTTTATGAAGCCATGGTGGATTATAAAAAAGGGGATTATGAAGCTGCGCGTAAAAAGTGGGTTGCACTCACAACAGGAACTTCGACCAGAGATACGCTCAATTATTTTATCGCTTCTGCTTATATGGCCGAAAAAGATCAGCGTCAGGCCATTGCTTTTTTTAAAAAAGTACTTCAAAGTCCTGAAAAATCGTTTGACAACGAGACTTATTATTATCTGGGCTTAGCCTATTTGAAACTGGGCGAGCTTGATCTTGCTGTCCAAAATCTTGAAAAGAGTGGAACTGAAGCGGGTAACCAATTACTTGAAGAACTGAAAGAGTAGCGATGATTAGGGTATTCAACTACAGCAGTTTAATAATTCTCGTTTTAGGTATAAGTCTTAACGTCTATACACAGGAAAAAAAGGTGTTCCGGGATATTGATGAGGCATTACAGACCAATCGTTTTCAGGATGCCCAAAACAGTATAGATGCTGCATTGACACAAGATAAGACCGATTTTAATCAGGGTAAACTGGTAGGGCGTCTTGCGCGCCTGGAATACCTTCAAAATAAAGAAACCCTTTTTCCGGAAGCCTATAAACTTCTTAAGAAAATAGGAAGCCTGCACCCACAAGACAGTATCTATTATGAAGGACTGCTGGGCCTGAGCTTGGTATCTATAGATCAGGGAAGCCTGCAACAGGCGCAGAATCTGATTCTAAAGGCTCACAACATTGCATTTCGCACTAAAGAGGTCAGGAAAAGGGCTGAAACCGAATACTATCTGGCAGAAGTTGGTTTAAAACTGGGCGACTTCAATCAGCTTCTGGAGCATACCGATGCAGCATTGAAACTGTTGAGCACAAACCGGATGCCCAACTTTTCACTTACGCCACGCATCTATAACTACAAGGCGTCACTGATGCATTTTACGGCAAAGCCAGATAGTGCCAACTATTATTTTAAAAAGGCTATTGAGGCAGTCGATACCACAAATGAGGATCCCGAATACCGGTATTATCTCCCGGGGACAATCTATGGTAACTGGGTACTGGTAGACCAGACGGCAGGGGATTATAAGGCTGCAACGGCCAAAACCCTGAAGAGTATTGCCAGTTTCAATGCCTTTTTAGCCCATACCCACAATCATTCCCTTACCGAAAAGGTTCACAGCAACCTCATTATTGCCTATCGGAATTTGGGAAGTATTTATAATGATTTGGG
>CAYNMH010000105.1:0-8839 GCA_964398145.1 uncultured Flavimarina sp. | reverse complement strand
CCAGTAATTCCGGGGAAATAAATCAGGATGTCGTTTATACAACGCTCTATCTGGTGCAGACACTGGGGGAATTAAAACGGTTTCAGGAGGCCGGGGAGCATTTAGACCGGATTTATAATACCACGCGTGCCGCTTATGGAGCAGGCAGCCCTTTAGCAGAAGCCATTCAGCTCACTAAAATAGGGCTGTTGTATGAACAGGGAGCTTTTAAGCAAACCTTATTATTGGTGCAGCAATATTTAGACACATCAGACCCTAAGCGGGCTTATGAGAATGTATTGAATATAGAAGCAAGAGGCATTTTTTTATTTTACAGGGCAAAAGCACAGTATGCGCTATTGTCTAAAAATAAGGAGAATCTTACCACAATCACCCATAGTCTGGATGAGGCTACGCGTATATTAGAACAGCAAAAGTCCGTCATCACCTCGACAGAAGGAGTAAGCCGCTTAATAGAAAATCATCAGGACGTATTTGATTTCGCCCAAAAAATCTACCTGGATCTGTATAACCTTACGCAGGATGAGCAATATCTTAACAAGGTGCTTTCGCTCCACGAATCTGCAATCTATACCCGTATACGTTCCCGTTTGACAGGTGTCGAACCCAATCTCGCTCCGCCCGAAGTGCGTGAGCATGAGGCTGATTTAAAAACGCAGATTCAGGCTTTCTTTGATGAAGTTACGACCACGCAGTTTAACGCGCGTAGGCTCGATTCGCTATCGGTTGCCTGGGAAAATCATCTGGCTCTTTTACAGCAAGATTACCCAGACTACTACAAAATGCGGTATGCCCGTATCGTTGAACCGCTTAATCAACTGGAAAGCCGGGTAGATTCTCACACCACGCTCATACGGTATTTTAACGTGGCGGGTGAGTGGTATGTCTATGTATATAATCAGGGGAAAGGGAATCTGGTGCCTCTTACAGGATTTTCAGAAACCTGTATACCTTTAGTTTCAGATTATACCGTAGCAGAAGCAGAAGTGCTGAAGTGTCTTTATCAATTATACGGGGAGCTTTGGAAGCCTCTGGAACCCTATATAACTACAGAAAATGTCATTGTAATCCCGGAAGGTGTATTATATAATCTGCCTTTTGATCTGTTAACCAAAACACCTCAAAAGCATTTTAAAGATTTAGCCGAAACGAGTTTGTTGTCGAGACATACTATTTCATACAATTACAGTCTGTTGATCATAGATCAAAACCGTAAAATTTTGGAATACGATAAGGATTTTGTGGCATTTGCTCCACAATTTGATACGGCTATGAAAGACCGATATACTCTGGCAATTTCAGATTCTGCACAGCTTGACCGGGCTTATTTACAGCTGTTGCCACAGCCTTTTAGTGTAAGCCTGGCTAAAAAAATAGGAGAGCGCTATGAGGGAAGCTACTTCTTAAATGAGCAGGCTTCTAAGCAAGTATTTACAAGCCTGGCCCGGGAACACAAGATTATACATCTGGGTACCCATGCAGAATCAAACAACACAAGCCCCGAATTGTCCCGGCTGGTCTTTGCCAAGAACCGAAAAGACCTCACCAAGCTCAACGACAATTATTTATATACCTATGAGATTTATAACCTGAACCTGAATGCCGAACTGGCCATTCTTACAGGTTGTGAAACGGGCAAGCCGGGTTATCAACCGGGTGAGGGAATGATCTCTCTGGCACATGCTTTTAACTATGCCGGTAGCGAAAGCATTCTCACAAGTCTTTGGTCTATTGATGAGCAGTCGAGTGCTCAGATTCTCGAGTCTTTTTATACACATCTGGAAGCAGGAATGTCTACCGACCGTGCTTTACGGCAGGCCAAGTTGGATTATCTAAGAAATGCTGAAGGTCGTACGTTACATCCGCAATACTGGGCCGGCCTCATCCTCATGGGCACCGGCCGTCAGCTTGACCTGGCACAGCCTCAATATCTGCTCTGGGTAGCCGGTGTATTGATACTTACAGGTCTAGGTCTTACCATTTTCTGGTTTAGGAAAAGGGCATCTCGTACACGGTATAAATGAGGAAAGGCTATAGCGCAATACGGAAATTACAGAGTTATTAAAATAAACTATCTTTAGTAATAACTAACTTTTTTAAGAAATGAGGCGGGCTTCCGGTAACGAAACAACCAATCATCCATTTTTACAATCCCGCGCTGGTCATTTCAAAAGATATGGCATCAATCGTTTGCTGCTAAAGACTTTTTTGGTCGTTTCAACGCTCTTTCTTTATTCTGTTAGTAGTGCTCAGACAAGTACATTAGACAGCTTAAAAGTAGCACTTGCTGAACAAAAGAACGATACTGTAAAGCTTGGCACTTTAAATAAAATTATAGACGCGTATTTTAATTACGACCTGGAAAAGGCTTTAGAATATTCCCAAAAAGCCGTCTATCTGGCAGATAAAACCAATGCTGAAAAATGGCAACCTGTTTTTCACGAAACGCTGGGCAGAATGTATGCCAATATGCTAGAGCTGGATTCTGCTGTGTATTATTTTCAAAAGGCAGAAAAGGCGTACCAACGACTTCATAATAGAAAGGGGCAGGCAACTACCTATTTCAAAATGGGATGGGTACATAAAAAGCGCGGGGAATTGCAGGAAGCTCTGCAAGCAGATTTAGCCGCGCTGCGGTTAATGGAAGAGATTGAAGATCCGTTAGGGATTGCAGGAGCTTACGAAAGACTTTCTGAAGATGTGAGACTTCAGGGGCGGCACGAAGATGCTCTGGTCTATGCCCGCAAAGCCATTGAAACTTCCGAAGAAAATAATTTGGAAGAAGAATTGGTTTACAGCTATACCGTTGCAGGAGATGCGTGTATAGCGATAGAAGATTACCAAATGGCTTTTGCCTATTTTGATATGGCACTCAATCTGGCAAAAAAGCTGGGTTTTGGAAGCATTGACCTTTCCGGGTTTACTAACAATCGCGGTAACGCGCTAAAGAGACTGGGCAACTATGAAGAGGCCCTTACCGATTATGAAGAAGCCAAACGTTTGGCCGTTGAGGCTAATTATCAGAATGCACTAAATTCGGTTTCGGCAAATATTGGTGAAGTTCATTTGTTGATGGGTAATTATGAGAAGGCCCTGCCTTATCAGCTGGAAACCATACGTTTGCAGGAACAGCATGGTGACTTGCCCAATCTTCCTGAAAACTATATGCACATAAGTACTATTTACGAGAATCTGGGAGATTACCCAGCCGCTCTGGAATATCAGAAAAAGGCACGTATTATGGGCGATAGTCTGGCCGCCGCTGAAAGTGATAGGACCATGAGTGAGTTACTTACGCAATACGAAACTGAAAAAAAGGAGGCTACAATTCGCTCGCAAAACGAAGAAATCGCACAACAGCGCAAGATGCAGTTGCTTTATATCTCCCTTGCAATCTTACTGGCGATACTGGTGTCTGGTATGTTTTTCGTCCTTAAAAATATTCGTAAAAAGAGAGCAGAACTGAGTGTTCTTAATACGGAACTGGATGCGAGAAACAAACAGAATGAATTGTTATTGAAAGAAATACATCACCGGGTAAAAAACAATTTAGAACTGGTAAAAAGTCTTATTTCACTGCAATCTGCTAAACTCTCAGACGCTGCTGCCAGAGAAGCCATGCTTGAGAGTCAAAACAGGGTTCAAAGTATGGGAATTATTCACCAAAAATTATATCAGGGTACCAACCTGAGAACAATTGAGATGAAATCGTATTTCCTCAACTTAGGGGAGGGTTTACTAGATACGTTTCAAGCTGAAGATCAGGTAAAGATTGAATATGCAATGGAAGAATTAGAGCTTGATGTGGATACTGCCGTACCTATAGGATTAATCGTAAACGAATTACTTACCAATGCGCTCAAATATGCTTTCCCTGAAAGGATAAATGGTAAAATAAGCATCAGTTTATCTCAGAAACAAGACAATCTACAGCTAAAAGTCGCTGACAATGGAATCGGTAAAGCTGAAGGATTACAGCCAAAAGGAACGGGATTTGGTTCGCAATTGATAACCTTACTTACGCAACAACTTAGAGGGACGGTTATTGAGGAAAATCAAAAAGGAACCGTACTTTTTTTCAATTTTAAAATCTTTAATGCAGCCTAGTGATTAATGCCACCAAAATATTGATCGTAGAAGATGAAATGATTATCGCGGCAAACATTTCCCTCCAGCTTTCAGAATTGGGTTATGAAGTAACAGGAATTTTACCGCGGGGCGAAGAAGTACTACCGCATATAAAAGAAGAAAAGCCAGACATTATTCTCCTGGATATTCAACTCAAGGGCGAAATGAATGGGATTGAAACGGCTCAATTAATTCAGCAGGAATATCAGATACCCTTAATTTATTTGACTGCCAATGCTGACGACTGGCACTTTAACGAGGCAAAAGGTACGCGGCCCTATGCGTTTATTTCCAAGCCTTTTAAAAAATTAGACTTACAACGTGCGATAGCACTTACAGTTGAAATCATTGATTCTGAAAAGAAGCGTTCTGAAAGTATTCCTTCAGAAAAAATGATTGAAAACGACGCTTCAGATCCCTTTATATTAAACGATCGGATATTTGTGAGAAGCAATGAAAAAATGGTGAAAATTGATATTGAAGACATTCGGTACATAGAAGCCGACAGGAATTATTGCAGAATATTTTCAAATGAGAAAGAGTATCTTTTAGTCATGACCTTGAAAGATATAGACGAAAAACTACCCCAGAAGCATTTTCTTAGAATTCATCGTTCTTATATTATTAACCTTTCACAAATAGATGAGGTAGCGGGAACACACGTAGTCATTTCTAAAAAAGCGATTCCTATGAGTCGCGATATGCGAAACGAGTTGCTAAAACGCCTACAGACTATTTGATTTTTACTTTTTTCTTCGGTAAATAAACGACACCCTTTGGACAAAGATTCACCCCTTTCGTCCCAAACCTTTTGTTTTCAGACTGTTTGCATTGTTATTTCAGTGAAAATTAATTGCAAATCACAAAAACAGAATACTCATGAAAACAAATTTTTACACGAAAAAGGCAGTACTCAGCAGAGCATTAAGAGGTGCACTCATCCTATTAACGGTACTTACAGCCCGGGCACAACAATGGACGCCCAAAGATCCTACAAATATTGCGCTACACAAACCTGCCAAACAAAGCAGTGTTTTTGAAGTTGCTGCGGCAAATCGTGCCGTAGATGGAAATACCAATGGCCACTGGGGACAGCGTTCCGTTACGCATACGCATGGGGGAAATAATCCCTGGTGGGAGGTTGATCTGCTAGGGGTGTACGACATTTCTTCCATCACAATTTATAACCGTACAGATGCCGCCCCGGAGCGCTTAAACAATTTTACCATTCGGGTGTCTGATCATCCTCTAAAAGGTCGCATTGGTGGTCAGGTGATTAATCCTGCAGACCGTAATTTTTTTAGAGGCAGTAAGACCTTTAATGCAAATGCACGGGGACAGTATGTGAGTATTCAAATAGAAGGGAATGGCATATTAAGCCTTGCTGAGGTAGTAATTAAAGGAACGCCTGTTTCAGTAATTGTTGATAAAAACACCAATCTGGCATTGGGTAAAAGTACGCGGCAGAGTAGTGTTTTTGATTACGGAAGTTCTAATAAGGCAAACGACGGCAACACTAATGGAAACTGGAATTTTGGCTCGGTAACCCATACAAATAATGATAATAGAGCATTTTGGGAAGTTGATCTTGGGAAGAATTATTTGATTGAAGAAGTCAAAATTTGGAACCGAACAGATTGTTGCCAGGACAGATTGAAAAATTTTGACATATTCGTGACCGATAAGCCTTATGATGATGTAAGAGGCAGGTTAGACCCCTACGCCACGCAAGATCAAAATACACTTCCCAGAGACAGGCAATCTTACACCGGTATCGCATTTGGTCGCTATGTGCGTGTACAACTCAATGGCAGTAACAATCTTAACCTGGCCGAAGTAGAGGTTTTTGGTAAAGAACTGGGCGAATTAAATACCAGTATATCGCAAATAAGCCGGGAAGTTTATCGAGTAAGTAAATATGATAACGGCTTACCCCGAGAATGGCCTCAGGAGTCAGAACTGGCTGTTGCGGTTTCTGAGGGATATGACTTTAACGACACTTCAGAGCAGACTAGCTCAAATTGGTGGGAAACCTCAGTTGAAGTCAGTACTTCGGTGAGTATCCTCTTGCACGAATTTGATGTTACGGTCGGGGCTAAAGGGGGTGGCAACACAAGTAACACCACAATTAATAGCATAAGGCAAAATATTCAATTATCTGAAACCGAAACCAAAAAGGACGTATTAACCTGTCCTCCAAACAGCACGGTGTACAAATTTGTTAAATTCAGGCTCGTGGAAAAACCTTTTGAATACACGTATAAAGGCAATAAGTATAGATTTCAAAAGGTTTTGAGTACCTCAAAACCCATAGGTCAGTCCGGTGCATACGCATATCCCTTAAATTTTGATCCGGGGCTGGAGATGGATGAAGATCAGTTTATATCCGAAGAAAATTATCAAAAGATCATCAGTAATTATGAATCTCAAAAATTGCGTTCTGATGATGACTTGCAGAAGAGTCAAAACACTACAGTTGCGACAAATATGGCTATTAATAACAGTGTATCTACAGCAACCTCCGGCACAGTCTCAAACCCTCCTGCCAACGTGCCAAATACTGCAAACTCATCAGCTCCTACAGCAGCGGTAGATACAAATACCACTTCAACGATGACCGCAGCTACGCCAAAAGTATCCCAGGTAGAGTACTGTGATGGCAATGGCAATCCTATTGGCTATTTTACTTTAGTTGATGGTGTCTGGATGGAGCACGATGTAGCAGGTAATGTATCTAATGAATTTAGTGAAGGAAGCAGAGATGCTTCAGAAATTGTGCTTAACGACCTCAACAGAGGTGGCGTTGTTATAAAGCTAGATCTTGCAAATAAACGTATATGGTACAGTGACAATAATAACAATCCGTTTGAACTTTATACCATCAGTACTATTCTGAAACAATGAAATTTAAAGAATCGGCTTCACTCTGTCCAGGAGTGAAGCCTTTAATTTTTCAGTATGAGAACGGTTGGTATTATTTGCGGGGTGGGTTTTGTAGAAAGCCACTTGCCAGAACTGTATTTGAATAAAGGATTTAAAGTCAAAATTTCTGTAATTGACATTAAAAAAAGTGATACCTACCAGCACCTGTTCAACTTAAAAAACTCTGATAATCTCAATATTTGTGAATGGAATACAGAAAATATGGAACGGTTTAGAGAGTTTGTAAGTGAATGTGAGCTGATTATCTTGGGAGGGGTTGCTCTTCAGGTGATTCTATGAAATTCCTATTTGTTTTTGGCTAGTACAGGGATATTTTAGTTGATTCAAATTTTTAGAATGAGCAGAAAACTTCTGTGGAAAACTGTTTAAAATCATTTTAAAAAAGAGGCCTAAAGCGTTGACTAAATATTTCCTTATTAACTATTTTAAATGATCATTCCGGTCTTCCACCGAAGCTAAATTTCTCTAAAATATTCGATTACTTTCGTTATAGTGCATTTTAAAATTCATTGTTGCAGAGTAATCACCTTCGTATGAGTGTAAAATGCCCTTTAATTAGCACAGGATTTCCATTGGCGTCCACGATTTGAGTACTATACCAGTATTCATTAGAAGGTAATAAATTTCCATTATAGGTACCATCCCATCCTTCCCCATTTATAGGAATAGTATAAATCAATTTGCCGAAGCGGTCAAAAATAGTGATTGGCGCCGGTGCATTTTTGATATTCCAGAGGTCATTATAACCATCACCATTTGGTGTGAAATATTTTGGCGCACATTCTTTGGCAATTGGACTGGGGTCGCATGGATCAAGAGGATCTGTACCATTAGCCACCTCATCACCATCCGGTACAGTGTCTCCGTCCGTATCGGGATTTTTGGGATCGGTCCCCAGTGACCATTCATCCTGATTGATCAACCCATCATTATCCTGATCGCAATAACCAGATTCCTGGTCGGGATCACATGCATCAAGGGGATTTGTACCATTAACTACTTCCTCACCATCGTAATACTCATCGCCATCGGTATCAGCATTATAGGGATCTGTATTATAGATGTTGATTTCATCCCCATCTGACAGGCCATCTTCGTCACTGTCGCAAGCCGCGACTGAATTATTTGGATCACATGGGTTAAGCGGGTCACTTCCCTGATTGACTTCGGTACCGTCATTGATTCCATCTCCATCGGTGTCGGGATTGTAACGATCTGTATTGATCGCATCTTCTTCTGCATTTGTGAGTCCATCCTGGTCAGCATCACAAGGTCCAACCGTGTTGTCCGGGTCACAAGGATCAAGTGGATCGCTTCCGTTAGTGACCTCTGTGCCGTCATTGATGCCGTCTGCGTCTGTGTCGGGGTTGTTTGGATCGGTGTTGTGAATATTGATTTCGTCCCCGTCTGACAAGCCATCTTCATCACTATCGCAAGCCGCTACCGAATTATTTGGATCGCAGGGGTTAAGCGGGTCGCTGCCCTGATTGACTTCGGTGCCGTCATTGATGCCGTCACCGTCTGTGTCGGGATTGTAACGATCTGTATTGATCGCATCTTCTTCTGCATTTGTGAGTCCATCCTGGTCAGCATCACAAGGTCCAACCGTGTTGTCCGGGTCACAAGGATCAAGTGGATTACTTCCGTTTGTGACTTCGGTGCCGTCGTTGATGCCGTCTCCGTCTGTGTCGGGATTATAGGGATCTGTATTATAGATGTTGATTTCGTCCCCGTCTGACAGGCCATCTTCGTCACTGTCGCAAGCCGC
>CAYNMH010000104.1:9949-11297 GCA_964398145.1 uncultured Flavimarina sp. | reverse complement strand
TAAAAAATATATTAGTCTATGCCAAAGGAAATTTTGGCATTTACACCATAAGAAACGATTTCATTGTTTTCCACTTTAGCATTCATCTCTTTAACATATACCGATTGAATATTTTTCACGGTTTTGCTGGCGTGTTCTAAAGCATTTTTCGTTGCTTCATCAAAACTGTTTTGCGAAGTTGCCATTACTTCAATCACTTTTACGATACTCATAATTTTTGAATTTTAATTTAGTATTAATTTGAAATGAAGGTAAGGCTTATGGATGGGTATATGTTATAATTAACTAATTTTTAGTTAGTTATATGAATATTGACTTAAATCTACAAGCGAAATCTTAAAGTCGGAAAATTTTAGCATTTTAATAAATAGAAGAATCTAAATTTAATTCGCCATTGATATTTTTTACTTGTTTATTCTTGATTAATCTCGCAACCGGGCATTTTCTAGCCAAATTTTAAGACAGGAAATAGCCTTTCTGAATCCACTAAATGTTAAAATAAAATTCTTTTAAATGGATTTTAATAAGTGCTACTAAATTTTTAATAATTATAAATATTGATTGAAGTTATCCCATTGCACTTGGCTAAATTTGATAGAACAACACAACGCCAAAAGCTATGATTACTTCCAATACAGACCACTTTATAAAAACTCTTGACCGCCTTCTCAAACGTTATAGTTTAACAATCGAAGACCGTCTTAAAGTCAAACGGTTAAAAAAATGTCAAATACTTAGTATTGCATCTACCGAAGACGGCGGTTTTCACTGCCTAAATGGAAAATTCCACGCTGACCAAATCCCGGATACTTTTAAAGTAAGGGTGTACTATGTTTCCGAAGAAGATTCAAAACAGCGAATGATGGTATTCATTTCCAATGATTCTACTGCTGGTTTGACGCAGTTTTCAGGATAGTAATTGCACTAATTTAAACAGTTCGAGCATGAAAACTGAGGTAGCAACATACAATCAAATTATCGTCTTAAGAAAGCTCGATGTGCTGTTAACGCATTATTTGAGTTTGTATGAGCATCTAAGCGAAAATACCAATCGTATTTATCTAAAATATGCTGCATCTCGTTTTAAATATTTTAAAACAAAATTTAAAGGTGAAGTACACACCATACTGCAAAACTATCCGCTCGATCCGGAGCAGGTAGAAAAACTTGAACAGATCATTGCCGCTTGTGAAAAAGAGTTACCCAAATATTCGCTTGAGGAGTTTAAAGATAAATTACGTACGATTGAGGATGCTTCTTACAAAATTTGTTTGCGGAAGGTTGTCGTCCTGGAAAACGAAGATTTTCAGTCGCCTGTATGTTGCTATCTAAAAGAAGTTAAACCCAT
>CAYNMH010000104.1:0-9849 GCA_964398145.1 uncultured Flavimarina sp. | reverse complement strand
TTTTACATACTCATCTCATAAACGAGTAAAACCGATAGCGTAAAAATAACGTGAGCGATTATAAGTTGAATATAAAATCTTATTTGGTTTATATGTATAGAAAAGGAAATTAGCTTAAACATTACACTCCAGCCTAAAGCTCCCAGTACTCCCAGAAACACGCCCAGATATAATGCAGAAAACCAGCTGCTGTCGATACCTGTGTATTGCCACAGGCTTACCAGACCTATTGTAAAAGTCAGTCCTATTGCATAATGAATGAGCCAACCTAAAATATGCTTGAGAGACTGCATATTAAATACTTGTGCAATTAAGATATTAAGCAATTGGGGTTCCCGGAATTGTTTATTTACCAGACGGGAAACTACATAACTAAACGCCGTCATCAACGATGTAGCGACTAAAGTTGCGATTAGAATAATCAGGCTAATTTGCATAGATTTTTGAGTATTTGAGCGTTTTAGAAATTACTGGTGTTGTTGATCAAGCAAATCGTTAAGTCCTTTTATAGAGCAAAAGACCGATTGTGGAAATTCGATAAGACTGGTATTCCAGGCTAAATCTTCCATCCAAAATTTATTTTTATTGATGCAGTTGGCTTCCGAAGGTTTCGGGAGGTATTTGGCTGTATTGTTAATTTTCAGGCTCTTCAGAGAGCAACAGAGTTCCATAAGACATAAATACTCCTTGACAGATTCGGTTTTTTTGGTTGAACTGAAATATTTATTGAGCTCTTTTTTATCAAGGTAATCTATGGTGAGTTGTCCGCATTCCTGCTCCACCAAATGAGGTAAAAAGCGATGGCCGTCAGCAATTGGGGTTACCCCGCATACCCGAATAGGTCGTTGTAAAAATTCAAGAAGCAGCTTTTTTTGTTCGAGAAGTGGTTTTTCTGCAATGGTAGTTTCACAAGAGTCGATAAAATGATTTTGCAGCCAACCAATACAGTCCTTAATCTGGTCGACGTCTGGCACCGGTGTCGATAGAGACTTGAAATGCCGCTCCTGCTCCTGTATAAGTAGCATGAGTTTACCCTGAAGAATTTTGCGCTGTTTAATTCGCGTTAGCTGATTACCAGACTTTTCGATATCGTCAACATAGGATATGTGAATAATATCTTTATCGCTTTGCTGCAATTGGTTTAAAATACACCGTGCCGTATTTAATCTGGATCGTGATGTTTTTAGTCCACTCTCAGTAGGTAAAATACAATAGTTTAGATCATCTGTTTTACTATTTTGCTTTGAGTCTTCTAACGTTTGCTTCAATGATTCGTCAAAATCGTTTGCAATTTGATCGGTAACAAGGATTAAAAGTTCAGCATTTTTAAAACACTTTTTATAATGATTGAATAGCTTTAATTGTTCCTGTAGAGGGCAAACAACCTTTTTGCCTTTAGCATCGAGATGAAATGGAAACAGAGCAGAGGGATAATGAAGATATTTAAACGAAGGGTGCGTGAGCAATAATTTTATAATAAATGCCTTTTCCTCATCGGGTGTTTGCAAAGATCTTTTGCGACGCTTTAAAAGCCGATTTAATTTTGCTGCGAAAGGAAAATTTTTGAGGTGCTGAAAAAACAGGATTAATTCATAATTTTTCAGTTTGTTGCAAAAGCTGAAAAAACGCTCCTTAAGTGGATCAAACTGCGATCCAAAAAACTTAAGATCCTTACTAAGAGGATTGGTTTTGTCTAGCGCAAAGATGAAATTGCAAAAGGTATAAGCTCTGGAGTTTTTTTCGAAGAAATCAAGATAGTTCTGGTAATCATTCGGCATGGTAATACATTTTAGCTCATCATTTAGAATCCAACTTAGATAGAGCGGAAGCATTTTAACAAAATCAGGAGCTTTGGGAATCAGACCTCTTTTTACTGCATCGGTATAATCTCGAAACTTCTCCTGATTTTTTGCTTCTGTAAGACCGGTGTTTTCTTCACGGGGATAAAAGGATTCATACGTCATAATCATTTCGTTTTTTGGTTGGATTTTGCGCTTTAGCCTATTTGATAAATGGAGTTGGAAAGGTCTTCTCCAGATTTCTTGAGCTCACGTACCACACTTATTTGTGAGATAGATAAGATGATAAACAGCACGAAGGATGCCGGGGCGAGGGCAGGTGCGTAAAGCACGTGCAGGATACAGCAACTTAGGAATGTTGCTAAAAAGACTGTTACACTCAAAAAATGAATGCGTGAATACTCTAAGGCCGATTTCTTTTCTTTAGCCGGTTCAGAGAAAATGAGAAAGTATAACCAGTAAAATGCGCCATGCAGAATCATACCCATGTGTGCCATAAAGCCACATATTTGCCTTATTGCATCAAAGCGTGAAGAAATGCCCAGTAACACGAACTGAATTATGAAATACAAATAATAGGAAGCAATTGACATGGCAACAATGGGCTGAATATCCATGGTTGAAAAAGGAAGAAATATACCAGCATAAAAGGCAAGTATGGGTAATGCCATTAAATTAGTCCACGGGCTTATCCTTATGGTAGACGCAAGCTTTAATCGCAAGGGAAGTAAGGGAGACTTCCAGAGTTCTCTAAGCATGCGCAATTTGGTGAGCATCCATCGTTTTCTGTAATTATTAAGGGCCAGCATATTCCCAGGCATTTTACCCCAGCCCAGTATAGATTGCGAATGATAGATTTTAAAGTCATTTTCTAAAAACACGGTCTCGAGCGACGGATCTTCCGCAATACTGACGGCGTAGTGATATTTAAATTCTTTAAGCACTTCTTTTTTGATAAGAAAGATGCTTCCATTAGGCAGGAGATTTTGAAAAGAATCTATCCCTCTTAGGTGATACTGATAGTAGTGATCAAGCTCCTCTTTCATCCCCTGATTGTAAGTGGTTTCATTAAGATAACCGATGGGAAATTGTACCGCGTGTGTTTGCCGATGCTTAATTTCTGAAAGAGCTTCAGCCAGTGCATTTGGTTTTAAAATGTAATCGGCTTTAAGTGTTAGAACATAAGCTGACTCAAAAGCAATCTTATTGTATAAAAATGGGTAGAATTGGGAAGAGTCATTGAGATAATTAGGAATGAGTTGCACTTCAAGATTAAAATGGCTGCAGAACTTCTGCAATTGATCTGTAAAGGCAACCGCAGATTCACTGAGTAATACGATGAGCTCAAAATCAACCTTTTGTTGATTGCAGATAGACCTAATGGTATTATAAACTTGCTTAAGCGGTTCATCACAAACCTGTATAAGTACACTTAACTTTAAATTTTCTGAAACCGTTAGGTGAATATCCGGTTTTTGTTGCGGTTTTTTTAAGGCAAGCCCCAGCCTAAATATTCCAACTACAAGTAAAAAGGCATAATTAAAAAATAGAATAACAAGACTCAGTTCGCTAAAGAAGTAACAACTGGTTATAAAGGCACATATAAATAGTATAAATAGAAGGCGGTTGCGTTTCATGGGAGATTGGTTGGTTGTTTGGAGGTTGTTTGGTTGTTATTCTAAGTTAGCCTAAAGCCCATTCTGAGGTTACCGTCCTTAGGTATTTGATTGGCGGTTTTTTACTTAAAGCGTTAAAGCTTAGTTAAAGAAATGCTGTGAATGGATTAAATGGGACGGGCCAAGGGGTGCGAAACCAAAATTTATAACCGGGAGATATTTCCAATTATTTCGGTACATGATTTTGCAAGGAAACAGTTTTCGCCTGCTCGTGAAAGCCATTTGAAAGGCCTTAATTATTTTTGAAAGGTTGCTTTCCTAAAGTCCGAAGGACTTTTGCCAAAAGTGGATTTGAATAGTTGAGAAAAATGACTGTTGCTTTTAAAACCAATTTTTTCCCGAATTTCAGAAATGTTTAAAGAGGAATTCTCGAGCATGGCTTTTGCGAGATTCATACGCCTATCAGTAACAAACTCATTAAAGGTCATATTGTAAAATTGCTTGAACCCGTTTTGTAGTTTGTTAATATTTAATCCTACCTCTTTGGCAAGGACAGATAAGGTAGGAATATCAGAAATGGAACCATTTATGATAGAGACAGCTTTATAAATTTGCTTGACTTCTACAGCGCGTATGATCTTCTGATTATCTGCTTTATGAATGTCATCCTGATACTCTACTATTTGGGTGAGCAAAATTTCAAATGCAAAGCTTTTTAAAAAAAGCCTGCGCAAAAAGCCGGTATGTTCAATACTAAAACTTGTCTCAAAGAGGCGAGCCATTTGCAGGGAGTAATAGCCTTTGTGGTAGAATTGTTTTTTAGCCGTAGTATCCAGAAATGTGTTTTTTAGCTTCCCATTCAAGGGATGCAACGTGCAATCTAAAGCTGTTAAAAACTCAAGCCGATTGATTTCTTCACTACTTATGGTAGTATGGGTATTTGCTTCAAATTTTAAAACGTGACCATTATGCTGGGCACTGGCTACAATTACGTTTTTAAACTTTTGAATACGATGAAATTCTTCCTGGTTCTCAAAACGATGATTTACAATTCCGTTAAGTAAATAAATAAACTTTAATGGGTGTACTTTATTTACACAAAAATGTATTTCGGTTTCCTCATTAAACGTGCAATCATAATTTATAAGACCTAAACCATTTTTTAAGTTGTTCCCCCAAACTTTACCTCGTCCCAAATGTTCTGGAAGATGAAAAAAATATTCCTCACACACCATGCTCGCAGTAGTGCCAAAGGATTCAGCCATATCTTTAATGACTTTATCAATGGGTAATGAACGTATCTCTACTTTGTACATGGTTTCTATTTTTACTCAGATCCTTCTGATATTTTTTACGATAGTCAGAAGGAGACATATGGTATCGGGTCTTAAAAATTTTAGAAAAATGACTTTTACTCCGTAAACCCAGTTCTTCAATGATTTCACCTATTGCAAGATTTGTTTCGACCAGTAAATCTTTCGAAATGCTAAGCCGTTTATTTTGAATATACCCATTTACCGTCTCTTTATACAATTCCTGAAAACCTTTTTGAAATTTATTAATATTCATACCGATTTCCTGAGCATACCACCTAATTTTTGGTCGGTTACCGATGTTTTCTTCAATAAGCCGGGGAATTTTCTTAAGGTTTTCTATCTCATAAGGCATTAACTGAAGCGGAGGGAGCGGCGTCTGAATACTGCGGATATACTCTTTGAGATGCAGACTTATCAATTCCAGAATTTTACCTTCTGTATATATAATTCTTAAAAAGTCTTTGCCGTTGAAGTTTTTAATATCTTCATAAACCTCCAGTAATTGCAAATCATAATGGCAATGATGAAGAAAGGGTTTTGTAGTAGTGTTAAAAAGGTTTTTTAGATTTAAATCGAGTTCGCGATCATACTTACGGCTGTTTAAGAACTGTAAACTGTTTATGGATAAACAACTTACCCTCAGTTCCTCATATCTTTTAAATGTAATTATTAGGGAATGCTGCGGTGGGTGGTTGAGAACGGTACTTTGGTAAGGTTTAAAATTATAAATGATTTTTTGATCTAGAGATGTTGAAAACTTACCTTGCACGGTATAGAAAAAGTTTAAAACTTTTAGATCACTCGAAGCAAACTTGATCTCGACGTCATCATAAAATTTACAGTTATAACACAGGTAGCGAATGCCGTTACAGTATTCATATCCTTCAATGTATCCTTCGCCTAGAGACTTAGGGATTTCTATTTTATAATTTTGGTTGGCAAGGATAAAGACCTCACAGTCAAACGCATTACTTAATGCATCGAATATTTGGTCTAGGTTTGGAGAGGTTGTTTGTATAGACTTCAAATTCCTAATTTTTGTTAGAACTTTCGAAATTAGGTGTTTTACTTTTTTAGATTATTGCATGTTATAGAATATACTTTTTTTCGTTAAAAATTATATATATATCATTAATAACGGTAATAAGCTTCAAAAATTCTGATCGAACCCTTTTTGTTTGAAAATCAGCACTATAAATTACTGGAAGGTGTTTCGTATTCGCTTTTAAAGAGACCAATTCAAACTCTTTAAAAGAATTCAAACCTTTGAAAATCTTATAGTTCTACTGTTTTAGGGATCATAAAGAGCTTCAACATTCATAAGTTTATAATTCAAACGTGTAAAATTTAAAAAATCAGGTTTTCCTTTAATTTTTAAAAAATAGTTGAAAATTTTAATGGAATTCCTCGTTTCATTAATGGTTTATTCCTTAAATGTTAAAAGAATTTTTTTTTGATATTTATTTAATCTGTCCTTGGTAAAACTTAACAGCCTGGCCTTGTAGTTTTGAGTCAAATAGTTCTCAAAATTTCTTGCTGCGATTTGGGAATACTCCTAAAAAAGTAATGAATAAACTTCAAAGCAATCTAACTAATGTAGGGTTGGATAAAATTCGATTTTGAAAAGATTGATTTATGCTGCAAGAATACAAACTGTTTGATTTTTAATTTTAAAGCTAAGAGATATGAAACATGAAGAGTTAATAGCGGTTTTAAATGAATGTGCAAGTTTTTGTAATTACTGCGCCGATGCTTGCCTGAGTGAAGACAATTTACATAAAATGGTAACTTGTATACGTTATGATCGTATTTGTGCTGAGAGCTGTGCCAGCTTCGCCAAAATTCTGAGTATAGACATAAGTACTAAAGAGTTAATTCCCCTGGCAGAGTTTTGCCTGAAATTTTGTAAGAAATGCGCTGAAGAATGTGAGAACCACGATAACCAGCATTGTCAAAACTGTGCACAGGCTTGTGAAAAGTGTGCAGATGCCTGTAGCAAATTTATATATGCCAGTTAAAACGCATTTGGAGCGGAAAACCAGCTAATTTAAGTATTGATATCCGTTTGGGATTAGAGCCAGATAGGTTAGACTTCTTCTCAAAAAGTTTGGCTCAGACTTCACTTCACGAACTGCATTCCGAAACGGATATCTTTATAAATAAAATCAATTTTCTGACTGAAAAAGAGTCAAATGCAAATTTTCTGACCAATACACTAGTATGGGTTTAAACAACAACTAAAGGAAATCTTAAGCTAATTGCCCATTGAAGTTTAAGATGGAAACTAACCTAACCAATAATCAGAAGTCTGCTTCCTTCCCATTAAGGAGAAGCAGACTTTGTTTTTTAAGAATTAATCACACGGATTAAAATACCAGGTTTTTATAAGATGATTTGATAACTTTTATAGGTCAAAATTTTTACCGGATGAATATTCAGGACAATATTAACAATAGTGAGGTTTAGGCCTTTATCTATATCGATTTAGAATCTAGCAGAAAAATTAAACTTATGAATACAAATAAAATCGCTCTTAAAATCGCTGTGTTTATTATAGCAGGTTATTTTTTACTTACGTCATTAGTTGAAGCGCAGGGATTTTTTGCACCTTTTCTTACTGCTTTTATCCTGGCGTTAGTCATCCTACCTTTTGTTCAACTTTTGGAGCGTAGAAAACTCTCACGCACTTTAGCTGCATTAATCAGTACAACAGTGATGTTACTTTGTTCTTTAGGTATTGTATTTCTATTCAGCTTACAAATCAAAAAGTTTGTAAACGACTGGCCTACAATAAAAGAGGAAATGAAGCCAAAAATTGAGCAGCTTCAAAGCTACGTCGCACAGAATACCCCATTAGATCGCGAGGATTTAACTTTTGCAAGTGGCAATCAGGAACGCATTAAATCTATGATTCCCGAAACCGGAAAAACCACCGGTTATTTTACCGGTGTGGTTGGTTTTTTAGGGAATTATCTACTGTGTTTCATTTATATTTATTTTCTGTTGCGCTACCGCCACAAATTCAGACGATTTTTAATTCGGATTTTTCCGGATGAAGAGGAAGGAAATGTAGAGCAAATTTTAAAGGAATCTTCAGCTGTTGCACCTCAATATCTCATTGGGAAATTGATGCTTATGGGCATTCTGGCAATTCTTTATAGTATAGGGCTTGGAATTTCAGGAGTTGATAATTTCATTCTGGTAAGTTTACTGGCTGCAGTTTTTACACTTATACCTTATATAGGCAATCTGATGGGCATTTTTTTAGCCTTTGCGCTAGGTTATCTCACCTCAGGAGATCTCATGGTATTAGTGGGCATATTGGCTACTTTTACAATTGCTCAATTTGTGGAGAGTTATATTTTGGAACCCTTCATTGTAGGTGATCGGGTAGACTTGCACCCGTTTGTGGTGATCTTGGTGGTTGTTATTGGTAATATGCTGTGGGGAGTTATAGGTATGGTTCTGGCAATACCGGTAATGGCCATAATCGCTGTAATCTTCTTACACATTCCTAAACTAAAACCTTATGGAATTCTGATTAGTAAGAAGCCTTTTGATTCTGAAAAAACCGATTGAAAATCGTACACACGAGCTTTATTCAAGCAAAAACTGCCGTTTCGATTTTAGAAACGGCAGTTTTAATTTGGATGAAATTCAATTATCAAATGGTGTATCTACCGCCAGTGGCTTCTACAGTTGCTCCGGAAATATAACTCCCTTCATCTGAAGCGAGCAGGACGTAAATAGGCGCCATTTCTACGGGTTGACCCGGACGCTTGAGCGGAGTGCCTTTCCCAAAGTTTTTTACTTTTTCTTCAGGCATAGTGGCGGGAATAAGCGGGGTCCACACAGGTCCCGGAGCCACTGCATTTACACGTATGCCGCGCTCGCCCCACAACTGCGCCATACTTGAGGTGAAATTTTTAATTGCACCTTTAGTAGCAGCATACGGAACCAGATTATCACTAGGCTCATAGGCATTTACAGAAGTAGTATTGATGATACTGCTTCCGGGTTTCAGGTGTTTTTCAGCTGCTTTACACAAATAAAAAGTTGCATAAATATTGGTTCGGAAGGTTTTATCAAATTCTTCCGCAGTAATTTCAGAAAGACTTGATCGGCTCATCTGAAAGGCCGCATTATTTACCAGAATATCGAGTTTGCCAAATTTTTCAATAGTATGATCAATAATTTTCTGGCAATGTTCTTCACTTTGAATATCTCCGGGAATAAGCAATACTTCCTTATTTTCGGCTTCAATCAAGCGGGCGGTTTCCTGGGCATCTTCATCCTCATTAAGATAACTTATAACGACGTTTGCGCCTTCCAAAGCAAATGCATATGCTACTGCACGACCGATGCCCGAGTCACCTCCCGTAATAATTGCCACTTTGTCTTTTAGCTTGCCAGAAGCCTTATAACTGTCTTTACCGTAATCAGGTTTCGGATTCATTTCGGCCTCAATGCCTGGTTCTTTTTGCAGCGGAGTATCAAAGGGAGGTTGAGGGTATTGTGTTCTTGGATCTTTCATAACAGGTTGTTTTTAGTTTAGTCAAAATCTTTTGTAACTATAAACAACCAAATTATAAAGAATAGCGGGCTCACTTTGCTAAGAAAGGTTAATTGGAGGGGATTTAACTTGAAACCTGAAATTCGTGTTAAACCGATTTCCAAGATGTTAACACGCACAATTGGGTCTGTCAAACTTTTAGAAAACTGATTTTAGAAATGAAGAAGGAAGTCGCGTAGAAGTCTAATTAGAAAAGATTATTTTACCACATCCTGAAGCATCCAGGAGGAAACAGTTCTGGAGGTATCAGAAGACTGAATGACGATAATATCTCCGGTAGTTTCAAAGATTAGTGCTTTAATATCTGAGCGATCCATCACATTCGCTTCTCGTAATTTTGAACGTAAATCAGCCTCGGTAAGCCGCACTTTATTCAGGTTGTGCGTTAATATTTCACTTCCATCCATAAGCAGTAGGGGCTGGTTGTCAATAATTTTTTTAAAAGGTTTGATTTTTCGAAGTTGTGCTATGGTATACTGAAAAAAATAGAGCATAAACAAGCCAGTAACACCTTCCAAAATGGAAACACTTTTAGACAATATAGT
>CAYNMH010000103.1:0-11350 GCA_964398145.1 uncultured Flavimarina sp. | reverse complement strand
ATAAATACCGCAATAACAGGTAACACGAGTGCCATCTTCATTTTGTTAATCTTACGCGAGGATTGTTTGTTAAGCATAACTATTCGTTTTTTGATGAATGATTGATAAAAGGAATGTGTTAAGGCCGGAGCCATTTGAGGTACCGCCACCTTAACCAGAGTGAGTTGATAACTTTTACGATTTAAAGTATTACCTGCTGCACCGGCATCTGCCAGATATTCCAGATTCTGAATAATAGCCCGCTTATACAGCCATGCAAACGGATTGAACCAATTTACAACCAGCATACTATGCAACAAAAGCATATCTAAGCTGTGATACTGCCCGGCGTGTGTTTGTTCATGCTTCATAATCAGCTCGAACTCCTTTTGTGTATAAACGTTTTGATCTATCACAATATAATTGAAGAACGAAAAAGGCGACTCTAGACCATCTACCTGTACAATCTTGTACCCGTCAAGCAGCGTGTGATTTTGAGAACTTAAAAAGCGTATGACCTGCCACAATCGTTTCAGAAATACAAGGAGCATAATTAAAACACCCGTCAAATAAATAGACAGACCTAGTTCCCAAAACTCTAAAACTGAATTAGAGCTTAAAGGAGCTGGTGCCTGTACGGTATTCTGAGGTATTTCAAAATTAAATACCGGCATTTCCCTGTAAATAGTGCGGTTTAAGACCAGCAACGGTATCACCAGAGCGGCAAAAATTCCACCCATAAGAAACTTTCTATTGGAAACAAAAAAGGTTTCATTCTTTAGAAAAGCTGCATAAGCCAGGTAAAAAATGCTTAGCAATGCAGTAGTTTTTAAAACATAAATCAGGATATCCATCTTACTGCTTTTTTTCAATTAAATCTAATATCTCCCGCAGCTCATCTGCAGTAATTTTTTCCTCCTTGGCAAAAAACGAAACCATATTTTTATACGAACTGTCAAAAAACCTGCGGGTGGCTTCATTCCAGAATTTCTTGCCGTAGGATTCCCGGCTTACTAAAGGGTAATACTGGTGTGTTTTTCCAAACGCTTTATGCCCCACATAAGCTTTTTCTTCCAGATTTCGTACAATGGTAGACACCGTATTGTAATGCAGGTTGTCGTCTTCGAGCTCGGCCTGCACCTCTTTTACAAATGCTTTTTCCAGCCTCCATAAAACGTGCATGATTTCTTCCTCTTTATTGGTCAGTTTTTCCATAGGGATACTAATTTTTAGGGCGTTCAGGCGGGCTTGCGGCAGTCGCGATCTCCTGCTCTTATAGCAGGCAGGAGTTGCGCTCCAACAATACCTTAATCCCTAACGCTTTACAAACATAAAACGAAAATTATAGTTAAACAACTATTTTTGTAGTTTTTCTAGATTGAGTCCGATACTTCTTTAGAATTTTGTATTATTTAATCTGGTATCGCCTGGCCAAGAACCACATATTTTAACCTATTTTTACAAAAATTGCCTGAGCATTGGACATTCTTGAAAATTTTAGAATACTTGACCTGGTTGACATTTTGCTGGTTGCAACCCTGCTCTATTACCTCTATAAACTGGTTAAAGGCACAGTTGCCATCAACATCTTTTTAGGAATATGTATCGTATGGGTAATCTGGAAAATCACGCAATTGCTTCAGATGGAAATGTTAAGTACCATTCTGGGACAATTTATAGGTGCGGGTATGTTTGCCCTCATTGTTGTTTTTCAGCAGGAAATCCGAAAATTCCTATTGATGATAGGCTCTACAAATATTGGTCGTAAATCCGGATTTTTAAAACACATTAAGTTCTTACAGGACGAAGATGAAGACACTTCACTCACTAAAGTAGAAGAAATCGTTGACGCCTGTGAGAAAATGGGTAAAGATAAAACCGGGGCCCTTATTGTCATACAACGGGCTACTAATCTGGATTTTGTAAAGCAAACTGGTGATGAGATGAACCTGGAAGTTAACCGGCCCATTCTGGAAAGTATTTTCTTCAAAAATTCAACGCTTCACGATGGCGCTGCGATAATAGAGGACAATAAAATTGTCGCCACCCGGGCCATTCTCCCTGTATCAAACGAGCGTAATATTCCTTTACGTTTTGGCCTGCGTCACCGGGCTGCTGTAGGTATTACCGAGAAAACCGATGCCGTAGCCCTGGTTGTGAGTGAAGAAACGGGAAACATAAGCTACCTTAAAGATGGTGAATTTGTATTGTTTAAAAATACAACAGAGCTGGTAGAGCTTATTCGCAAAGATCTCAGCTAAAATATATCTATATGAACCACAGCGAGGATCAGTTAATGGCAGTTACTTATTGTAAAAATTGCAACCACCATCTGGAGCCTGATGCGGCTTTTTGCAGTGCCTGCGGGGGGCAAATTGTTAAAAACAGAATCACTTTAAAAAATCTTTTAGAGGAATTTAGCGATCGCTTTTTAAATCTGGACAGCGCCTTTTTTAAAACCTTCAGGGCTTTGTTTACCAAACCTGAAGACGTCATAGGCGGCTATATAGACGGAGTTCGAAAAAAATACCTCTCCGCTTTTGGATACTTTGCAATTTCCCTTACCGTTGCCGGTATCTACGTGTTTGTTCTTAGAGAATACCTGATGGATTCACTTTTTGAAAATCTTACAGCAACCGAATTACCTTACGAGGAACAACAACTGGCGTTTATCAAGAATTTTACAATGGGCGTCAATGAGTATCAAACCCTTTTTAGTATTCTCAGCATTCCTCTTTTGGCTTTGATTTCCCGAATTGTATTCTGGAATTACAGTAAATACAACTACCTGGAGCATATTGTTATTTACCTGTATGCATTTAGCCATATAAACCTCATATTCTACTTGCTAGTTATGGCCACGATGTGGTCTAGCACGTTATATACTTTTGTAAGTTTTACAGGACTACTGGCCTATTTAGTTTATATATGTTTTGTGCTGAAGCGCCTGTATCAATTAAATGTTGTCAATCTCATTTTAAAAACATCCCTATTTGCATTGATAGGCGGCTTTGTTCTACTGATTGTTAGCATCATTATAGGCATTGTTATGTTCCAAATGGGTGCTTTTGATGAGCTTATAGAAAGTGTCAAAGCTGCTAAAGCTGCCAGGACTTAGTTTAGAGCATTTCAGAATTTGCAGCAAACTGTACCTCGTAGAGTTTTCGGTAATATCCATTTTCTTTCGCCAAAAGACTCTGATGGTTGCCCATTTCGACTATCTGACCTTTCTCCATCACAATAATTTTATCCGCTTTCTTAATAGTTGCCAATCGGTGAGCAATCACGATAGAAGTACGCCCCTTAGTAATTTTATTAATGGCTTTTTGTATTAAATGCTCACTGTTTGAATCAACCGAAGATGTGGCTTCATCCAGAACCAAAATACTTGGATTACTTACGTAAGCCCTTAAAAACGAAATGAGTTGTCGCTGCCCGCTGCTGAGCATCGCACCCCGCTCTTTTACATTGTAATGGTATGCATTGGGAAGACTCGATATAAATTTATCTACGCCAATAGCCTTAGCTGCATTGATCACGTCCTCTTCCGTAATTTCAGGATTATTCAGGGTGATGTTGTTTAAAATAGAATCGGCAAATAAAAATACGTCCTGCAATACAACAGCAATTTCAGAGCGCAGGGAGGTGATTTTCACATCCTGAATATCAATGCCGTCTATCAAAATTTTTCCGCTATCAATTTCATAAAAACGACTCAGCAAGTTGATGATGGTAGATTTACCGGCACCGGTAGAACCCACAATAGCCACAGTCTCCCCGGCCGCAACTTCCAGGTTAATACCGCGAAGGACTTCTTCACCGGGAACATAACTAAACCGCACTTCTTTAAAACTGATATCGCCTTTTATGGTTTGTAATTCCAGCGTCCCTTCATCTTTGATACGCGCTTCAGTATCCAGAATTCCAAAAACCCGGTTTGCCGCAACCATTCCCATTTGCAGGGTATTGAATTTATCTGCGATCTGTCTCAACGGTGTAAATAACATCTGGGAAAACTGTATAAATGCCGTCACGAGACCTATTGTAATGGCATCATTTTCAACCGCTCTTAAGCCTCCATACCAGACCAGAAGACCGATGGTTATGGAAGTTACCATTTCGGCAATAGGGAAGAAAATGGAGTTGTACCAGACCGTCTTGTTCCAGGCACGCATGTGCTTTTTGTTAATTTCATCAAATTTCTCACGCTCTATACGCTCCCGCGAAAAGATCTGAACGATTTTCATACCTGTTACACGCTCCTGCACAAACGAATTTAGATTAGCAACCTGAGTACGCACCTCTTCAAAAGCTACTTTCATTTTACGCTGAAAAACCCGTGTGGCGTAGAGAATAAAAGGGAGTATGGCAAAGACGATCAGGGAAAGTTCCCAACTCTTGTAGAGCATAACCCCGGCAATCACGAGCATTTTAAGCAAATCACTAATGATCATAAAGAGGCCCTGACTAAAGATACTGGAAATCGTTTCTATATCATTTACGGCCCGGGTAACCAATCTTCCTACCGCAGATTTATCATAGTACTGCTTTTTAAAATAGATCATATGATTAAAGAGTCGCGTACGTATATCTAAAACCACCTGCTGTCCCAGCCAGTTTGCGAAATAAATGAACAAAAGCTGAAACACCGATTCGCCCATAAGCACCAGTAAGCTCAACCCGATATAATACAGAAGCTCGTCCATATCTTTGGGTTGCATCCCAAGGTCCATGGCGTACTCAATATAAATAGGCCTTAAAACAGCAAAGATGGATATTAGAATTGCAGAGATCGCCACAAACCACATACGTCCCATATAAGGACGGGTATAGCCCAGCAATTTTTTAAACAGGCCAAAATCAAAAGCATTTCCCTTACTGTCTGCCATAGGAAGTATAAATTTCTTTAGGATAACGTACAGCGGTTAAATATAGTCCGTGAGCAGGCGCAGATGCACCGGCCTCTGAGCGATCCTTACTTGCTAAAACGGTTTTAAAGTCTTGCAGGCTCATTTTACCCTGACCTATCTCCAATAACGTCCCAACAATAGCACGCACCATATTCCTTAAAAAACGATCTGCTGTTACATAAAAAAACAGCCTTTCATTCTGACGCTTCCAGACTGCTTCTTTAATGTCGCAAAGATACGTTTTCACATCAGTATTTGACCGGCTAAAGCATTTAAAGTCTTGCCTTCCCAGAAGTAGTTTTGCCGCTTCATTCATAAGTTCCAGGTCTATTTCCCTCTCAAAAAAAAACGACTGATTTGTCAAAAACGGATTCTTTTTTTGATGCAACTTGTAAATATAGCTACGGGATACTGCGTCAAAACGAGCGTGGGCACTTTCCGTTACTTCATATAAATCATTAATCGCAATCGCCGGGGGTAAAAAGCGGTTGAGTCTAAAAATAAGATGATCCCGTTCTTCAAGGCTAAGGCCCCGCTCTAAATCAAAATGTGCAATAAGTTGAGTTGCGTGTACCCCGGCATCGGTTCTTCCCGCCCCGGTGACGGCTACAGGAGTTCGCAATAAAGTGGTTAATGCATTTTCCAGTTGCTCTTGCACCGTGATGCTCTGAGGTTGCCGTTGCCAACCATGGTAAGAACTTCCGTCATAAGCTATATCTATGAAATACCGCACGCTTTGAATTTGTGATTGCAGCGGCAAAGATACATCTTTGCTGATGGTCTTATAAACCTAAAAAAACCGAGCTATGAAAAAAATTTTATTGCTTAGTGATACGCACAGCTATATGGATGAGCGCATTTTGGCCTATGCCAAAGAAGCGGATGAGGTATGGCATGCCGGTGATATAGGAGATTTACTTGTTACCGATGCTCTAAAAAAAATGAAACCGCTAAGAGCGGTTTATGGAAATATCGATGACCACGAGATTCGAAAAGAATTTCCTTTAAACAACCGCTTTACCTGTGAAGGTGTAGATGTTCTCATCACACACATTGGTGGGTATCCCGGAAAATATTCTCCTGCGATACGCTCAGAATTACAAGCTAATCCACCAAAGCTTTTTATCTGCGGACATTCACATATTTTAAAAGTAATGCCAGACCGTAAATTAAATCTATTACATATGAATCCCGGCGCAGTTGGTAAACACGGTTTCCATAAAGTACGTACCATGTTGCGGTTTACTGTTGCCAATGCCAAAATTGAGAATCTGGAAGTTATAGAAATGAATCGGGATTAAACGCTTTAATAGGCACTCGACTATTTTGACTTATTCTTCAGCCATCCTCATCTCTTAAAAGTAAACAAACTCGGGGCAAACCAGGAAGCATATTAAAAAACAAATACTGGATTTCGAGGAAAGCCCGGCGTTTTTCTTCGCTTTAGCGGCGCCAATAAACAAAAACCCTGCAAGTTGGCATACTTGCAGGGCTTCGCACTAATTAACTAAGATAGTAGGTCTATCGCAACCGGTCAACAGATTTTACAAGATCCTCATCCCGCTTGATTGCTTTGTTGGCCAAAGCGATAAAAACGATAGAAATGATGGGGATTAGCATCCCAATACCTTTCTCCGGGGCCGCCGCCCCTCCAGATAAGATTTGCGACTGGTAAACCAATACACCTAGTAAAATAAAGTTTAATATGATATTCAGCCTGCCTAATACAAACTGAAGTTTTCTGTTTTTAAATAAAAAAATCGTGATAAATGACAGCAATGCACTGGCCAAAAATAATGCCAGTACTTCTATACGATCAGTTGCATATACAGGTTCCCCGTCTATAGTACTATATACCGGAATCAAAAAAATAAGACCGGCAGAAACGGCTGCCGCAAAAATTAAATAAATGCTTTGTATACGCTGTATCATGATCGCACGGGCATTAAGGCTGACAAAAATAAAAACTTCTGACAGACTAGACCCAAATAAATAAAAATTATTGTTGTATAATTGCAGTATCATATGTAACCCACTCGATGCGGGTTATTTACTTGCCAAAAAATTTATCAGATCTTCTCTCAAAATTTTTTGAAGGCATTCAAACCATTCAATACAGAAATTCATACGTATAATTCATGTTCAATATTTCCGAATTAAAAGCTAAAAAACTACCTGAGCTTCAGGAAATTGCTAAAGGTCTTGACATCCCTAAGTTTCGCACTCTTAAGAAACTGGATCTGGTTTATAAAATTCTTGACCAGCAAGCCACTGACCCCAAGGCAGTTGCAGAAGTTATTGAAGATAAAGCATCAGACTCTTCAACATCCGGCTCTAAATCTTCTGGCAAAACCCAGAAGAACGATCCGAAAAAAAACACGGATTCTTCTAATAAGCCAAAATCAGATTCTTCCAATAAGGCTTCAGACACTAAATCTTCAGCCTCTAAAGATAATTCCAACAATCAATCTAAAGAATCAGAAAAACCGGTAAACGATAAGCAAAAGCGCAAAGGCAGGCCTGCTAAGCAAGACCAGGACAATTCCGCTAAAAAAGATTCGAATAATTCCTCTAAAGGAAGACCTCGCAAGGATTCAAATTCAAATTCTGGCAACAACACCGGGAATAAGAATTCTAAAGATCAAAATTCTAATAACAACCGGAATAACAATAATCGGAATAACAACAATTCGGGAAACAACCAGAATAACAATTCCGGAAATCATTCAAACAGTCATAATAACAATAATAATCAGAACAACAACGGTAACAAGGATACCCGCAACCGCTATCGTGAGCCTGATTATGAGTTTGATGGTCTTATAGAAAGTGAAGGGGTTTTAGATATTATGCAGGACGGTTATGGATTCCTGCGCTCTTCAGATTACAATTATCTGTCGTCTCCAGATGACATTTATGTGTCTCAATCACAGATTCGCTTATTTGGACTTAAAACCGGCGATACTGTTTTAGGCGTAATTAGACCTCCGAAAGAAGGTGAAAAATACTTCCCGCTTATCAAGGTTTCCAAGATAAACGGGCTTGACCCCAGCGTGGTGCGCGACCGGGTTTCTTTTGAACACCTAACGCCGCTTTTCCCAAAGGAAAAATTCAATATCGCAGATCGTCAAAGCACCATCTCCACACGGATTATGGATCTTTTTGCCCCAATAGGTAAAGGACAAAGAGGTATGATTGTATCGCAACCCAAAACGGGTAAAACGATGTTGCTTAAGGATGTTGCGAACGCCATCGCAGCAAACCATCCTGAGGTATATCAAATGATTTTACTAATTGATGAGCGCCCTGAAGAAGTTACCGATATGCAACGAAATGTAAAAGGCGAGGTTGTGGCCTCTACTTTTGACAAAGAGGCTCACGAGCATGTGCGCGTAGCCAATATTGTCCTGGAAAAGGCCAAACGTCTGGTAGAATGCGGTCACGATGTGGTAATTCTTCTGGATTCGATCACCCGTCTGGCAAGAGCCTACAACACCGTACAACCTGCTTCCGGTAAAATATTAAGTGGAGGTGTTGATGCGAATGCATTGCATAAACCTAAACGTTTCTTTGGTGCTGCGCGAAATATTGAAAATGGAGGTTCGCTTTCCATCATCGCAACCGCACTTACTGAAACCGGTTCTAAAATGGACGAGGTAATCTTTGAAGAATTTAAAGGAACCGGTAATATGGAGCTCCAGTTAGATCGCAAGATTGCTAACCGAAGAATTTTCCCTGCGATAGACCTCACCTCTTCAAGCACACGTCGTGATGACCTATTACTTAACGAGAACGCCATTCAGCGTATGTGGGTAATGCGTAAATACCTCGCAGATATGAATCCTATCGAAGCTATGGAATTCATCAGCGACCGCATCAAACAAACTAAAAACAACGAAGAGTTTCTAATTTCTATGAACGGGTAAACTCCTTTTCAGTCTTAAATAAAAAAAGCGGCATCCAAATGATGTCGCTTTTTTTTATGCTTATCAGTACAATTTTTTAGGAGAAATACACCAAACAAAAAAACTCCCACGCGATCTGCGAGGGAGTTCTCTATAATTTAAAACGCTAAACTACTTAAAGCGCGTTAACGTGTTTAGCTAGCTGAGATTTCAAGTTAGCCGCTTTGTTATCGTGAATGATATTATTCTTAGCTAACTTATCGATCATAGAAACCACAGAAGGAAACATAGTTTCTGCTTCTTTCTTATCAGCCTCACGTAATTTCTTCATAGCATTACGTGTGGTTCTGCTTTGGTAACGGTTTCTAAGACGCTTGGTCTCGCTGTTTCTGATTCTTTTTAAAGATGACTTGTGATTTGCCATTATCTTGTTCTGTTTTTAATTGTAGCCCGTAGGGGAATCGAACCCCTCTTACCAGGATGAAAACCTGGCGTCCTAGCCGATAGACGAACGGGCCAAAAAACGCAGCCAAATTTACATTATATAAAATAATTATACAACTTAATAATTGCAATAAACTAAATAAAAATTTTAATATGACTTTGCAAATATTACACGGCCTAGAGAGGGATTACCACTGTAAACACATTTTCCTTTTTCTTTTTTATTGTCAATTGGAATACATCTGATGGTTGCTTTTGTTAAATTTTTAATTTTCAATTCTGTTTCAACCGTTCCATCCCAATGCGCAGAAACAAATCCTCCTTTATCAGCTATAATTTCTTCGAATTCCTTGAAATTATTAGCCTCAGTGATATTGCTGTCTCTAAAGTCAAGAGCTCTATTAAATAATTTTAATTGAATATCCTTTAATATTCTTTCAACCTCAACAGCTATAGAATCTATTGGCACTATGGATTTAGTTAAATTGTCTCTTCTAGCTAGTTCAATAGTTTTGTTTTCCAAATCTCTTGGCCCAATAGATATTCTTATTGGAACTCCTTTTAACTCATAATCATTGAATTTGTATCCAGGCTTAAAATTATCTCTATCATCATATTTAACAGAGATTCCTTTTGACTTTAAATCATTAACAATCTTATTCACTTTAATTGTGATTTTTTTTAGTTGATCTATTCCTTTATATATCGGTACTATAACTACTTGAATAGGTGCTAAATTAGGAGGGAGAACCAATCCATTGTCGTCACTATGAGTCATAATTAATGCTCCCATTAATCTTGTAGACACCCCCCAAGACGTAGCCCAAACATAGGATAATTTTCCATCTTCATTTGCAAATTTTACATCAAAAGCCTTTGCAAAATTTTGTCCTAAAAAATGAGAAGTCCCTAATTGAAGAGCTTTTCCATCCTGCATTAAACCTTCAATACAATATGTTTCATCAGCACCAGCAAAACGTTCACTCTCACTTTTTAAACCTTTTAAAACTGGAATCGCCATAAAGTTTTCAGCAAAGTCTGCGTAAAGATTGTTAATAAGAATTGTTTCTTTTAAAGCCTCTTCTTTAGTAGCATGTGCAGTATGTCCCTCTTGCCATAAAAACTCAGCTGTTCTTAAGAACAATCGAGTTCGCATTTCCCATCGGACTACATTTGCCCATTGATTAACCAAAATAGGTAAATCCCTATATGATTGTATCCAATTTTTATATGTATTCCAAATAATTGCCTCACTTGTTGGTCTGACTATCAATTCTTCCTCTAATTTAGCTTGATCATCAACAACTAGTTTAGTTGGATTTTTAGGATCATTTTTTAATCGGTAATGAGTAACAACAGCGCATTCCTTAGAAAAACCTTCAGCATTTTTTTCCTCTGCTTCAAATAAACTTTTTGGAACAAAAAGAGGGAAATATGCATTTTGATGGCCAGTTTCTTTAAACATTCTATCTAGCTCAGATTGGATTTTTTCCCATATAGCAAAACCATAAGGTTTAATTACCATACAGCCTCTTACAGCAGATGTTTCAGCTAGCCCTGCTTTAACAACAATTTCATTATACCATTTAGAATAATCTGTATTTCTGGAAGTTAATTTTTCAGCCATTTTTTAGTTTGGCACAAATTTTGCCATTATATTAGTAAAGAACAAAACTACTATTTTTTGTTTTGATTTTTTTAAAAAACTACAAACTATGAATAAACATTTTTTTAGAAACCATATTTTAGTTTCATTGTTAATATTTTTATTAATAATAGTTTATTCTTGCGGAAGTTATCAAGGATCTTCCTATTACGCCTCTGATGGAATATATGGAAAGATTTCTGACTCAGACAATCAGATAAATCAATCTAGTAACAGTAATTATTTCAAAGATGTTTTTAGCAATATAGCTGATGACTATACTTCAGTGGGTAGTGATCCTAACAACTATTTATTCACTGACATTGAAAATTACTATAGTTCTGAAGAAAACACTGATTCCTCAATAAGTGATCAAGCGCCTTGGGGAGATAGGGTTGATAAAACTCAAATCTATTTTACAAATAATTTGCCAATGCATTATTACTATGACCATTACTATCCATATT
>CAYNMH010000102.1:0-11388 GCA_964398145.1 uncultured Flavimarina sp. | reverse complement strand
GTATTTAGACAGGCTTTTAAAAATTTTGATCCACTATAATTTTTTCTTTTTACTACGCAATCGTTATCGTGATAAGTAAATCCAAAAAAATTAAAGTTTGATTAAGAATAAGCCTTAGGTATTTAAAACTAAAGCAGAATTCTATGAATAACATTACTCATTATTTTAAAAGTGGATTTATTCTGGTTATCCTGATATTGATATTGATATCCGGTAATAAGGTATTGGCTCAAGAAGGCAAAATTACTGTGAATGGAACCGTTGAGGTTAATAATACACCGTTGCCGGGAGCAAGTGTCTTGGAAAAAGGCACCTTTAATGGTGTTTCCACAGATTTTGACGGAAATTACTCCATCGATGTAAATCCAGATGCGATTTTGGTCGTGAGCTATGTGGGTTTTAAACAAAAAGAAATTCCTGTTAATGGCCAGCAAACCATAAATGTCTCACTTGAAGAGGATACCAGTACTCTGGAAGAAGTTGTAGTGGTAGGATACGGCACACAAAAAAGAGAGACAGTTACTGGCTCTGTAGCCACTGTTCAGGCTGACGAGGTTACAGCCGTACCAACTCCAAATTTACAACAAAACCTGCAAGGTCGCCTTCCCGGTTTGACCGTAAATCTTAATCAGGGGCGCCCGGGTGCCGATAATGCGCAAATTTTTGTACGTGGTTTTGGTGCCAATAATGGCATAGGTGGAAATAATCAAAATGAACAGCCTTTAGTAATTGTAGATGGTTTTCAAAGAGATTTTTCACAACTTGACCCAAATGAAATTGAGTCTATTTCAGTGCTTAAAGATGCAGCAGCTGCCGTTTATGGCGTCCGAGCGGGTGCCGGTGTAATATTAGTCACTACTAAAAGTGGTAAACTCGGTAAACCGGTAGTTACTTACAACGCCTCTTTTTCCCTTACCGATTTTACTTCCTATCCGAAACTGGCGAACTATCAAGGATATTTAAAAGCATTGTCTGAACATAGAGATGGCAATAATGATGGTGTCATTAATAATATAACGAGTGAGCGCCTAGCTCAACTTGAAGCAGGTGATCCGGGCACGGATTGGTTTGATGTCATTACAAATGATTTTGCTCCTTTGGAGCAACACAATATAAATATCAGAGGCGGTAGCGAACGTATTAAGTATTTTACATCCCTAGGTTATTTAAATCAGGGATCAATCTGGTCATCAGGAGATTTTGGATATCAACGCTATAATGGCTCAATAAACCTGGATTTTGATGTGACAGATAATTTTTCAACAGGTGTTCAAATGGGATGGCGACGCGAATTAAGAAGTGAAGATCGTTCTTTTGAGGGAAGTGATTTATTTTCCATCGCCTGGTCAAACCCCGGATTTCCAAGTTCACTGCCTGATCCTGACAGAATCCCGGGAGCGAATATTGACAATCCCAGGAGTCCGATATCTGCTACACGAAGAGACGTGGCTGGCTATAATGATGATCAAACAGATAATATCAATGCCTCGCTTTCCTTAACCTATAAAATACCTGGGATTGAAGGCTTAAGTATTGTAGGGCGTGCCGGTTATCTCCAAGTTTACAGTTTTACCAGTATATTGTCAAAACCTTACACACTTTGGTATCTGACTGATGATGGTTACAAAAACCAGATTGGTAGGCAAGAAACCACTCTGAGCGAGCAAGCTTATCGTTTTAGGAGGCTTACAACAAATATAAGCGCAAACTACGCTACAAGTTTTGATAAACACAATATAAGCGCATTATTACTCTATGAGCAACTGGGTGAAGAAACACGCACCATAAATGCTAATGGTAATGATTTACTTTCTGCTGCCACTCCATTTCTATTTGCAAACAACCCTGACTTTGTTACCATTGGCGGTAACGGATCAGAATTGGGCAGAACTGGCCTGGTAGGACGGCTGAACTATAACTACAACGAAAAGTACTTATTAGAACTCTCATTTAGACAAGACAAATCTGCATTTTTCCCTGTTGATTCACGTACAGGTTTTTTCCCGGGAATATCGGCTGGTTGGGTACTTTCAAAAGAAAAATTTCTTGAAAATGCAGATGCAATCAATTTATTGAAGTTAAGATTATCTTATTCTCGCCTAGGTAATGATGGTACTAACACCTATGATTATATTGATGGTTTTCAACAATTTAGAGGCGAGAATGGATATGTATTTAACGGCAATTATCAATCTGTTATTCGTACCCTCGGCATTCCTAACCCACGTATAACCTGGCAATTAAGTGATCTATACAATATAGGTATTGAAACTTATTTCTTAAATAACAGGTTAGGATTTGAACTAGATGCCTTTTATAGAAAACGATCTCAATTACTCGCCCAGGACCCTGGGGTAATAATAGTTTCTACATCTGGAGCTGAACTTCCTTTTGAAAATATTGAAGCACGGGATAATAGAGGTTTTGAAGCTTCCTTAAATTTTAGGGGTAATGCTGGGGATTTACAGTATAATTTTTCTGCAAACGGATCTTGGTCCCGTGAAAAATGGTTAACCTATTTTGGAGACCCTGATGAATTCTTAACACCAGACAGAGAGAGAATTAACAAACAATCTGGTCAGTGGTTAAATAGAACCTTTGGCTATGTATTTGACGGTTTTTTCAGTCAAGATGATATTGACAATCTAACAATGGACTATTTCAATGGACAAAATGCAAACCTGCGAGAAGGTGATGTGAAAATTAAGGATACAAATAACGACGGGGTTATAAATGAAGAT
Organism: uncultured Flavimarina sp.; assembly: GCA_964398145.1. GTDB lineage: Bacteria > Bacteroidota > Bacteroidia > Flavobacteriales > Flavobacteriaceae > Leeuwenhoekiella. The sequence continues at coordinate 8,647 of CAYNMH010000102.1, read as the reverse complement.
GACCGTGTTCTTATAGGCCGCAATACAGTTCCTGAAATTTTATATGGCTTCAATGCAGAATTAAGATATAAAAATTGGGATTTTACAATGTTCTGGCAAGGAGCTTCAAATTTTAATCAAAATTTTGCTGGCCAGCAAAGAGGTATTAATGTTGGAAATGCGGGTACAGCAACTCCCTATCAATATATAGTTGATAATATTTGGACTACAGATAACCAAGGTGTAGGAGCAGAATTACCAAGAGATATTTTAGGACCTACCAATAATCTCTTGTTAGATAAATATTTCAAAGACTCTAGTTATCTACGACTTAAAAATTTAGTCATTGGCTATTCGCTACCAACTCAATTACTAACTAAAGCAGGTCTCAAAACAATAAGAGTATCATTAAGTGGTACCAACCTTTTAACTTTTGACAAATTAGGAATATTCCCCTGGGATCCCGAAACCGGAGGAATAAATAATTATCCTGCCCAGCGAGTCTATACACTTGGTCTAAACGCCAGTTTTTAAAATTGAAATTATGAAAACACTAAAATTAATAGGTTTATCACTATTCTTCTTAAGCACCATCTCTTGTGAAGATCCTCTAGATGCTACGCGTCTAGACGTGATATCAGAATCTGTTGTATGGGATGACCAAAATCTAGTCAACGCATATATGGCAGATGTTTTTAACAGAATTGAAATTGTTTATCAACCCGTATACAGTAGAATAAACAATGAATTTCACGCAGAAACCTCTTTGGGGGCCGAGGGGCGTTTTAGGGGTACATCTAATGGCTATAGCGATGTTGATGGTAGCATTAATGGAAATAACACAGGTCATGTTTTGGGTTACTGGAGGTGGGCTCTAGTACGGGTTGTCAATACTGCCATTGTGCAATTATCGGATGAGAATAGTCAGCTAGATCAAGAATACAGAGAACAACGCTTAGGACAGGCTTACTTTGCAAGGGCAGTGATGTATTTTCAAATGGTTAAGCGATATGGTGGAGTACCACTCATTCTTGATGTTCAGGATGTTAGTCAAGATCCAGAATCTCTAAAAATACCCAGAAGTACCGAAAAAGAAACATATGATCAGATTATTAGCGATTTCGATTTAGCAATTGAGCTTTTAGATGGTAAAAACATAGGAGGTTGGGAACCAAATGTAGACGCTGCAATTGCCCTTAAAAGCCGAGCGTCCTTATACGCGGGTAGTATTGCTGAATACAACAATTTATTACCACAAAAAAAAGATGGCCTGGTAGGCATTAATACTTCAGAGGCTTCTAACTACTATACCATTTCCCTAGAGGCCTCAAAGCGCCTTATGCCCGCTCCTTTCGGTACAGGATCATATACCCTTCGCCCTGGAAGTACAGTCGAAGAATATCGCCAAATATTTGATGATATAGGTGGGTCTAATGATACCGAAACTATATTATTTCAACAGTTTAGTGGAGAAGGAGGAATTACTAATAATATGGATGTCACTCTCCTACCACGGGCTTTACCAGAACATGCCAACTGGGGTGCAAATGAAAATGCGTATCTTGAAACCATTTACTGGTTCGACTACAAAGATGGAACACAGGGAGAGTTACTTCCTGACGGTTCAGCAAATCTTGGAGACAATCTGGGACCCAATACTTTTTATGATCTAGAGCAATTATTTGACTCAAGAGACCCTCGTTTTGGAGCTTCAATAGCCTATCCCGGCATGGAATATGGTGGCGCACCCGCCTATTTTCACGATGGTGTAACCAATTCTGCTGATGCAGTTTCGGCAGGAGTGCCTACATCTTCACCACGTCAAAATCGTATTCGCTCAGCAATAACAGCGTATAAATTAGCCAATACAGCAAATCCTCAGGTTGCATCCAGTGTAAGTGATAATCCTTTGCTCGAAATTCGTTTAGGAGAAATTTATTTGAACTATGCTGAAGCTGCCCTAGGACTTGGTCAAACGACAAACGCATTAAATGCCTTAAACGCGATAAGAGAAAGGGCAGGCATGCCACTTTTAACCTCGATCTCTTTTGAAGATATCGTCAATGAGCGTAAAGTTGAACTTGCCTTTGAACGTCACAGGTATTGGGACCTTAAACGCTGGCGACTTGCTGAACAATTCTTAAACCAGCAATACAGCGGTATTCAGTTTACCTGGGATGTAGCGTCAGATACTTATGCAATTAGAAAAATAAATGGTGAGAATGTCGTTCGCCTTTTTAAACCACAGGATTACTATCTTCCCATACCTATAGATGATATTGAAAATAACAATGCCTTGATTCAAAATCCAGGATTTGAATTATAGGATTTTAAATTAAAAATTTCTTAATTAAAGGTTAATCCAAATTTTGATTGGGATTAACCTTTTGAACTTTATAAACCAGTAACATTGAAAACTATAAAAATGAATTTAAAAAGACTTAATTACATTACTTGCAAAAAAATAACTTTCCTCTTCTTTGCTGTCAGCCTTATTATCGGCACTTTGCAGGCACAGAAAACTGAAAGATATCATTCATTTAAACCGGGAGGTGAGTGGCTTGATACAGATGGCAACCATATAAATTGTCATGGAGGTAATATAGTATATGTAGATCATCTACAAACGTTTTTTTGGTACGGAGAGCATCGAGGTAAACCGGGTGGTGCAGCCTGTTACTCCTCGCAAGATTTATATAACTGGAAAAATGAAGGTGTAGTTATTGATAAAGGAGATATCAGCATTTTTGAACGGCCTAAAGTAATTTATGATAAAGATCATGACCAGTATGTCATGTGGTTTCATTATGATGGTAAACTAGATGGACGTAATTATGGTATTGCAGAATTAGGCGTTGCGGTAAGTAAGACACCCACCGGCCCTTTTAAAGTCATCGACCATCGCAGACCCAACGGTCATGAATCCCGGGATATTGGGATGTATTTTGAACCTGACACCCAAAAGGCTTACATAGGGTATGCAGCAGACCACGTTAACAAAACGGTACGCATTGTCGAATTATCTGAAGATTATCTTAGTCTCACTACTAACGATGTGGATATTGATGCGCACTGTGAAGGTCCAGGCATTTTAAAGAAGGACGGTACTTATTATTTACTTACCAGTCAATGCTCTGGATGGACACCCAATCCAGGTACTTATTATACTGCTGAGGATATTATGGGACCCTATACCGCTCAAGGCAGTCCCTTTATAGGTGATGCAGGGAATAATTCATTTAACTCACAACCCTGCTTCATTTTCAAAATCCCAGGTTATAAGGATGCCTATTTATATATGGGAGACCGCTGGAATGGTGGAGGAAAACCAGATTCTGAATATGTTTTTCTACCTATAACCATAACAGAAACTGGTGAAATGGAAATTCACTGGCGTAATGAATGGGATCTTAGTTTATTTACCCCTACCAAAAAATAACAATTTTAGAAGGTCTAATAATCTGTTTAAAATGGTCTCCAGAAAAGAATTGATCTGGAGACCATTCTTTAATTTTTGATAATCCTTATTATTGCTAACCTTGAAATATTCAATTGTTTTCAAGTTTATAAAAAACTAAAAAAATCTTGTCTGCCTCTATGTGTCAGGGAATCACATTTAATTAATAGAAAGATAAATCTAGAACAAAGTATAATTTCGTCAGGTTTTAAATTGATGACTTCTTATTTGGTTACTTTGAAATGTCCATTTTCCTGATAAGGACTTACGTGTTATAAAGCGGTAAAACTTCCTAAATCCTTTTAATGTATTCTACGCTCGCTGTGGCTGCGATTAAGAAATGCACACACGCTCATCATACTTAATATAAGCTGAAACCTGTAAATCAGAATTCAATGACTCTGCATCAATATGCACATAACCTTTTAGCAGATAATGGCTTGATGCATCAAAAATCCTAAGCTGAAATGACAAGGGTATTTGTGTATTTCCACGAGTTTCATCAATCGCAAACAAGCTGCGGGAGGCAGAAAAGGCAGCTTACTAAAAAATACATACTTAGTCTTCAATTTCAATCCTGAAAGGAGAAGCAGGTAACCCTTCTTGGTTATACAAATTTGGATTGTCTGGGTTATCAGCCCAGGCGTAGCGCAGGTATTTAGGGTCAGATATCTCATCACTCCACACCACAACTTTATTTCCCTCTATTTTAGCTTTAGCCCAGACAAACTTTTTGTCTTCTCCAGCGATTGCAAATTCACTTAATGGCTCTCCATCATTACTCACCAAACCGCTTCCGATGTGGTTAAACGAAATACTAATTTTAGTATCCTGAATTTGATAATCTTTATAAATCGGCCCCGAGAAAACGAGATCTTCATCGTAAGCTAATTTCAAACCCGCTAAAGCCATACGCTCTCCCACATCTTTTTTATTATCTGGATGAATATCGTTCCACTCACCAAGCTCTATGTTAACGGTCATCGCTGTATTTGGATTTTCTAAAGACTTTAACTGAGCCTCGCGCAGAGCAGCCCAGCCACTTTCTGAAGGTAAATAGGAAACATCCATAAAATTTGGCAACTGCGCATATATGAATGGTGCTCGTGGTTGATCAAATTGCATTCGTAAACCCTTAATTAAAGCACCCATATAATCATCGTACATATCTGGATTACCGGCATTGCTTTCTCCCTGATACCATAAAATACCTTTAATGGGAACCTGACGATAAGGTGCAATCATCCCGTTGTACAAAGCCGCGGGTTCACTTTGCGGATTAATTCTGCGCGTTTGTTCGCCTGGCTCTCTTTTAAAATAGGCAGATCGATCTACAGGCTTAAAAACTTCACCTACTTTATACTGCCAGTATCCTTTTAAATCTACAGTATCTTTTCCTGCGAAAATATAATATGGCTTATCTGGAACAAAACCGCCTTTACCATTATTATTTATGACACGAATGGTAAAATTATTTTTTCCAGGTTTTAATAAAGTATCCGGCACGTCATAACGCCTTTGCGGATACTGATACGTCTTATTTCCAACCAAGACTCCATTGATATACACCTCATCGGCATCTATAATGCGTCCCATAAATAGGCGGGCTTTTTTACCCACCATCGTTTCGGGAATTTCAATTTCCCTGCGGTACCATACCACCCCATTTAAATCCCGAACGCCCTGATCTTCCCAATAACCGGGAATATTTATTCGTCGCCAATTCTTAGGTGTGAAGTCGTTGCTGTACCAGGGAGTTCCCATTAGGCCCTTATCAGTTTCTTCTTGGACGCTCTCTTCCCGTTCGGGTCGATTTTGACGTTGAGCATTTACAAATGCCGTGTCCTTATTCTCCTTAATGATTTCAAGCATTTCCGGGAAATTCTTGTAACCTTCTTCAGGAATCCAGGCTTCAATAGGTGTCCCTCCTACACTTGCATTTATCAACCCAATCGGGATTTGATATTTCTCATAAATTTTTTTAGCAAAAAAATAAGCTACAGCAGAAAAAGGACGCACCTCTTCTCCTACAGCCTTTTGCCATTCTCCTCCTGTAAGATCCTCCTGAGGCCCAGAGATTACCGGGGTTGTAGGGACTTTAAAATGGCGGATTTCCGGGAAATTTGCAGTGGCAATTTCCTCTTCATATCTAACGTCGTGAATATCTAACTGATGAACCATATTAGACTGACCGGTACATAACCATATATCACCTATTAAAATATCCCTTATCTCAAGCTGATTTTTACCCGAAATGTGCATTTTAAACGGTCCGCCCGCTTTCATTTTGGGAAGATCGATGCTCCATTTTCCGTTTGCAGCGGTAGTCGCTTTATAGTCTTTTCCTTTAAATAAAAGTGTTATTTGTTCTCCAGGATCTGCCCAGCCCCAGATGGGCACTTCTGCATCACGCTGCAAAATCATTCCATCAGATATAAGCTGTGGCAGTTTAACTTCTGAGCGAAGAACACTACTTGAAAAAAGGATCAGACTTAAAGAGAAAATTTTTAAAAAATTCATTTGCTTTTAGATTATTTCGAATTCTACTTCAGTAATTTTTGCTGCACCTAACGTGGCACTACGCTTCATAGGACTCGCTCCTCCTATATGAAGCTTGAATTTACCGGGTTCAATAGTTTTAGAGCCATCTTCAAGTATAACCTGAAAATTTTCAGGTTTGATCTCAAAGGTTACTTTCTCAGAAGCGCCGGGTTCAAGTGTTATGCGTCGGGTCTTTATAAATTGAAAGTTAGGTACGCGAACCGAAGCTTCCAGATCTGAAATATATACCTGAACAATTTCGTCTGACTTCACCTTCCCAGAATTGACAACCGTTACCTCAAGATTTAGCGATTCATCTTCTGAAATTTCAGTTGCATTTAAAGTAGCATCGCTGTACTCAAATTGAGTGTAACTAAGGCCAAAACCAAACGGATACATCGGCTCTTCATTCATAAATTTATAGGTACGGCCCTCCATGGAATAATCTTCATAAGCCGGTAATTGATCTAAAGATTTAGGAAAGGTTATGGGTAATCTTCCGGAAGGAGAAACATCACCAAAAAGTACATCTGCAATGGCGGTGCCCCCTTCTTCTCCGGGATACCATACAAAAAGAACCGCGTCTGCCAATTCCTGAACCCGGGTCAAATCTACTGGGCTACCTCCGGTTACAATTGCAATGAGAGGTTTTCGATCTGCAGGGTTTTTATCGGCCATCACCCTTAAGTCTTCCAGATATTGAATTTGATTGGGCGGCAAGCCATAATCTAGACGATCCCCGGCGGTATCAGAATCGATAGAGTCGCCTTCCTCACCCTGAAGTGTACTTGACAGACCAAGTACCACCAGTGTCACATCACTATTTGCTGCATTACCGGTTGCATAATTAATAGGATTTCTAGAGTCTTTATTAAGCATCGCTCCCTGACGGTACTGCAACTGACTGGTAGGATTGATTGCTGCACTTATTCCTTCTAAAATGGTTACCAGGTTTGAATTAACGCCGTAATAATTTCCCAAAAGGACTTCGGTACTGGTGGCATTAGGACCGGTAAGGAAATATTTTGGCAAATCTTTTTTTAGCGGAAGTATACCGTCATTCTTTAAAAGCACAATGCTTTTTTGAGCGGCCTCTCGCGCCAGTGCACGGTGCTTCTCGTCATTAACCATATCGATAGAAATCGAGTCGTATTTTGAACTGCCTTTGGGATCAAATAACCCCAGCTTAAAGCGTGTTTTCAACAGGTGTGCCAGCTGCTCATCGATTTCATCCTCCGTTATTAAACCTTGGTTTACGGCTTCAGGAAGAGCACTATACGTATCCCCGCAATTTAAGCTCACTCCACTTTTTACAGCCATTGCAGCAGCAGCAGCTTTAGAAGGAGCAGTACCGTGGCCTCCCTTTCCTTTTTCAATATATAGATCAACAAGAGCTGCGCAATCACTTAAGATGTGACCGTCAAATTTCCATTTTTCTTTCAGAACCTCATCCAGTAAATAATTATTAGTACAACAGGGTTCACCATTTGTACTATTATACGCACACATCACAGCCTCTACATTTTCAGCTACCAAAGCCTCAAAAGCAGGTAAATAGGTCTCGTACATATCTTTTAGAGTCGCAGTAGCGTTAAACTCGTGTCTAACCTGTTCAGGACCACTATGTACCGCAAAATGTTTAGCACAGGCAGCAGTCTTTAAGTGCTCCGGATCATCTCCCTGTAAACCCTTTACAAAGGCAACCCCAATTAAAGAGGTAAGATATGGATCTTCGCCATAGGTTTCCTGACCCCTGCCCCATCGCGGATCTCTAAAAATATTAATATTGGGCGTCCAAAATGTTAAACCATTATACCGATTGTAATTTCCCCTCTCACTTGTAGCATTATACAAAGCCCGGGCCTCATCTGATATTGTATTGGAAATTCGGTAAGCCAAATCTGCGTCAAAGGTTGCACCTATACCAATGGCCTGTGGGAAAACCGTAGCTGCCGAGGCTCTTCCTACTCCATGAAGTGCTTCATTCCAATAATCATAAGGTGGAATATTAAGGCGCTCAATAGCCGGGGTACTATTCATCATTTGAGCAGCTTTCTCTTCAAGCGACAATCTGGAAATTAAATCCTGAATACGCTCATCGAGACTTAAGGAAGTATTGTAAAAGGCATATTCAGGTTTTTCTGAGGAATCTTCATCAATCGTTTGCGAAGAATTTTCAGGATGGTCCTTACAGGATATCAGGAGTAAAAAGGTACTCAGAATTATAATTCGGATGCTTAAAAACAGTTTCATACCTGCTTGATTATTTTTTATAATGTTGAAAAATCTATTGTTTTTTGAGAAGAAAAAACTTAAAGTTAGTTACGCAATCGGTTGCAAACTAAAAATAATTTGGCATAAAACCATCTTTTTTAGAAATATAATAAGTGTCACTCCAAAATATCTAACTCTAATTAGGCAACTTTATAAATTAGGGTGGCTTTAGTTTGTGAATCTTACTTCCAAGGATTCAAGTGGCCCAAAACATATTCCGGGTAAATTCCATTTTATCACCATAAATTTTTGAAAAATTTACTTCATTCATCAAAAAATAAGTTCTTCAGAAATTCCAAAGCAAACTCACTATATGATTAAACAACTGTCTATCATTATTTTATAAAATAATTTTTGTAAGTAAATGGGTGCAAAAACGTTTTTTTATAGGTATTG
>CAYNMH010000101.1:2659-12070 GCA_964398145.1 uncultured Flavimarina sp. | reverse complement strand
TTTGATCAAAAGCATTTGGTAGAAAGCAGCAAGGAATACCCCATCTCCTTTAACGGAAAGATGCGTTTTACGATGGAGCTTCCGCTGGACCTTTCAAAAGAAGAAATCGAAAAAGCCGTACGCGCACACGAAAAAACTCAGGAATATCTGGGCGGCCGCGAACCTAAAAAGGTCATCGTTGTTCCCGGTAAGATCGTGAATTTTGTAGGCTGATTTTAAAATTTAAAAGCAAATGGTTTGGTCTATAGTGTATTAGGATTAGCAAAGGGTTTATGCGTTTATTTGGCATGAATATTGGGATGCGTTTAGACAATTGATAACCCTTATAAATATGAATAAAACACTACTTAGATTCTTAAGCATCGTTTTATGTTTAATTTCCTGTAAACCCACCGTAAATTATTTAGGCCGAAGTTATGCGCCTAGTACCCAAGTTGAAATCTTTTTTGATGAGCAGGATATTGAAAAGGATTATGTGGTAATGGGAAGAATGGAAAATAATGGTCATCCCGGCGAAATTGACAATGCGGAAGATGTGCAGGCGGCAATGTTGGCCAAAGCAAAAAGTGTAGGAGCCGATGCAATCTTGTTTGGAGGAATGCCTCAAGAAAAATGGATTAGTGACGAAGCTAAAACTTCGGTTGAAGAGGATGAAGATTCTAAAACTGTACGAACAACCAATTCTGTTAACACAGTAAGAATATATAATGCAATCTTGCTTAAATATCGAGATTAATTTTGTTGATGTTGCTTTGAGGTGCAATCCTCAAAGGTGGCCTAAAGTTGTTTACTTTAAAGGTAAAAGCTATCCTGATGGTGCTGACGTTTTAAACCTTAACAGAATACCTAATAAGTCAAAACGGCAGCAGTAATTTTCGGCTTATTTATTGCTAATAATTGGTTAGTTTTAAAACACTAAAAATTTAAAAAGATGATAACAGGAGGATATATGGGCTACTACATTCTGGTGGGTTTAATCGCATTGATAAGTTGGGCCGTAAGCCATAAGTTAAAAAGCAAATTTAAAGAGTATTCACAGATACACTTGCAAAACGGGATGAGTGGTGCGGAGATTGCCCGTAAAATGCTTAGCGATAACGGGATTAATGACGTCAAGGTGATTTCCGTACAGGGGCAGTTGACAGACCATTACAACCCGGCAAATAAAACCGTAAATCTGAGTGAGCCGGTATACAACCAGCGTAACGCCGCTGCAGCTGCAGTCGCCGCACACGAATGCGGTCACGCCGTGCAGCAAGCCAAAGCTTACAGTTGGTTGACGATGCGTTCTAAGTTGGTTCCAGTGGTTAGTGTGGCCTCACGAATGTCTATGTTTGTGATTTTTGGAGGTGTTGTGTTAATGTCAATTATAGGTAGCGGTCTGGGAATGACTGTGGCACTAATCGGGCTTGGATTATTTGCGATGGGTACGATCTTCGCATTCATCACCTTACCTGTAGAATACGATGCGAGTAACCGCGCCCTGGCCTGGTTAGAGTCGGCTAATATGTTGACGCGTCAGGAACATGACGGCGCTAAAGATGCGCTTAAATGGGCTGCCCGTACCTATGTGGTGGCTGCGATTGGTTCGCTGGCAACCTTGCTGTACTTTGCGCTTCAGATTTTGGGAAGCCGACGCTAATGCTTAAAGTATAATACATTTTAAACCCATTCTACAGTTTCTGTTGAATGGGTTTTTTGTGTAACTTTCTGTAAAATTTAAGATATGCTTTCGAAGACAGAATTGAAAAAGGAGCTTGAGAATTTTCCGGAAGAATTTTCGATTGACGAATTAATTGAAAGACTCTTAGAATTGGATGACGAAGGAATAATCTTGCCGAAAATTGATTTATCTGATGAGGTATTAAAAACCCGAGTTGAGGAGTCTGAGGCGCGTTATGAGAAAGGTGATTTTAAAACTCAAGATGATTTGGAGCAATCATCAAAGAATTGGTGAGTCCTTATGGAACTGGTTTGGTCTGGTTTTGCAATCCAAAGCTTAAAGGAGGTATTTGATTACTACGCAAAAAATGTCAGCCGCTCAGTTGCGCATAAAATTAGAACAGAAATATTATTAGCTACTGCGAAACCTCGCATGTATCCAAAGCTAGGTCAAATAGAACCAACTTTAGTCGATAAAAATCAGAATCATCGCTATTTCCTGGTCGGAAACTATAAAGTAATCTACCGAATTACAGAGAACGTAATTTAAATCGTTGACGTTTTTGATGTAAGGCGTAATCCTTCTCAAATGCTCAGACGTAAGAATATATGAAATAAGAGACCCTCAATCCGGCTTGATTGAGGGTCTCTTATTTATCACCTTTAAAAGGTTTAATCCAGCACCCGGATCACAAAGTAATTTTTCTTCCCACGCTGTAACAATACAAAGCGGTTATTGATCAAATCTTCAGTAGTAACGGTATAGCCGTCTGCTACTTTTTCCTGATTTACTGAAATGGAGTTCTGTTTCAGGGCGCGTCTCGCTTCCCCTTTGGATTGTAGAAAACCGGTTTTTTCGGCCAAGGCAGCTACGATATCCAGGCCGGCATCAATCTCACCGCGGCTTACTTCCGCTTGCGGAACCCCTTCAAAAACATCTAAAAAGGTCTTTTCGTTAAGCGCCTTAAGGTTTGCAGCAGTAGATTTTCCGAAGAGAATTTCTGAAGCTTTAACCGCATTCTCATAATTATCTACGCCGTGCGTACTTAGGGTCACTTCTTCGGCCAGGCGTTTTTGCAGAGCGCGCTGATGGGGCGCTTCCTGATGCTCGGCAATCAGATTTTCGATTTCTTCTTTTTCTAAAAAGGTAAAGATCTTGATGTATTTAGCCGCATCTTCGTCGCTGGTGTTCAGCCAGTACTGGTAAAATTTATAGGGCGAGGTGCGCTCGGCATCCAGCCAAATATTTCCACCGGCAGTTTTACCAAATTTGGTCCCGTCTGCTTTCGTGATCAACGGGCAGGTCATGGCATAGGCTTTTCCGCCACCTATTCTGCGCACCAATTCGGTTCCGGTCGTGATGTTCCCCCACTGGTCGCTGCCACCCATTTGAAGCGTGAGCCCTTTCTCACGGTAGAGGTGTAAAAAGTCATAACCCTGTACCAGCTGATACGTAAATTCAGTAAAGCTCATGCCTTCAGCAGACTCGGCCGACAAGCGTTTTTTAACCGAATCTTTAGCCATCATATAGTTTACCGTGATGTGTTTGCCCACATCACGTATAAAACTCAGGAAACTAAAGTCTTTCATCCAATCGTAGTTATTCACCAGAATGGCTGCGTTATCTTCATCAGAATCAAAATCGAGAAAGCGGGAAAGTTGTTCTTTAATGGCTTCCTGATTATGACGCAGGGTTTCTTCATCAAGAAGATTACGCTCATCAGATTTGCCTGAAGGATCGCCAATCATCCCGGTCGCACCACCTACAAGAGCTATAGGTCTGTGCCCGCTTGCCTGAAAGTGTTTAAGCATCATAACCCCCACAAGGTGACCTATGTGGAGCGAGTCTGCCGTGGGGTCAATGCCCACGTAGGCAGAGCGCATTTCTTCCATAAGGTGTTCTTCGGTGCCCGGCATCACATCGTGAATCATACCGCGCCAGGTAAGCTCTTCTACAAAATTGCTGATCATAATTGCTGTTTTCTGCGTTTGTATTTAATTGTCTGTCTAAAGCTTTCGAAAACTCTTCGGTCCTAAAAAAACTTCGATCCCTGAAACATCAGGACGGTTTGACAACTAAGTTACTTGTTAGACAATCACTGTTTTTACAAGCCTGCAAAGATAAATATAAAGCCCAAAGCATCACGGCATGAACGCAAGAATATCGTTAACTTAGCCGCTATGATTTTAGTCACAGGAGGTACCGGTTTAGTGGGTTCACATTTGTTATATGCTTTGATCGCGCAAGGCGAAAAAAACATTCGTGCGACGTACCGGACTCCTGAAAGTATCAACCCAGTTGCGGATTTGTTTCGTTGGAAAAATGAGCAACCGCAAGCAATTCCTGCTGCTTTTGAAACCATTGAGTGGATTGAGGCAGACGTGACAGACATTCCCGCACTTACCAAAGCATTTCGTAGTGTAGAATATGTGTATCACTGCGCTGCGCTCATCTCCTTTAATCCTAAACGCTTTAACCGACTTCAAAAAATCAATGTGGAAGGCACAGCCAATATGGTTAACCTAAGCCTTAATTTTGGCGTTAAAAAATTCGGTTATGTGAGTTCGGTGGCGGCTTTAGGAGATTCAAAGCACGAGATTACCGAAGAAACGCATTGGGAAGCTCATAAAAATAACAGTGTGTACAGCATCTCCAAGTTCGCATCAGAACTGGAGGTATGGCGCGGTACGCAGGAAGGTCTTGATGTGATTGTGATTAATCCGGGTGTGATTTTAGGGGAAGGTTTTTACAGTTCAGGCAGCGGTGTGTTTTTCAGACAGGTGAAAAACGGATTACGTTATAATGTTCCCGGAGCTTCCGGTTTTGTAGATGTGCAGGATGTGATAAAGGCTTTGCTACAACTAATGCAGAGTGAAATCAAAAACGAGCGTTACATTTTAGTAGGGCACAACCTGAAATTTGAATATTTTTTTCAAAAAATAGCAGAAGCACTCGGTGTGCAACCCCCTTCAAAAATGCTCAAAAAATGGCAACTTGAGCTTGCCTGGCGTTTAGACTGGTTTGCGGGATTATTTGGAAAAAAGCGAAAACTATTCAGGAGTACTGCACGTTCGGCTTATTCGGTAAGTCTTTACAGTTCAGCAAAGCTGAAAGAGGAATTGAATTTTAAATACACTCCTCTTGAAGATACTTTACATCGTATTACACGTCACCTTAACCGCTAACCGATTCAATAAGAGAATCATTTTCCTGAAAGGCTCTGGGCCGTTCCTCTTCGGGAATTTTTCGAGGCTTTAAAGAATCGCGTGTTGAATTCGGTTTGATACTTTTCAGGCTGTCTTCTTTAGCAATTGCTGCTTCAACTTCTTCTTGCTTTGCAGCAATGCGTTCGCGCACACGCTCCCACAGCGCAGCATATTCGTTAAAATCTACCGCGTAGTAACTGATGTTTTCGGACAGTTGCAGGCTGTCAATACCGTATTTATCGTAAATGTAACTCTCAGGCCTTACATCAAGGGTGCGCATCTCATTGATGTTATACGTTTTTAAGGATCGAACGATGCTGATGTCATACAGAATATCGACCATTCGGTTTTCCTCAATAAAGGCATCCGGCTTTTTGGGCCGTTCTACATTTTGGCAGGCTACTAGCGATACGAAAGCAAGAAATATAAAGACTAAATTGCGCATTATCGGTCAAAAGTTAAACGCTTCCCGTGACGCTCATCGTACACTTTAAAGTTTTTATAAGCTAGTTTTCCGTTTACAAAAGTGTGCGAAATACGCGATTTAAAAGTGCTGCCTTCAAAGGGAGACCACTTGCATTTGTACAAAATGTTTTCTTTGGTCACCGTCCACGGATTGTTGAGGTCCACCAGAACCAAATCTGCATAATAACCGGGTTTGATAAAGCCTCGTTTTTCAACGTCAAAAAGAATCGCCGGATTGTGGCACATTTTTTCAACAATTTTTTCCAGGCTTATTTTTTCTTCGTGGTACATTTCGAGCATTGCCGGCAAAGCGTGCTGAACCAGTGGACCGCCGCTGGGGGCTTTAGTATAAACATTTTGTTTTTCTTTAAGTGTATGTGGGGCATGATCTGTGGCAATCACGTCCAGACGATCATCCAGTAAAGCTTCCCATAGTGCATCCTGATCTTTCTGAGTTTTCACCGCAGGATTCCATTTTATAAGCGTGCCTTTTTCATCATAATCGGCATCCGAGAACCACAGATGGTGAATACAGACTTCAGCCGTGATTTTTTTGTCTTTTAAAGGAATCTTATTGGTAAACAGTTCCATCTCTTTCGCAGTAGAAAGATGGAAAACGTGCAGACGCGCACCGGTTTCTTTTGCTAAAGCGATTGCTTTTGAGGAAGATAGGTAGCAAGCTTCGGCACTGCGAATAATGGGATGCATATTGATGGGAATGTCTTCCCCGTAGCGTTCGGTGTAGATGGCCATATTTTTACGAATGGTTTCCTCATCTTCACAATGCACTGAAATAACCAGGTCTGTGTTTTTAAAAATTTCGCGAAGCACCTCTTCATTATCCACCAGCATATTACCGGTAGAGCTACCTAAAAAAAGCTTAAGCCCCGCGCAGGCCTTTTTGTCCAGCTTTTTAATCTCTTCCAGGTTGTCATTGGTGCCGCCGAACATAAACGAGTAGTTGGCATGCGAGCTTTTTGCAGCAATGGCAAATTTCTCTTCGAGCTTCTCGATGGTAGTCGTCTGCGGATTGGTGTTGGGCATTTCAATAAAAGAAGTAATACCACCTGCCACTGCTGCAGCAGATTCTGAGCCAATATCGGCTTTATGGGTAAGCCCGGGTTCTCTAAAATGCACCTGATCGTCAATGACGCCGGGTAGCAAATGGCGCCCTTCGGCATCAAAAATGTGCACGTCTGGCGATTTTACGCTTATGCTGCTGTTGATCTCTTTGATGATGCCACTTTCAATATACACATCGCCGTGAATGATACTTCCTTCATTTACGATATGTGCATCTTTTATTAGTACTTTTTCCATTTCTATATATCGTAAGCTTTAAAAAGACTTTTCAATTTCATAGTTATGACCCCAAAAACCGCTTCGCTGAAAATGCTGCTGCTCATTTTACTGGTACCTTTAGTACGGTCTACAAAAATAACAGGAACTTCGGTAATCTTAAAGCCTAAAAGATAGGCTTTAAATTTCATTTCAATTTGAAAGGCATAACCCACAAATTTGATTTTATCCAGATTTATTTTTTCTAAAACCTTTCGTTTGTAACAGATAAAGCCGGCAGTAGTGTCTGCAATATCCATTCCGGTGATAAAACGCACGTATTTTGAGGCGATGTAAGACATTAAAACCCGTCCCATAGGCCAGTTTACTACGTTAACCCCTGTGATGTAACGCGATCCAATAGCCAGATCTGCACCACCTTTTGCACATGCATTATAGAGCCGTACCAGGTCGTTAGGAGCATGCGAAAAATCGGCATCCATCTCAAAAATATAGGAATAGTCCCGCTCCAAAGCCCATTTGAAGCCCGTGATATAGGCGGTGCCTAAACCATTTTTACCGGGTCGCTCCAGAAGGTGAATACGGCCCGCAAACTCCTGTTGGAGGCTCTTAACCAGAGCCGCTGTGCCGTCTGGTGAATTATCATCCACAACAAGTACCTCAAAAGCCCGTTGTTGCGCAAAAATATTGCGCACCAGTTTTTCAATATTGTCAGCTTCGTTATAGGTGGGGATTATGACGAGCGAACTTGCCATCTGCTGTGATTTAAGCACAAATGTACTTATTTTGACTATTAATGAAGGATGCTTTTAGTCAAACTCTGTGTTTTATACTAATTTTAACCTCTCCAAAAACGGTAATGTGCAGGCACTAGAGCGTAGCTTAATAAGTAATGACTGGATCACGCTGGTCCTTGTGGCCTGCCTGGTGTTACTGGCTATTGCCCGCCTTGCTTATGAGTCTAAATTTGTAGATTTTGGTGAGTTGCCTATTAGTGAAAAATACCTGTTGAAGGGCAGTAAGGACATTCAGTTTGAGCATCCGTTTAATTTGCTTTTGTTTACCGTTCAGTTTCTATCTGTTTCCCTGTTTATTTTTTTGGTGGGACAGCAGTATGGACTCTTCTCCGAAATTGGTCCTTTTGTGGGCTACGTTCGTGTGACGCTGGTTTATGTGGTTTTTGTATCGATAAAATTCTTCATAGAGCGTTCGCTGGGAGTTCTGTTCAAAGGGGAAGATTACCTCAATACCTATCAATTTTACAAGCTGAGTTATCGCAGTTACTTCGGCTTATTGTTAATCCCCGTTAACGCACTGTTTGTATACGGTTTTGAACCTTCCCTGCTGGTTTTGCAAATCATTATTGGCATCTTTCTCATCTTAAATTTAATCAGCCTTTTCAACACCTTCCGCAGATATGAAAAATTGATTTTCAACAACCTGTTTTATTTTATTTTGTACCTTTGCGCACTTGAAATCGCACCCTACTTCATTTTATTTAAGCTGTTTAGTGAAGTGATGCGCTAAAAATTAGAAGAATGTCTATGAAAGTGAAAACTATTTTGGTTTCACAACCAGAACCAAAGGTTGAAAATTCTCCCTACTTTGAGTTACAAGAAAAGAAAAAAGTAAAAGTTGACTTTATTCCTTTCATTCATGTCGAAGGGGTTCCAGGCAAAGAAGTTAGACACCAAAAAATTGACCTGAATAAATACACTGCTATCATTCTTACCAGCCGTAATGCGGTAGATAATTTTTTCAGAATAGCTGAAGAGATGCGCTATAAAGTCCCAGACGCGTTGAAATATTTCTGTCAAAGTGAAGCGGTAGCTTATTATTTACAAAAATACGTTGTGTACCGCAAGCGGAAAATTTATGTGGGGAAACGTACTTTTACTGAACTGGGACCTACGCTGAAAAAATATAAGAATGAGAAGTTTTTGCTTCCATCCTCAGATATCCTAAAGCCGGAAGTTCCTAAGGTTCTTGAAGAATTGAATCTTAACTGGGACCGTGGCATTTTTTACCGAACTGTGACCAGTGACCTGTCACATCTTAAAGATGTGACTTATGATATTTTGGTATTCTTCAGCCCTAGCGGAATCAAATCCTTGTTTGAAAATTTCCCTGATTTTAAGCAAAATGATACGCGTATTGCAGTTTTTGGAAATTCAACCGTACGCGCTGTGGAAGAAGCCGGACTTAAAGTAAATATTATGGCTCCTACCCCGGAAACCCCTTCCATGACAATGGCGCTTGAAAAATATATTGACGAGGTCAACAATAAGAAATAAAGATCTTAATCTAATTTAAAAAGCCCGTTCAGAATTTCTAAACGGGCTTTTTTATATAGGTTACTTAAATCTATCCCAGCGGCGGTTGTCCTGCCATAATTTCCTCACTAGCATAAGCTTCAAACTTTTTAAAGTTGTTTTTAAATGCTGCTGCCAGTTTATGGGCTGTTTTATAATAGCCTTCATCGTTGTTCCAGGTTTGTCTGGGGCTTAGCACATCATCAGGTACTCCCGGACAGTGTCTGGGCTGAGCTACGCCAAATACCGAGTGAATGTGGTAATTCTCGTAATTAATTTCGCCTAAATCTCCATTTAAAGCGGCATTGATCATCGCCCGGGTATATTTCAAAGCCATACGACTACCTATACCATACGGTCCGCCGGTCCACCCCGTATTGATAAGCCAAACGTTTACCCCGGCTTCTTTCATCTTACTGCTTAACATTTCGGCATAAACGGTAGGATGAAGCGGCATAAAAGGTGC
>CAYNMH010000101.1:0-2559 GCA_964398145.1 uncultured Flavimarina sp. | reverse complement strand
GAAGTATCGCTAAAATCTACTTCGCCATCAGCATCTAAAACTACATTTTCAAGCAGTGCGCCTTCTTTAATCGCATTGAAAATGTCAGGCTCCTGCTCTTGAGAAAGGTTAATTACTTTAGCATAACAGCCGCCTTCAAAATTGAAAATGGTATTATCGGGCGTCCAACCGTGCTCGTCATCTCCTATGAGTTTTCGGGCAGGATCTGCACTCAATGTCGTTTTTCCGGTGCCTGAAAGTCCGAAAAACACGGCCGTTTCCCCATTTTCACCCACATTGGCCGAGCAGTGCATAGGCAGTGTTTCCTGTGTTACCGGTAGCAGAAAATTAAGCACCGAAAAGATACTTTTCTTGATTTCACCCGTATAACCGGTACCGCCTATCAGAACGGTTTTCTCTTCAAAACTGATGATGGCAAAATTTTCCTGTCGCGTACCGTCCAGCTCAGGATTAGCTTTAAAGCCCGGCGCATTAAGAATGAGCCAGTCTTCTCTGAAGTTTTCAAGTTCTGCTTCGGTAGGTCGCAGGAACATATTATAAGCAAATAGATTAGACCAGGCATTCTCATTGATTATACGAATACCTAGACGGTAACGGGCATCAGCGCAGGCAAAGGCATCACGCACAAATAGTTTTCGGTCTGAAAGGTAGGTGAGCATGCGTTTGCGCAACTGTTCAAATTTGGTTTTATCAAAGGGAATGTTGATCTCACCCCACCAAACCTGATCCCGGGTGTGTTCGTCTATTACAATAAACCGATCTTTTGGAGACCTTCCGGTAAATTTACCGGTGTTAATTGCAAGTGCTCCGCTTGCAGTGGTTTTTCCCTGACCGGTTTCCACACAAATTTGGTGAAGCTCTTCAGGCTCAACTTGGTAAGCAATTGTTGCATTTTTGATTCCGTAAGCGGTTAACGAAATCGTTTTCGTAGTTAGGGCAGATAAAGCCATAAAATTGAATTTTTAATAAATACGCCACAAAACTACGGCAATAATAAATTCAATTTTCTAATTTTAACTAATTATTTTGTGAATTTGATAAAATTGAAAAGTAAAACTGCCCAGCCCGCTATGAGCAAGGCTCCGCCAATAGGAGTTACCCATGCGACCGCAGTAATATCGATGCCGGTAAGCGGTTTGGTAGTGAGTAAATAGATAGAGCCGCTGAAGAGCAGAATACCACTAAGCAATAGGTAAAAAAGAGTTTTCAATACGTTTTCGCGAAGCGGAAAACTTGCTCCGGCGATCAACATCAGGATGGCGTGATACATTTGATAACGCACTCCGGTTTCAAAAGAATTGAGTGCCTCAGTACTAAGACTTTCTTTTAATCCGTGAGCGCCAAAGGCACCCAGAATGACCGCCAGAAGTCCTAAAAGTGCACCGGTAATAAGCAACGTCTTTTTCATCTGTTTTGTCCTATTCAAATGTGTAAATTCAACTTTAGCAAAAATACTACATTCCTATGCGAAATGTCTTAATTATAGGTGCCGGAAAATCTACCGCCCAACTCATAAAATACCTTTCTCAAAAGTCTGGACAGGAACATTTGAAACTTATTGTGGCTGACAGGGATTTAAATCAGGCACGGCGCCTTTGTGAAGGCAATCAGGTGGCAGAACCTGCGGTTTTAGATATTCTGAACACGGCAGATCGGGAAGCAAGTATTAAAAAGTCTGATATCGTAATCAGTATGCTTCCGGCCGCGCTTCATATTGAAGTGGCTCAGGATTGTTTGAAGTTTGGTAAAAATCTCGTGACGGCCTCCTACATCAGCGATGCGATGCTCAAACTGGATTCTGAAGTAAAGGCCAAAGGTTTGATTTTTATGAATGAAATAGGTCTTGACCCGGGAATTGATCATATGAGCGCTATGCGGGTGATAGACCGCATACGCGATGCGGGAGGAAAAATGCTGCTTTTTGAATCGTTTTGTGGCGGTCTGGTCGCTCCGCAAAGCGATACCAACCTGTGGAACTATAAATTTACCTGGAATCCTCGCAATGTAGTGCTTGCCGGGCAGGGCGGCGCTGCAGAATTTATTCAGGAAGGAACGTATAAATACATACCCTACCATCGCTTATTCAGACGCACCGAATTTCTGGATGTGGAAGGTTACGGGCGTTTTGAAGCCTACGCAAACCGCAATTCCCTCAAATACCGAAACATTTATGGGCTTGATGCTATTTTGACGTTATACCGCGGCACCATTCGCCGGGTAGGTTTCTCACGTGCCTGGAATCTCTTTGTTCAGTTAGGGATGACAGATGATAGCTACACGCTTCAGGATACCGAAACCATGTCGTACCGCGAATTTACAAACCTTTTTCTGCCGTATTCGCCTACCGATTCGGTGGAGTTGAAACTGCGTCACGGCTTAAAAATAGATCAGGATGATTTGCTTTGGGATAAATTACTCGAACTCGATTTATTTAATGATGAAAAGAAACTCGTCTTAAAAAATGCGAGTCCGGCGCAATGCCTGCAGCGTATTCTCGAAGATCAGTGGACGCTTGCTCTCGAGGATAAAGATATGATTGTGATGTATCACAAATTTGGT
>CAYNMH010000100.1:0-12358 GCA_964398145.1 uncultured Flavimarina sp. | reverse complement strand
AGGATCATTCCCTGACTTTCTACACCGCGCAAGGCACGTGGTGCAAGATTGACCAAAACAGTTACCTGCTTTCCAATAATATCTTCAGGTTTAAAGCTTTCGGCAATGCCCGAAACAATGGTACGCACATCAATGCCAGTATCTACTTTAAGAACCAAGAGCTTTTTCGTTTTCGGCATTTTTTCGGCTTCGATAATCGTTCCTACGCGCAGGTCGAGCTTGGTAAATTCATCAAATTGAATGGTGTCTTTTTGCGGAGTTACTGCGGTATTTTCGGCTTGATTGCTCATTTTGGTGGCTTCCAGTTTATCGAGTTGTTTTTGTATTTGTTCGTCTTCAATCTTGCTGAATAATAGTGTAGCTGCATTAACCGTGTGCCCTACCGGAAGGAGGTCAATTTTTTCACCCAGAGACTCCCAGCTTAATGGTTTGGGTAATTGCATTAAGGGATCTTCACTTTCTATATTAAGCATACTTTTAAGCGTTTTAGCGGTATGCGGTAAAAAAGGCTCGCTTAAAACAGCAAGGGTAGCAGCGATTTGCAAGGCAACGTACATCACAGTCTGGGTGCGGTCTGCGTCGGTTTTAATACTTTTCCAGGGTTCTGCATCAGCCAGATATTTGTTTCCTAAACGGGCTACATTCATCAGTTCGTTTTGCGCTTCGCGAAAGCGATACCGCTCAATCGAACTCGCAATAACCGCCGGGTAGGCTTTCATTTCGGCCAGCGCCTGCTCATCCTCTTCGGTAAAATCAAAAGCCTGTGGAATCTTACCTTCGTAATATTTATTGGTCAATACCACCACACGGTTGATGAAATTCCCAAAAATCGCTACGAGTTCGTTATTGTTTCGCGCCTGAAAGTCATTCCACGTAAAGTCGTTGTCTTTCGTTTCGGGTGCATTTGCGGTAAGTGTATAGCGCAATACATCCTGCTGCCCGGGAAAATCCTGAAGGTATTCGTGCAACCATACCGCCCAGTTTTTAGAAGTCGAAAGTTTATTGCCTTCCAGATTTAAAAATTCGTTAGCAGGCACATTATCGGGCAGAATGTAGCTGCCTTCAGCCTTAAGCATACTTGGGAAAATGATGCAGTGAAAAACAATATTGTCTTTCCCGATAAAGTGTACCAGCTTGGTGTCTTCTTTTTTCCAGTAATCTTCCCAATTTTTGCCTTCGCGCTCTGCCCATTCTTTGGTTGAAGAAATATATCCAATAGGCGCATCAAACCAAACGTAAAGCACTTTGCCTTCAGCGCCTTCTACCGGAACGGGAATACCCCAATCCAGATCACGGGTTACCGCACGGGGGCGTAAACCTTCGTCTATCCAGGATTTGCACTGGCCATAAACATTAGGTTTCCAGTCCTTTTTATGGTCTTCCAGTATCCACTGTTTCAGAAAATCTTCATAACGTTCAAGAGGTAAAAACCAGTGACGGGTTTCCTTTAAAATCGGCTTAGCTCCTGAAATGGTTGATTTTGGATTGATTAAATCGGTCGCATTGAGTGAAGAACCGCAATTTTCGCACTGATCGCCATAAGCTTCCTCGTGGCCACATTTTGGGCAGGTACCGGTCACAAACCGATCTGCGAGATATTGACTGGCTTCCGGATCGTACAGTTGCTCGGTTACTTCTTCTATAAAATCCCCTTTTTCATACAAGTTTTTAAAAAACCCGGATGCCGTGTCGTGATGAACCTGCGCTGAGGTGCGCGAATAATTATCAAACGAAATCCCAAATTTTTCAAAAGAATCTTTGATGATTTTGTGATACTTATCTACCACTTCTTGAGGTGAAATACCCTCTTTTTTTGCTTTGATACTTATAGCCACCCCATGCTCATCACTTCCGCAGATGTAAGCCACATCTTTGCCTCTTCCGCGTAAATAGCGTGCATAAATATCAGCAGGCACATATACCCCGGCTAAATGACCTATGTGTATAGGCCCGTTAGTGTAAGGCAAAGCAGCAGTAATGGTATATCTTTTGGGTTCCATAGGGTTCAGATTTTAGTGCCGCAAAGATACCATTATGGGATTAAACCTACTACCCGGTGGTGCTACAAATACAAAGTGCGTATATTAGTGGCTCATATAGCTTAAAGGCATTTTTGCTCAACCCTAAAAAAAGCATATCATGTTAACCCCACCTTTTTTAAAAGCCGGAGATAAAGTAGGTATCGTATGTACCGCCCGTAAAATTGATCGTGACGACCTCGATGAGGGTATTGCCATGCTCAAAAGCTGCGGGTTAGTGCCTGTTTTAGGTAAAACTATCGGTGCTGCAGATAATCAGTATGGGGGAGATGATGCAATGCGTGCTGCCGATTTGCAGGAAATGTTAGATACTGAAGAAATACGCGCCATTTGGTGTGCCCGCGGAGGCTATGGTACTGTACGCATTATAGACGATATTAATTTTTACAAATTTGTAAAGTATCCCAAATGGATCATAGGCTACAGCGATATTACTGTTTTACATTCGCAACTACACAAACTGGGGTTTGAAACTATTCATGCGATAATGCCTGTAGGAATTAAAAAGAATACCTCACTTGCAAAGCAGACCCTTCAAAATGCCTGGTTTGGAAAGCCCTTGCACTACCACATTGCAGCATCGCCGCTTAACAGGTTGGGTCAGGGTCGTGGCGAACTTGTAGGTGGAAATATTTCAATTTTGTATTCTCTTTGCGGGAGCGCCAGCGCAATTGACACCGATAATAAGATTCTGTTTTTAGAAGACCTGGATGAATACCTCTACCACGTTGACCGGATGATGGTCAACCTAAAACGAAACGGTTTACTGCGCAATCTAAAAGGCCTTATCGTAGGTGGACTCACCAAGATGCACGATAATTCGGTTCCGTTTGGGAAAACAGCTCAGGAAATTGTGCTGGATGCGGTTGCAGAATATGAATATCCTGTTTGTTTTGATTTTCCCGCAGGGCATTTAGATGATAACCGGGCCTTGATTTTTGGACGTGATACTTCTTTTGAAGTCAATGAGCGCGGCGCAAAAGTCTATTTTTCTGAGGCAGAAAGCCATTAAAATATGAACCACAATGAATTGGGCGTTTGGGGAGAGCAGTATGCAGCAGATTATTTGCTGCGAAAGGGCTATGAAATTCTTGAGCGTAACTGGTTTTTTGATAGAGCTGAAATAGACATCATCGCCAGGCAGGGAGAACAGCTGGTTATCGTTGAGGTCAAAACCCGTAACTCTGATTTTTTCGGCGATCCTCAGGAATTTGTAAAGCCTTCCAAACGAAAGCTACTGGTTAAAGCTGCAAATGAATACATTATCTCAAATGATCTGGATATCGAAACCCGGTTTGATGTCATCGCTATTTTAAAGAATGCAAAGCAGGAAGAACTGGAGCATTTTGAGAATGCGTTTTATCACTTTTGAGGGAATGTCAAACGTATTTCTCTAAATAAGAATGAATTTGGGAGATACAAGAATATGGTAGATTCATCAATCGAAACGGTTTCCCGGCAATGGTTTTGGTTTCTTCAATTGAAAATTTACCGGCGAAAAGACGTACCCCAAAATCAAGATGAGAGCGGTCTATAAATTGGTGCAGAGAACGTAACTTTCCCGAAGCACCACTTTTAATTTCAATCGGTACTAGCCTTGCTTTAAAAGGAAGAACGAGATCAACTTCGGCCTGAGAAGTGTTTTTATCCCTTACCCAAAAGTGCGGATGCTGTAGTAAACTTTTTTCCATTGTTAAAAGTTCCTGGTAAACGATGTGCTCTGTAATACGACCTCGATAGGCATCATTTAGATCAGTAACCGCTAAGAGTTGTTTTTGAATTCCGGAGTAGTAATTGACCAATCCTGTGTCAAGAACTTGCAGGCGAGGAGATTTTTTGATGTCCGGTATAAGAGGTAACTTGGTTTGGGTCACCGGATAAATCAGTTTGAGGAAAAATGTTTTTTCCAAAGTGCGTAAAGCATCGCCAATTTCCCGGGATTTATAACTAGAATTCCCAAAACCTTCAAAAGTGATCCTGCTTCCTGCAACGTTTAAAGAGGTCTCAATAAGATGTCTTAAGATGCGGGCGTTAGTCTCATTAGATGCATATTGAGATACGTCATCTAAATACGGTATTAAGAGGCCATCGTAAACTTTGCTTAATTGGGTTAAATCTCTGTTTTTTGCGTATTCTTTTACAACTTCCGGCATTCCACCTATAAGGGTGTAATTATTAAAAAGCTGAAGTATTTTTTCGTTTGCAAATGCTGGTAAGGGTATTGTCTTTAATGCCTGTAATACAGTTTCCTCTTCCAAAACATTTAAAAACTCAATAAAACTTAATGGTCGTACTGCTAAAAATGAAACTCGACCCACTGGAAAGGAAATATCAATATCAAAGACACTTTCCAGCAATGAACCCGCAGCAATAACATACAGATCTGGCTTTTGCTCAAAGAAATACCTTAAAAGTTCAATTGCTGGCGGGTAAGCCTGTATTTCATCAATAAATAGGAGTGTGTCGCTTTCCTGAGCATTTTTATCTTTTTCAAAAAAAATAGCCTGGGTTAGCAAATCAATGTCCTGATACTGCTCAAATAGCTTTCGATCTTTTGAAAGCTCAAGATTCAGGTAAATATATTGCTTGAATTTTTCGCCAAATAGGTGCACGACACTTGTTTTGCCTACTTGTCGCGCTCCCCGTAAGATTAAGGGCTTGCGGTTTTCCGAATTTTTCCAGACAGCTAAGTCTTCTAAAATTTCCCTTTGAAACATAATCCCAGACCTTTTTAAAACATAAAGTTAGGGTTAATTTTTCATTTTTTTGTAATAAAGTTAGGGTTATTTATAGTCTATCTTGTAATAGAATTAGGGTTAATTGGTTTTTGTCTTGAAAATTTTGTGAGATTTTATTGATTAACGGTTTCCTCTTTCTTCGGCATCAAAGGCTTCAACAACTCTACAGCTTTATTCACCGAAGAAATACCGGAGGCGGTTATAAGTAATCGCAATCCTTTTGAAGTTTTCTTCTCTTTGAGTGTAACCCGGTTGGAATGCGTTTGCACAAACTGAAGCATTCTTGAGAACGCAGCACTCTGGTAGAATTTTGACTGCTGGTCTGCAATAAAAAAGCCGATAAGCTTTTTATTTTTCATCACCACTTTTTCGAGTCCGTAATGGGTGGCGACCCACTTGATGCGCACCGAATTCAGTAAATCTTCAGCTTGCAATGGTAATTCACCAAAACGGTCAATCAGCCGGATTTCAAAATCTGCAAGTTCTTCTTCAGTCTTGAGGCTGTTGAGTTCGGTATACAGATTTAAGCGCTCGGTTATGTTGTTGATATAATCATCAGGGAAAAGCAGGGAGAAATCAGAATCGATCACCGTATCTTTTACATATTCCCTGCCGGTGTCGTCAGCATTTTGCTCGGCATAAAGGTCTGCAAATTCATTTTCTTTGAGTTCTTCAATGGTCTCATTGAGGATTTTTTGATAGGTATCAAAACCTATTTCGTTGATAAAACCACTTTGCTCGCCGCCCAATAAATCCCCGGCGCCACGAATCTCAAGGTCTTTCATCGCAATATTAAATCCACTGCCCAAACTTGAGAATTGCTCCAGAGCGGTCATTCGTTTACGCGCATCTTCGGTCATTGCCGAAAGCGGCGGAGTTATAAAATAACAAAACGCCTTTTTGTTGCTTCGGCCCACTCGACCTCGCATCTGATGCAAATCTGAGAGTCCAAAATTATTCGCATTATTGATGAAAATCGTGTTTGCATTGGGTACATCAAGACCACTTTCCACAATCGTGGTAGAGACCAAAACGTCAAAAGCTCCGTCCATAAATTTAAGCATGAGCTCTTCCAGCTTCTTACCCTCCATCTGGCCATGACCTATGCCAATTTTAGCATCAGGCACCAGGCGCTGTATCATCCCGGCGACTTCTTTAATATTTTCCAAACGGTTGTGAATAAAGAAAATTTGCCCTCCCCGTTGTATTTCATAAGTGATGGCATCGCGTATGGTCTCTTCAGAGAGGCGAATGATGTGCGTCTCAATAGGATAGCGGTTAGGTGGTGGCGTTGTAATGGTGCTCAGATCTCGTGCGGCCATCAGGCTAAACTGAAGCGTACGCGGTATAGGTGTCGCAGTAAGTGTGAGCGTATCAACGTTCTCTTTGATGGTCTTGAGCTTGTCTTTTACGGCTACGCCAAATTTTTGCTCTTCATCAACTATGAGTAATCCAAGATCCTTGAATTTTACATTTTTACCCGTGAGCTGGTGCGTGCCTATGATGATATCCACCCTTCCGTTCTCAAGGCGTTCCAGGGTTTCGCGTTTTTCTTTCGCCGTGCGGAAACGGTTCAAATAATCTACTGTTACCGGCAAATCTTTAAGCCGCTCGCTAAAGGTTTTATGATGCTGAAAGGCTAAAATGGTAGTAGGCACCAGCATTGCCACCTGTTTGCCATTATCAACAGCCTTGAAGGCTGCGCGAATGGCTACCTCGGTTTTACCGAAGCCTACATCACCGCATATAAGACGATCCATAGGTCGGGCGCTTTCCATATCTGCTTTTACTGCTTCGGTGGCGCTGCTCTGGTCTGGTGTGTCTTCGTAAATAAAGCTGGCTTCGAGTTCGTTCTGCAAATAGGTGTCGGGCCCAAAAGCAAAGCCTTTTTCAAGCCTGCGTTTCGCATAAAGCTTGATGAGGTTGAAGGCGATCTCCTTGACCTTGGTTTTGGTCTTTTGCTTCAGTTTTTTCCAGGCGGCGCTGCCCAACTTATAAATCTGAGGTGGTTTGCCGTCTTTACCGTTGTATTTAGTGACCTTGTGCAGCGAGTGAATGCTGAGGTACAGCACATCGCGCTCGCCGTAAATCAGTTTGATGGCTTCCTGCCGTTTGCCTTCGACTTCAATTTTTTGTAATCCGCCAAATTTCCCGATTCCGTGATCAATATGGGTTACATAATCGCCTATCTGCAGGCTGGTCAGCTCCTTTAGCGTAATCGCCTGCTTTTTGGCATAGCCGTCCTTCAGCTTAAACTTATGATAGCGCTCAAAGATCTGATGATCGGTATAGCAAACTATCTTTAAATCTTCATCGATAAAACCGCGGTAGAGCGACATAATGATGGTTTCGTACTGCTTAACGTTGAGGTCTGCATCGTTAAAAATATCCTGAAAACGCTTGGCCTGTTGCTCGCTGGCGCAACAAATATAGTTGGTGTAACCGGCCTCATGATTTTCGTTCAGATTTTCAATAAGCAGATTGAATTGCTTATTAAAAGCCGGTTGCGGCTGCTGATTAAAATCGATGCTAACGCCAGCATTTTCGGAAAGCATCGTGTCGTTTATACGCACAAGCGTAAAATCGAGTAACTGTTTTTTTAGTAATGCCGAATCGCAAAAGAGTTCGGCAGGATCGGTACGTTTAATCTCGCTGTCGAGTTTTTTGAAGGCTTCCTGTGCTTTTTCGAAATTGGTATCTATACGTGCCGAAAGTTGCTCCAGATCCTGAGTAAAAATCACCGTATCTGAAGCGATGTATTTAAAAAAACTTTCGCGTTTTTCCTGAAGTGCTTTGTGTTCCACATTAGGCATCAGGCTTATTTTGCTGACTTTGTCAACTGAAAGTTGCGTCTCCACATCAAAGGTGCGGATGCTGTCAACCTCGTCTCCAAAAAACTCAATGCGATACGGCTCGTCGTGCGAGAACGAGAACACATCAATAATCCCCCCGCGTACCGAAAATTCTCCGGGTTCGGTCACAAAATCCACGCGCTTGAATTTGTATTCAAAAAGCATTTCGTTTACAAAATCGAGCGAAAGCTTATCGTTGAGTTTTACCTTAAGCGTGCTTTTGTCGAGTTCCTTGCGGGTAACTACTTTTTCAAACAGCGCATCAGGGTAGGTGACAATGAGTGCCGGTTTTTTGCGGCTGTTGATGCGGTTGAGCACTTCGGCGCGCAACAATACATTGGCATTGTCTGTTTCTTCAATTTGGTAAGGCCTGCGGTAGCTTCCGGGATAGAAGAGGACGTTTTTTTCCTTGAGCAGTTGCTCCAGATCATTCAGAATATAAGCTGCTTCTTCCTTATCGTTTAAAATAATCAAATACGGTTTTTTGGCTTCCTTAAAGCTTTCAGCAATAACCAGAGAAAGCGATGATCCTATAATTCCGTTTAGGGCAATTCGATTTTGATTACCGGCAATAGCGGTCTGCAGATTCTGCACGTGCAGAGCCTGTGAAAAAACGTTGGTGATTTTAGAACTACTCAATCGTATCGATTAAAATCTGAGACGATGTCCCGTTACTAGAAGCTGCTCCAAAAAAAAGCAGGTATTTAAGTGCGCAAAGATAAGGGCTTATACCCATCATATACAACGCCCGTGGGTGATTTATCATTTCTGTAACACAAGACCGCAAAAGCCTTTGTTATTTTTGAGAAAAGCCGAAAAACGGTTTCCTCATTAACTTTCCTTACAATTAAAAATTATTATGGATTTACAACTCCACTCGAAACGTGCTTTTATTTCGGGTTCTACTAAAGGTATAGGGCGGGCGATTGCTAAAACCCTAGCCGAAGAAGGAGCAGAGGTTGTCATCAATGGCAGGTCTCAGGATTCTATTGATGAAGCGATCAAAGCTATTAAGGCTGAAGTGCCACAGGCTAAAATCAGTGGCATCCCCTGCGATTTTGCAAAGCCTGAAGAGATAGAGGCACTGCTAAAGCAATTAGGGAAAATTGATATTCTCGTAAATAATGTGGGCGTTTTTGAACCGAAAGACTTCCTGGATATTCCTGATGGGGATTGGCAGCGTTTTTACGATATCAATGTGATGAGTGGCGTGCGTTTATCACGGGCCTTGCTTCCTGCAATGCTGGAGCAAAACTGGGGACGTATCATTTTTATCTCGAGCGAAAGCGGATTGAATATCCCGGTAGAAATGGTGCACTACGGGATGACTAAAACCGCGCAATTGGCTATTTCGCGAGGAATCGCCGAGACTACTAAAGGAACCAGCGTAACCGTAAACAGTGTGTTGCCTGGTCCTACCTTGTCTGAAGGGGTACGCGAATTTGCAAATATTGGAGAAGACGCCTCCCGCGAAGAAGTGGAAAACGAATTTTTTACCAAAGAGCGACCTACTTCACTCATTCAGCGCTTTGCAGAGCCTCAGGAAGTGGCTAATATGGTAGCTTATGTAGCCAGCCCAAAATCTGCTGCAACTAACGGCGCCAGCCTGCGTGTAGACGGCGGCTGCGTTAAAATCATCTAGAACTTATGGGAATTGAACATTATGATCTTTTTATAATAGGAACCGGTAATGCCGGTAAGCACGTGGCTTATGATGCGGTTGATGCCGGGATGCGGGTGGCTATCGCAGACAATCGCGAGTACGGCGGGACCTGTGCAAACCGGGGCTGCGATCCTAAAAAAGTTCTGGTGGGTATCACCGAGGTTTTAGAACGCAGTCTGGATATGCAGGGCAAAGGGGTGTGCGATATGCCGAAAATCAATTGGCCAGATTTAATGGCATTTAAAAGAACTTTTACAGAAGCTGTGCCTTTTACTACGGAACGAAAGCTTGAGGATTTGGGGATTAAGCTTTACCATCAGTCTCCGCGTTTTTTAGGTGAAAACAAATTATCTGTTGAAGGAAAAACCGTAACCGCAGACAAGATCGTCATAGCAACCGGAAACATTCCGCTTGAATTGAAAATTCCCGGAAGAGAGCATTTACGCATTAGTGATGATTTTCTGGAGCTTGAAGAACTGCCGGAAAGTATGATTTTTATCGGTGCGGGTTACATTGGGATGGAGTTTGCCCACATCGCTGCACGTTGTGGAGTCGATGTGACCTTAGTGGATGTCAACGAACGTATTTTATCAAACTTCGATGAAGGACTTGCACTGTATCTTCAGGAGAATTCAGAGCAATTGGGCATCAAATTTATCTTCAATGCAAGGGCTGTGGGGATTGAAAAGCTTCGTAAAAATTACCGCGTTACGCTTGACATTGATGGTAAAGAGCAGGAGATCAAAGCCGAAATGGTATTTAACACGGCCGGCCGCGTCCCTGCCGTTGCAGATTTAGATCTGGAAAAAGGAAATGTTGCGTATTCTAAGAAAGGTATTACTGTAAATGCATATACTCAAAGTACTTCAAATCCCAATGTTTACGCCTGCGGTGATGTAGCCAATACCGGTGAACTGGCACTTACGCCAATAGCCCATCAGGAAGCGCGTATTACCTCAAAGAATATTTTGAAGGGCGAAAATCATTTGAAACTTGAGATTCCTCCCACACCATCAGTAGTTTTTACGCAGCCTCAACTGGCGACGGTAGGGATGAATGAAAAGCAGGCCCGGGATGCAGGTTACGATTTTGTTGTTAACGAAAAGAATGTTCCGGACTGGTATAACTCGAAGCGCATGAATCAAAATTGTTATGCCTATAAAACTATAGTAGATAAGAAAACAGGATATATTCTTGGCGCGCATTTGTTGAGTTGGGACGCTGCAGAAACCATAAATATGTTTGTGATGGCGATGTGCGGTAAGCTTGATGTAAATACTTTGAAGGGAATGGTGTTTACTTATCCCAGCTGGGCAAGTGACATCAAATCAATGATTTAAATGCAGTGAATTGCATTTAAATATTTCGTATATTGCATTTGCAATTAAACGGGATTACTATGAAATCTTATAAATCTATTGAAGAGTCGCTTCGCCCTGAACAAGTTAATGAAGCTGCTGCAATTTACTGGCAACAGGAAGCCCTTTTGTATAAAAAAGCTAAGCCTGTGCTAGATTTTTTAGATTTTAATCAGGAGGAAAGTGCTTATTTTTTGGATGTTAATCCGTCAACCATTTCCCGCTGGAAATCTTCAAACGGTAAATTGAGTAAGTTAAGCTCCAAAATGGTTTATGATGTAAATGAGCTCATCAAAAAAGGAATATCCATATTTGGAGAAGAGCAATTGTTTTTAGACTGGCTTGAAGCTCCTAATTATGCCTTAGGGAATGTCACTCCTAAAAAAATGATTCAGGATCCTAACGGCCTGGAATATGTAGATGAAGCATTAGACGCTCTGGCCTGGGGAGCTGTAGTTTAATGCAGATTTATCGTATTTATATAGACCAGGAAGGCTATACTCCGCTGGGTTACGGCCCTGCAGCTGCCCGCTGGAACAAAGCATTTACACCTGTTATATATGCAAGTAGCAGCGTTTCGCTTTCGATGCTTGAGCATCTCTCCATTCGGGGCGCTTCAGTATCGCGATATGATTGGAAACTCGCCACACTCGAACTTGATCCCAAGCCTCAATTTGTAAATGCTACAGATTTGCCAAAGAATTGGAATTTTCGTCCACATCCCAGAAGCACTCAGGAATTAGGAAGTAGCTGGGCTTTACAAAGGAAATCTCTGGTTTTGGCGGTGCCTTCAGCCCGACTTCCCTTCAGTCGATTCCCGCAAGAATATAATCTATTGATCAATCCTTTTCATCCTGAATTTCTGAAAAAAATCAGATTAGTGAGCAAAGAAGATGTCCCCTTTCAGCTTAATTACTAAAACGCTCTTTGCATTTTTCTATGGGATTGGTTTTGCGGTTACGATATCCGTGTAATCCTGCTGCGACACTAAGTACAACAGCTCCCGCCAGTGCATAATAAGCAATAGCCGGGATTTCACCATTATGTCTGATGAAAATGGCGAAAAGCGCCCAGGCACCTACCATTGCAAATTCCCGCATATTGCGCAGATTGATCATCAAATTGTTGAGGTAAACGGCGATGGTGATTAATACCATGGTTGTGATAATTTGGGTGAGCTGAGAAAATTCAAAACCCAGGCTCACAATAAAGGCTGAAATGTTAGCAATGGTTGCTACAGCAATCCACCCGCTATAAATACAAATAGGCCACCAGACGAATGCAATAATCTCAATAGGTGCATCCCAGCGCTCCATATTGGTTTTGAGAACGATTTTTAAAAGGGAAACCAGTATTCCCAGCATAATCAGGACTGAAAGCCAAACCTGGTCGTAAATAAAAGCAAGTACCCAACCGGCATTGAGCACATTGGCAATTGCAAACCAATAGCCCGTTTGCTCCAGATGTGGAGTTTCCTTTTTGCTGAAAAATGCCCGTCTGATACCGAAAAGCGCATAACCCACCAGTCCCAAAAAGATCACTCCCCAGATCGAGAAGGCGTAACCGGCAGGTGTAAACAGATTGTCGTACCGCGCGCTCATTTCACCAATAGTGGTATCATTCCAGCGCTGTGCCTGAGAGAGTCCGTTTATGGTAAGCACCAATATAACTGAAAGCAGATTGAGGATGGCAAGTTTCTTTTTCATAG
>CAYNMH010000099.1:0-12651 GCA_964398145.1 uncultured Flavimarina sp. | reverse complement strand
TTAGACCAGTTAAACTACCTCAAAATAAATAAGCGAACCGATTACTGCTAAAATCAATATAACCAGCACCACAATGATAAAGCCGGCTCCAAAGCGTGTTTTTTTATTATCCTGTAGGATATAATCCCGCTCGTTCTCGTTATCAGAATCTTTTACAATCTTAGTCATAATTTGTATTTAAGGTCTAAAGTACAATTTTTAGCGCTAGTAAAAATTATTTTCAGTAATATTAATAAAACCGTTTTTTCAACGCTGTGTTGCTACTCACATGGGTAATAGCAGCCCTTAATGCCAAAATAGGTCCATGCCAAATTAAAAGATACGATCTCAAAGCCTGTATGCCATTTGGTTCTTTCGTTAAAAAAGTCGAACTAAACCTTTTCTTAAGGCTCTGTCTTTTCTGACTTTGGGTGGAACCGAGAATAAAATCAAAGAGCAATACGTTTATCTAAAAGCTATAACTCAAATAAACTCCCTGAAAATCCTGGCCCATCATCGGCGCAAAAGAGAAATCCTCATACTTTTTCTTATGCAGTTCAGGAACTAAAATACCACTTGCGGCACCAAGGGCATACCCCAGCAAAACATCGCTGAAGAAATGATTTCCGGCTTCCATTCGCAGCGTTCCCACGGTCGCGGGTATGAGGGCAGCGCCCGTCCATACCAGCCATTTGTTTTTCATATCCGGGTTAAAATCGGTCCACACCTTAGCAGCAAAAAAAGTAGCTGTAGCCGATGCAGCCACGTGACCCGAATAAAAGCTACGGGTATTAGTAGATTGGGTACGTTGATCTAGCGGGATATTTTCATTATAGGTTCGGGGGCGTATACGATCGGTGAGTCCGGCCGAAAGGGTAAAAAGAGCTGCTGTCGTTGAAAGCGACTCCAGATACATCACACTTATTTGCCCGGTATGGTTGCTTTGATCTTTGGTAAACAGCATGGCGATTGGGATCGCAAAGGAGGTATAAAATGGAACATCGCTAATCTTGCTGAGGTCCTCGTTATAATTCCCGGCGTTCCAACGGTCAAAAAACGGAATATTATCTTCATCCAGATTGAGAATGGTTTCCTCTGAAATACGCTCTTTATTCTGAATAATTAGAAACCCTGCTGTGGTCCCCGCCAGTCCTGCACCCAGCCAGGTGGCGTCTTTCCCCCAACTGATTTCGTAAGGAGATTCGGTTTGTTGGGCAAAAATGCTTGAAGACAGCACTAAAAGGCATAAGCATACAATACGCATGGTAGCAAGTGATTAGGTTATTTGAACGAAAATGATTAATTCTCTCGTTGCAACCACCTGCTTTAACTATTTTATAAGCATTATTTAGTAGTATTTTAAATATTTCTAGAACCTATATTTGCACTATGAGTACGTTAGTTGCTATTTCCCTGAGACCCGAGTTGCTTGAAAACAACGAGTATATTATAAAACAAGCCCTGAAAAAGGCTAATATTCCGTTTTCTCAGGTAGCCGACTGGCGCATCCGTAAACGCTCTATTGATGCACGTAATAAGCCGGTAAAGCTCCAGTTGCAGATTGAAATCTGGAAAAAAGGTGAGGTAAAAGCCAGTCTAAGCCGTTTTATCGCTAGAGATGTGCGACCTGCTCCTGCAATAGCTATTATTGGCGCGGGTCCTGCAGGACTTTATGCGGCCCTGAGGGCGATTGAAGCGGGTTTGAAGCCGGTGGTATTTGAGCGGGGCAAAGACGTGCGGGAACGTAGAAGGGATTTAGCTAAAATCAATAAAGATCAAATCGTCAATCCGGAATCCAATTACTGTTTTGGAGAAGGCGGTGCCGGTACCTATTCCGACGGGAAATTATACACCCGTTCCAAAAAGCGCGGTAATGTGCTTAAAGCGATGGAGTGGCTGGTACACTTTGGTGCAGACGAAGACATTCTGGTTGATGCACACCCGCATATTGGTACTAATAAACTGCCGAAACTTATTACTGCGATGCGCGAAGCGATCATCGAGACCGGCGGTGAGGTGCATTTCAATTCCAAACTCACCGATCTGTTGATCGAAGAAAACCAAATCACCGGGCTGGTGATCAATGATAAGATCAAATACAATTTTAAGGAAGTGATTCTGGCTACCGGGCACTCGGCACGGGATATCTTTTACCTACTGCGTAAAAAAGGCGTAAAGATTGAAGCCAAAGCCTTTGCGCTTGGCGTTCGGGCAGAGCACAGCCAGGAAGTGATTAATTACATACAGTATCATGGCGAAACGGATAATCCCTGGTTACCGCCGGCCTCGTACAGTCTCGTCGAGCAGGTAGACGGGATGGGCGTCTATTCGTTTTGTATGTGTCCGGGCGGAATTATCGCACCCTGCGCGACCGATCAAAACGAGGTGGTGACCAATGGCTGGAGCCCCAGCAAGCGGAATAACCCCTATGCCAACTCCGGGATTGTGGTGAGTGTGGAGCCCAAAGATTTGCCCGGTTATTATCCTAATGATCCTTTCGTAAGCCTTAATTTTCAGAAGGAAGTGGAACACGCCTGTTGGGTCGCCGGGGGTAAAACCCAGCGGGTGCCGGCACAGCGTATGACCGATTTTGTAAAGGGTGTTAAGTCGAAGGACTTCCCCAAAACTTCCTACCAGCCCGGAATTGTAAGTGCTGATTTAAACGAAGTGCTTCCGCCCTTGATCGCAAACCGATTGAAGAAAGCCTTTGTAGCTTTCGGCAAAAAAATGCCGGGATATTTGTCACCTGATGCGGTATTACACGCTCCGGAAAGTCGTACCTCTTCCCCGGTTTCCATTCCACGAGATGAACGAACTCTGGAGCATATAGAAATTAAAGGACTGTATCCCTGTGGGGAAGGAGCGGGATATGCGGGCGGCATCATGTCTGCAGCCATTGATGGGATCAACTGTGCCGATGCGATCGCGGTGAAGTACGGACTTTAATTAAAATACAAAACCCTGCACTCGGCAGGGTTTTGCGTAAGCTTGGGGCTTATTTCGTTGTACTGAGTATCAGAATTACTGAGCAGATTCAGGAGTAGCAGTAGTATCAACTACAACTTCCTCAACTTCTTCTACTTCCACTTCAACAGGAGCTTCAACAGGAGCAGCTTCCATAGAAGTTTCCTCCATTACTTCTTCTGTTTTCTCTTCAGCAGACTCTCTGCAAGAAGATACAGTGATTAATAAACTCAAAGCGAAGCCGGCTAAAATAATGCGTTTCATAGTATAAAATTAATTGCGTTAAAAATGCGTGCGAATCTAAGTGAATTTTGGATTCGTGCAACACAATACTGAAAAAAATAATAAGGAATTATTTGGTTATTAATTATTTGAAAAACAATTAGTTGAATGATTTTATTTCTGTATGTGGTGAGGGTTTTCCGAAAAATATAGCTAACAAGAGAAGCAAAGGGCTTCTAAATTTTCGCATAGCGGAAGCAACTCCTGTTTTTCAATTAAGGGAAATAAAAAAACCCAGCCTGCAGGAGGCTGAGTTTTTAGGGAATTAAAGGTTTTTCTGATTAAAGTTTCTGAAGACCTTTTGCGTCAGCTTTGTCGGTTACCGGCACGATGCTGATAGCATATCCGCCACCCGGGGCGCAGGCCTGCTTCAGTTTTGATTTGGAAGTCACCACATATTTTTTAATAGTATATGCCTGCGGATTGGTTTTGTAATGTGCATCAGATGCATCAGCATATACGGTTGCTATGTATTGGGTTTTGGGCGAAAGAAAATCAAACGCGATAGATGAGGTGCGTTTTTCTTCATCATTGGTGCGTCCTACGAACCAGTTTGGTGAATTTTTCGCTTTGCGCGCATAGGTAATATAGTCTCCCGGTTCGGCTTCCAGAACCCGGCTTTCATCCCAGTCTATCGCCACATCTTTGATAAACTGAAAAGCATCCATAAACTGCTCATAGGTTTCAGGCAGATCGGCCGCCATTTGCAACGGACTGTACATCGTCACATAAAGTGCCAGTTGGTTGGCAATGGTGGCATTTACGTGGGAGTTGTTATCCGGGTTATATTTGCTCACATCCATTTCAAAAATGCCCGGAGTATAATCCATGGGTCCGCCTATAAGGCGGGTAAATGGCAGAATGGTAGTATGATCAGGATTATTCCCGCCGAAGGCCTGGTACTCGGTACCGCGTGCCGATTCGTTACCAATGAGGTTGGGGTAGGTTCTGCGCAAACCGGTAGGTCGTACCGCTTCGTGCGCATTGACCATCACCTGATAGTCTTTGGCCTTTTCAATGGCATATAAATAATGGTTGTTTGCCCATTGCCCGTAATGGTACTCGCCTCTGGGGATGATGTCGCCCACATAGCCGCTCTTCACAGCGTTGTAATTATTGGCTTTCATAAACTGATAGGCCGTGTCCATATGCCGCTCGTAGTTGCGAATGGCACCCGAGGTCTCATGGTGCATCATAAGTCTTACGCCTTTGGCCTTGGCATAGTCCCGCAACTCCACCACATCAAAATCAGGATAAGGGGTAACAAAGTCAAATACATAGTCTTTAGACTTCCCAAACCAGTCTTCCCAGCCTACATTCCAGCCCTCTACCAGTACCTGATCAAAACCATGTTTTGCAGCAAAATCTATATACTCCTTTACGTGGGCGGTATTGGCAGCGTGTTTTCCGGTAGGTTTCAAATTTTCAAAATCGGTGATGCCCAGCTGTACACTGGGTACATCGCCATAAGCCCAGCTGCTTTTGCCGGTAATCATTTCCCACCAGACCCCGATGTATTTCACCGGTTTGATCCAGCTGGTATCTTCATAAGCTGTAGGCTCGTTGAGGTTAAGCGTCATATTGGAAAGCAGGATGTCTCCGGCTTTCTCACCGGCAATAATCGTACGCCAGGGCGTAGCACGTGGCGCCTGCATATACGCCATATTGCCAATGGCATCAGGAGTAAGATGGGCTTCAAAGGTCATGGCAGCGGTGTCAAAGTCCAGGTGCATCGCCGAATATTCAACCAGGGCGGCCTCGTGCAGATTGAGGTACATCCCGTCATCAGTTTTAAGCATCAGCGCGGTTTGTACCGTAGAGTCTGAAACAGGTGTCATCGAGGCATTGGCGCCGTTACGCTCCAGCGCAGCCTGCACCGAATTTTTAATTTCAGAAATTTTGGTTTTGGTATAATTGTATTCCTGCGTGTCAAAATCTCCGGGAATCCACCAGGCGGTGTGATCGCCATTCATCGCAAACTGGGTTTTTTCGTCTTTGATCACGAAATAAATGAGATTGTCCTGCTCTGGAAACTCGTAGCGGAAGCCCAGCCCGTCATTAAAAAGCCGGAAACGTATTTGCATTTTGCGATTTGTACTCTTCTGATTAAGCGTTACCAAAAGCTCCTTATAATGGTTCCGGATGCTGCTACTCTCTCCCCAAACCGGATTCCAGGTTTCATCAAAACTGGCAGTTTCCGATGTTTCAAATGTAAAACCTTCCGTAAGGTCTTCGGCGTCCTGAAGCTCAAAACCCAGATGACTGGGTTTAACCAGTGTTTTGTTTTTATAAGCCAGGGAATAGGTGGGTTTGCCGGCTTCAATACTAAAATTAAGCGTAAAATGAGTATTGGGCGAAGTAATTTGCTGGGCGTGTGCGGGTATCAAAAAGACACTGCAAATAAGATAAACAAATGAAGGGTATTTCATGAATTTTAATTTAGTTCTAACGTTGTAGTATGCGGGAAACAAAGGTAAGGCATTCTAAAAACTACACGAAGAATAGCCACTATAATTCGACTGGATGTAAATGGATCCTGTTTATTTGTTAAATGTTTGATAATCAACTCTAAGACTGTGTGTGGATAGTTAACTTTAAAAAAATTGCCTGTTACCCGTACGTCTTACATGAAAAAGAAAGACCTTACTTTTAATAAGCCTCTATCCCGGGGCCTAAATCTGCTTTGCCATAGCCTGGTATGTTTACTTGTTGTTCTGGGAGTGGCCGGTTGTGCTCCTAAACTAGCAGAGATTCAGTCTCCTGTGCCTGATGCTGAGCCGTTTCGCTATTCGGGAACGACCGTTATTCCTGAAAAGTGGTGGATAGCTTTTGAGGATGAGCAGTTGAATCGCCTTATAGATACCGCACTTTCGAAGAACCTAAACCTGGCCTCCTTTTGGGAACAATTTCAGGCCGCAAAGGCAAATGTACGCATCGCAGGTTCTAACCTGTGGCCTCAGGTAGAAGCTACGCTGCAAAGCGGTATCAGCCGTCCACAACCTGATTTTGCCGGAGGCGAAAATACCCAGGCCGGGCTTGCAGCTTCCTATGAGGTTGACTTGTGGGGCAGGTTGAATGCTCTACAGGATGCAGAGGTGTACCGCGCAAAAGCCGGATATTACGATTATCAGGCTGCGGCGATGAGCCTTTCGGCTGAATTGAGTATTGCCTACTTTTCTGTACTTACTGCTGCGCGACAGGTAGCTTTGATAGAGGAGCAGATTGAAATCAACGAAAAAATAATGAAGCTCATTCGCAATCGCTTTGGCAGTGGGCAGATTCGGGCAGTAGATATCCTGCGCCAGGAACAATTGCTGGAAACCACCCGTGCACTTGCCATCACTGCCGAACGGGATTTGCAACTTGCAAAGAATCAACTCCACGTATTACTTGGAATCCCTGCGCAGAACGATTATCCTCTGGAGCTAAAAACATTGCCCGATTTGAGTCCGCTGCCGGTAACCGAAATGCCGCTCGAACTTACCCGCCGCCGTCCCGATATTCAACGGGCTTATGAGCTGGTAAAAGCCCAGGATCGGGAATATGCAGCTGCATTGAGCAACCGCTACCCAAGGCTGTCCTTTCGGGTCTCTGCGCAGGCCCGGTCAAATACCTATACCAATTTGTTTAGGGAATGGGCTTACAGTATTGCTGGTAACCTGGTGGCACCCTTGTTCTACGGGGGGCGGCTACAGGCAGAAGCAGACCGGGCAGAGGCACTTAAGGAAAGCAGTCTGTATGAATACGGGCAGACGGTTCTGGTGGCTTTTAAAGAGGTAGAAGATGCCCTGATCAATGAACAGAAACAAAAGGAGCGGCTCAGCGTATTAGAGCGGCAGCTGGAACTGACCGAAAAAACAAATAAACAAATACGCTTTGAGTTTTTCAACGGGCTTAGCGATTACCTCGATGTGCTGCTGGCTCTTGATGAACAACAGCAACTAAAACGGGACAAAATAGAAGCAGAGCAGCAGCTTTTAGAATTTAGAGTAAGCCTCTACCGTTCTCTGGCCGGTGGTTTTGAAACCGATCGGGAACGTGAAGCAGGAAGTTAATTAATACGTATATGAGCAGGAAAAAAATAGGTTTAATCTGTGCGGGTATTTTACTGGCAGCGGCATTGATTCTGGTAGTCATTTTCAATACAGAGCCTACAGCCGAAAGCGAGGGTAGTGTAAAGGAAAGTGCCATGCTGGTAAGCCTGGAACAGTTGAATCGCAACGATTTTACACCGGTCATTCAGGCAACGGGTACCGTAAGACCGGTTGAAGATGTCATAATCAGTCCGCTGGTGGCAGGCCCCGTGATCCAACGCTCTTCCCAATTTGT
Organism: uncultured Flavimarina sp.; assembly: GCA_964398145.1. Taxonomy (GTDB): domain Bacteria; phylum Bacteroidota; class Bacteroidia; order Flavobacteriales; family Flavobacteriaceae; genus Leeuwenhoekiella. Next base: position 5,097 of record CAYNMH010000099.1, on the reverse strand, counting down.
GCCCGGAAGTTTTGTCAAAAAGGGTACCATGCTTCTTCAAATCAATCCTGCCGATTACCGAAATGCCCTTGAGTTACAACGCGGCAATCTCAGGCAGCAGCAAACCAATTTAAATATTGAAATGGGAAGGCAGGAAGTTGCCGAGCAGGATCTGGCTCTTATAGGTGCCGATAGTTTAACCAGAGACCAGCAGAATCTGGTACTGCGACAGCCCCAGCTTGAAGCCGCACAGGCCAACATTCAGGCGGCACAGGCCAGCGTAGATCAGGCTGCCTTAGATTTGAGCCGTACCCGCATAGAAGCTCCCTTTGACGCTCACATTCTGGCGCAAAATGTCACGCAGGGTTCACAGGTCGCACCGGGAGATAATCTGGGACGTTTGGTAGGCACCGATTATTATTGGGTAGAGGTAACCATTCCGGTTGCTAAACTGCGATGGCTTCAGTTTCCCAGCAATGGTGAGCAGGGCTCGCGGGTAATTCTGCGCAGCAATTCAGCCTGGGGCCCTTCCGAACAACGCATCGGCTATTTGGACAAACAAATAGGTGCCCTGGAGGGACAAACCCGTTTGGCACGGGTCCTGGTAAAAGTCGAAGACCCGTTAAGTTTAAAATCGAAAGGTGAAAAGCCGGTATTGATTATTGGTTCTTTCGTAGAAGTAAATATCGAGGGTAAACCGGTAAACAATGTGGTGCGTATTGATCGCGATTACATCCGGCCGGGGAATACCGCCTGGGTGATGCAAAATGGCAAATTAGCCATTCGGGATATTCAAGTCGCCCTTACCGATGCCGATTATGCTTATGTAGAAAAGGGTCTTGAATCGGGAGATCAACTGGTGGTGACCAATCTGAGTACAGTTGCAGAAGGCGTTGCCCTGCGGGAAGATACCGGTGATGCGCCTGCAGACTCATTAAATACTTCAGATTGATGGCTAAATCTCAAAAAAAGACTGTCCGTAAAGAAGGTGCCATTGCTTTTATGGCGCGCAACTCGGTCATCACAAACCTGCTGATGATCCTACTTATAGGTGGAGGGATTTATACGATGCTAAACATTCAGAAAGAAGTATTCCCGCAGTTTCAGCTGGATTTTGTCGATGTAAGTGTGAGTTATCCCGGGGCTGCGCCTGCCGAGGTGGAGCAGGGCATTTTACTTCCGGTGGAAGAAGCCATCAGAGGTATTCAGGGCATTAAAGAAATCGTTTCTACTGCTAACGAAGGCTCGGGAACTATTGAAATCGAACTGGTAGCTGGGTCCGACCGTATGAAAGCTTTTCAGGATATCGATCAGGCGGTAAGCCGAATCAACACGTTTCCTGATGATATTGAACAGCCTCAGGTAAGCCTGCGCGACCGCCAACGCGATGTGATGGAAATTGGGATTTACGGCGATGTGGATATCTGGACTCTGCGTAAACTGGCCGAACAAATGCGCAACCGGCTGCTGAGTAATCCCGAAATCACGCAGGTAGAAATAGGCAGTGTACCCGATTACGAGACCCGTATCGAAATTTCGCGCTATACCCTGCAGGAATACGGGCTTACCCTGGGGCAGGTGGCAGATCTTATCGCGCAGAGCAGTCAGGATGTGCCGGCCGGGGCGGTAGAGACCAATTCCGGCGAAATATTACTGCGTATGAAAGAGCGCAAGCAATGGGCCGATGAATTTAAAAACATCACCATACTTACGGCAGAGTCTGGCGCTAAAGTTACGCTGGGAGATATAGCTGATCTTGATGATACCTTTGAAGAATCGGGTTTCCACGGCAAATTCAACCAGACGCCTTCCGTAGAGATGGAAATCTTTAGAATAGGTGATCAGTCTCCACTGGTTATCGCGGAAACCGTACAGCAAATCATGGATGATTTTCCGCTTCCGCCCGGCGTAAATTTCAGGATAGACAGCAACCGGGCTGAGGATTACCGGGAACGCCTGTCTTTACTTACCGAAAACGGCGTGCTGGCGGTTATCATTGTTTTGGTAATCCTGAGTCTGTTTTTAGAATACCGTCTGGCCTTTTGGGTCATGATGGGAATGGCGATTTCGTTTGTGGGGGGTATGATTCTGCTTCCGCTTATTGGCGTGAGTGTGAATATGATTTCCATGTTTGGTTTTCTCGTGGTTCTGGGTATTGTGGTGGACGATGCCGTGGTGGTGGGTGAAAATGTTTATGAAAAGCGCCAGCAGGGAATGTCTTTTAAAGAGGCCGCCATTGCAGGGACCAAAGATGTCTCCAAACCGGTAATCTTCAGTATTCTTACCACTATCATAGCATTCTTACCCCTGTTATTTATTCCCGGGGAGACCGGTAAATTCTGGTGGCCGCTTCCGGCAGTGGTGATTGTGATTTTGGCCGTAAGCCTCTTTGAAGCTCTATTTATTCTGCCTTCTCATTTGGCGCACCTTTCTACGAAGAAAAAAAATAAATGGATCGTAAAGCTGGAATCCTATCAGCAGCGATTTGCAAAGGGATTTGAGTATGTTATTGAGACCTACTACCGTCCATTTCTGGACCGCTGCTTAAAATACCGGTACATCACCCTCAGTCTGGCTTTTGCCCTATTACTCATCGTGGGCGGTTATGCCTATAGCGATCATATGGGAATGATCTTGATGCCGCAGGTAGCAGCAGAAGAGATTGAAGCCGGGGTGCGTCTTCCCGTGGGTACCACCCGTCTTCAGGCAGAAGAGGTGGCAGAAGAAATCACTCAGGCCACACGGCGTATGTTTGACGAGCATAATTTATACGAAGTCGCAGAAGGAATTAAGACCAACATCAGGGGACAGAACTTTATCGATACTGAAATTGTACTGCTACCGCCTGATCAACGGGATATGAGCGCTTCCGAAGTTATTGCGCTATGGCGCGACAATATTGGCGATATCAAAGGGGTAGATCAAATTACCTTTGAGGCCGAGCGTGGTCCCGGTAGTTATCAGCAGGATATCAGCGTTGATTTAAGTCACTCCGATATTGAAATGCTTGAACGTGCCAGTCTTGCTTTTTACGATAGGATGGAGGCTCTTGAAAATTCTCGGGATGTAAGTGACAATTATGATAAGGGAAAACTGCAATACGACTTTAAAATCCTTCCTGAAGGGCGCAATCTGGGACTCACCTCAAACGAAGTGGGGAGGCAGGTGCGCAATGCCTTTTTTGGAGCCCTGGCCCTGCGACAGTTAAGGGGGACTAATGAAATTGAAGTGCGGGTTAAATTACCGCTTGAGGAGCGCCGCGATATCGAAAACCTGGAAAACTTTATCGTGCGCACCCCGGCCGGCGTTGAAGTACCCCTTCTGGATGTGGTTGAGGTTTCCCAGCGGGAAGCCTTTACGAGTATCAACCGCAGGGATGGAAGGCGTGTGGTGAACATAGGTTTTGATGTGGAACCGGCCAATGCGGTGAGCCGCGTGCTGGCTAAAGTGAAGGAAGAGGAACTCCCCAAGTTAAGAGCCGATTATCCCGGGGTGACATGGACTTTTGAAGGCGGGCAGGCCGATATGCGCGAGTCAACGAGTTCGCTGTACAGCAACTTTACCTTTGCTATGCTGGTAATTTACGCCTTGCTGGCAATGGCGTTTTCTAATTACATTCAGCCCTTAATTGTGATGACGGCGATCCCGTTTGGAATTGTAGGCGCAGTACTGGGCCATATTTTGCTGGGCTACGATTTATCGCTGGTGAGTTTAATGGGAGTAATTGCGCTGTCTGGAGTGGTGGTCAACGACTCGTTGATTATGATTGATTATGCCAATAAGAAACGGAAAGACCTTTCTATCTACGAGGCCATTCACGAGGCCGGGTTGCGCCGGTTTCGGCCTATTATGCTTACCACCCTAACTACCTTTGGCGGACTTACCCCAATCATTTTAGAGACTTCGAGCCAGGCGTATTACCTGATACCCATGGCTATCTCGCTGGGATTTGGGATCATCTTTGCCACTTCAATTATTCTCGTGATTGTGCCCTGTTTGTACCTGGCTTTGGAAGACTTGCAGCTCTACATCAAAGAACGCAGGCTGGTAAAGCATAAAAGTGATGCGGTCACCGCTTAACATTTCTTAATTTTTTTAATCAAAAATCTTAAAAAGTCGCATTTAGGCAATTTTTTTTAGAAGCCTTTAGCACTTGATGCCAAAGTAGTTATAAGTTTTTTCAGGTATGCTGAACACCTGTTATCTTAGGTGTATAAATTTTGAAATTATGAAACTTCTTATAAGCATAATCAGCATTCTATTGATCTCATACAATCCATTGACCCATTCCGATAACGAGCAGGCACCAGCCAATCAGGATGTGATAAATGAAAACCTCACTTTTGACGGATATGAAGGGGAATACTATTTTTTTACTGATGCTAATTATCAGGCAGTAGTATTAGAAGCCAATCCCGATGCGCTGGCCGTTGATCTGATTAACGGGGGTTATGAAGGAAAAACCTTTGAAGTCGTCTATACCAATAAAGAAAAAAATGAAGAATCGTCTAGTGAAGGGGTAATTACGCAGGTATCACTGTCTAAATAATTCCTTCTAAAACTTTTTGTAATAATATACAATCCCGGATTTCCGGGATTTTTTAGTGTGTTGTGGAAACGGTTTACACACCATATCCATTCCTGCTGTACTAAAACTTCTGTTCCAATTCTAGAGTTACACGCTGGAATTAATGGGTTAGCAATCAGCGATTTGAGATCTTTAAGCCTGATGGTAATCTAAAAACCAGTCTCAAGCCTTTGATCTCAGGAATTTCAAAATTAGAAGTCGGGCGGGCTAGCTTCGCTTCACCACAGTAACTTCAGTCCTGCAAGTATAACTGCCTGTCCTTGCAGTCCAGATGTCTTAAAACGAAAAGCCCATTCAAATACATTTGATGGGCTTTTCTTGTTTTAATCCATAACGCAGTTATGGGTGATCGTGGAGTCGGGCGGGTTTCCTTCAACTCGTTCCTTGTTCAGGATAAACTTCTCACCCGCCGAAGTTTAACTTATAACCTGTAACGCAAAATCCCCGAGCTGTTAGGCTCAGGGATTATAAAAGTGTGGAGTCGGGCGGGTTCGAACCGCCGTCCAAACGGGCAACTCAATAGCTTTCTA
>CAYNMH010000098.1:0-12706 GCA_964398145.1 uncultured Flavimarina sp. | reverse complement strand
AGCCCCAGCCAAGTCACAAAATAAACCAGATTTTTAGTCTGGTTTTGTTTTTTTAAATAGTTTTAAATTAAACGAACCCGGGTGCTGAAATTGGTAGACAGGCACGGTTGAGGGCCGTGTGTACTTCGTACGTGTGGGTTCAAGTCCCATCCCGGGTACTACCATTTAAAAAAACCCTGTGAAATTAGTATTTCACAGGGTTTTTGCATTTTTAGAGTATCAATCTAAAACACTTTAATAGCATCTTCAATACGGGTATCGCCTTCAATCATTTCAAAGACCGCATTCTGAGCCACATCATCATTTAACACATGTACTAAGGTATAAGCCACATCGTCTCGGGTAACTTTACCGTACTCCACTTTTTTTGCGGCTTCAATTTTACGGCTTCCGGAATCATTGGTCAGCGAACCGGGACGTACAATAGTATAGTGCAGGCCGCTATTTTTTAGATGCTCGTCTGCATTTTTCTTGGCTTCCAGATAATGCTGTAGTTTATCACTACTTGACGGATCATCGGCATTTATAGAGCTCAACATCACAAATTTTTTAATTCCAGCTTTACTAGAAGCGTCAATCAGGCTTTTTGCTCCTTCCTGGTCTACGGCAGTGGTTTTTTCAGGTCCGGTGTGTCCGCCCGATCCGGCTGCAAAAATCACTTTGTCAATTCCATTAACCACTTCAGAAAGATCATTTTCGAGATCTCCCAAAACCGTATCTATATCCTGAATCTTAAACTGTTCCTGCTGTTCTGCCTTACGCACCATTGCCACAGGATTAAAATATTGTGACTCCTTTAAATAGGCAACTACTTTCTTACCGGTTGTTCCATTAGCACCGGCAACTAGAACATTTTCTTTACTGGTTTTCATTTCAATATATTTTTATTTCAATTTATAAAAGAAGTTGGCTTTCGCAGACAAGATTAACTACCCTTAACACGCTACTGCACCCGTATTAGCAGAGTATTAAGATGGCGTTAAACCATTTTTACAACTCTGGTCATCCTCCTAACTTTGCGGTTATGAAAACAACTTTTGGAACTCTTACAGATTCAGATATTCCTGTACTCATTGATTTTTATGCAACCTGGTGCGGACCTTGTCAAACCCTCGCCCCTATTCTTGAAGATGTAAAGAAAGATTTAGGCGAAAAGGTCAAAATTGTAAAAATCGATGTAGATAAAAATCAGGCTATTGCTCAGAAATTTCAGGTACGTGGTGTGCCCACCCTGATGTTATTTAAAAATGGAACGCAATTGTGGAGACAAAGTGGTGTGCTCTCGAGGGCTGATCTCAAGCAAATCATAACGCAACACAGCACCTAAGGCTTTAAAAAACTTAAATCATCCTGATCTATGGATTTGGAAATCTTGCGTTTGCTTTTTGACTTCGGGATGGTTGTTTTGATATGGCTTATTCAGCTGGTTATCTATCCGAGGCTCTGTTACTACAGTACTTCAGATGTTAGGGTCTGGCACCAAAAATATACACCACGGGTTTCTTATGTGGTCATGCCGCTTATGGTAGGTCAGTTGATCATTGCAATTCTCCAGGTAAATCAAAGTCCTGATGTGTACACTATTTTCAGCCTGTGTGCAGTGCTCATTTTATGGTTGTCAACTTTTATTCAATTTGTACCCCTTCATTCTAAAATTTCAAGAAGAATAAGTTGTGATGGAATTCCGGAAAAACTGGTACAACTCAACTGGCTAAGAACCATACTTTGGAATTTAGTTTTTCTATGGAGTGTGTATTGGATTATACAGAACTAATAATTTTAACGTTTTAGAGTAAAATGTCCTCTCAGCTCCTGTCTAATTTGATCCTGGCGGTAACTTATTAAAAACCAATAATCTGTTCCTGGCATATTTTTCCCTCTGTAAGTGCCATCCCAGGAAGGATTTTCGGGATCAAGCTGACGTAACAACTTTCCAAAACGATCGAATATATACACCCCTTCCAAAAATATATTTTGAGCGGTACTTACATCCCAATAATCGTGATATCCGTCTGAATTAGGCGTAAAAAATTTTGGGACTGATACAGGGATATCATTAATTATATCTAAAGGAGGGTCTATCAATTCTTCATCAGAATCAGTTGGCTCTGATGTTGTATCAGGTTCTGGTTCTATGACTTCTGCCTTTGGATTCAAAGTTACCTGAAATGAAATTTCATCGGCACAAAACAACTCGTTTTCAGCATAAACGTAGAAAACTAACGGATAGGTTTCTTCATCAGAGAATGTAATAGTATCACCCGGATGAAATGGATCTCCCTGGCCGGAAGTTTGCGTGTAAAATTGTAACGATTGAGGCAGGTTATCACCAGTTATTTCCGGAAAAGTGAAGATCTCTTCCATTTCCACATCCGGTAACTCATCTAATACCGGCGCAGGATCTACCTGTATTGAAACATTTGCCTCAACAGATTTAAACTCACCAACTCGTTCAGTATCTGTTATCACGCAGCGTAGCGTTATATCTTCGGTAAATGCACCGGTAAATGTGCTTTCGGTACTCAAAAGGTTGGAGCTCCCTTCCAAATACCATTCATACGTATATTCTCCAAAAGGTATTTCAGGAGATATAGTGCTTTCCACACTAAAATCTTCCCCTGCACAAACAGGATCAACCTCTTGCAGGGTAAGCGTCATTTTACAAATAGTTTGGACACTTACCTCTGCTGCACCGTATATAGATTGCCTGCCCAGTAGATTGGTACACAATTCCTGAGTTTCGCCAGTAGCGGTGTTTACTGACCTTACGCTGCGACCTCCTGTTGCAATCATTGTATAATCAATGTTTCCTGTACAAGGCTCGCCAGTGACCACAGTTACAACACCAAAAATATCGGAAAAACCCGCGTTATTCATATTTCCCACGCGTATACTTGCTGCCGGATCGGAGATATTAACCTGTACCAGATTTCCATTCATTGCAGAAAGATATAATTCTCCTTCTATAAAGGTTAAATCTCCCGCAGAAGCATAACCTGTTGAACCAAGGTAAGTGGCTTCAAGGGTACTCACATCAATGCGAAAAAGCGAACCGTGATTATCTTCGGTAACAGCTAGTAATGTGCCCTCACGTTCTCTAACCAGGGAGTTACTGCTGGTGAAGTAGGGCGAAGTACTGGTAATTGTTCCCAGCTCTGTAACTAATTTGGTATCAAGATCAATACGAAATAGAATTCTATTGTATATACCGTACAAAAACTGGTCTGTATCTCCTTCAGCAATGTCGTACATCACATAGCGACCCGGTTCTATTATTTGAGTACTGCTACAATTTTCAAAATCGGCCAAAACAATGCTGCCGTCAGAAAGTGACAGATATGCTGAGTTGCTTGTTTGAGCTTCTATATGGGTAGATGCCAAACAGCAAATTCCGACTGTTACAAGCAAGCGAAACACGATAAGTTGGGCGTTTTATCGTTCAAATATACAATTATCACGATAAAATACAAAATTTTTCCCAAAATTGCCTAAAAGCTTTATGATTCTATTGTTTCAACTTCACCTCGCTAATCCCAATTTCAAGGGATTTTTCATACTTACGCAGCGTGCGTAATTCTTTGGTATTTACTAAGGCAATAGAAAGCCCGTCTTTTCCTGCTCGTGCTGTACGCCCACTTCGATGGGTATAATATTCTTCCTGATCAGGCATCTCGTAATGCACCACAAAGGCTAAATCCTGAACATCGAGTCCACGGGCAGCTATGTCGGTAGCTACCAGAAGCCGCAGACTTTCATTTTTAAAAGCCCGCATTACCTTATCGCGTTCCTTCTGCAACATATTTCCCTGTAATGCTTCTGCCGCGATATTTTTAGCCTGTAGTTGCTTTGCAAGCTTAGCAGCCGCAGCTTTAGTCCTGCAAAACAGGATTCCCCGCTCATTTTTTTGGCTTTTTAAAAATTCAAGAAGAACAACAAGTTTATCAGCATCGTCGCAGTGTACGAAGCGATGCTCTAAATTTTTGTTAACCACATCCCTGCTCACCTGAATGCGATGTGCATCTTCGCGCATATGTTCATTTACGATTTGCCTGATGCCATGAGGAATAGTTGCCGAAAACAACCACTTATCCTGAATGCCGACCAATTGTGTCAAAATTTGATCTAATTGATCTTTAAAACCCATGCTCAACATCTCATCTGCCTCATCAAGTACTACTGTTTGCACATGGCTTAAATCTATCGCCTTACGGTTAAGCAAATCGATAAGCCGGCCGGGTGTTGCAACAACGATCTGGGTAGGTCTGTTTAAATTTTTAATCTGGATATCGATTTTTTCACCCCCGTACACAGCTTCGGTGAAAATCTTTTTAGTGTATTTCGTATACCGAAATAATTGTTTTGCTACCTGTTGACTCAATTCACGGGTAGGGCATAAAATTAAAGCCTGTATACTTTTCTGAGATGGATTGATGCGTTCCAACAGAGGTAAGCCGTAAGCCGCTGTCTTTCCGGTTCCGGTCTGTGCCTGACCTACAAGATGAACACCCCCTTCAAGTAAAAGCGGAATTACTTGTTGTTGAATCGCAGTAGGTTCTACAATTCCTAGCTCTGTAAGCCCCTTAATCAGGTTTTGAGACAATCCCAAATCTTTAAAACGAATAGCCATAACAAAAAATTAAGCCACAAAGGTACGTATCAACTCGGCTAAAGACCGTGAAAAAGTAAAGAAGCTTAACGCTGTAGCATTAAAAACCATTAATTTTAATTAAAAAACGATGTACAGGTATTTAATTTTCAGCCTTCTGGTTTGTTTCAATACACAAGTTACTTTTACTCAGGATAAGCCGGCTTATAAAATTTTTAATGCTGAAGGAAAACCGGTTGACTATAAAACCGTGGTAGAAAAAATCAGTAGCAAAGCTGATGTGGTGCTCTTTGGCGAACTTCATAATAATCCTATTGCACACTGGCTTGAACTGGAATTGGCTACCGATCTTCTTAAAACCAGAAAGCTAATTCTTGGGGCAGAAATGCTGGAAACGGACAATCAGGCTGCTGTTGATCAATTCTTAAAAGACAGCCTTGATACTGAGGAGTTAGGTAACCAGGCCCGGCTGTGGAGTAATCATAAAACCGATTATCAGCCGCTGCTCGAATTGGCGAAAAGTCAAAATATAGCTTTTGCTGCTACAAATGTGCCGCGTCGCTATGCTTCTCAAGTTCACAAAGAAGGTTTTAAAACGCTAGATAGTTTACCCGATGTCGAAAAAAACTGGATTGCTCCTTTACCCATAGCTTTTGACCCCAATTTGCCTCAGTATCAGGAAATTTTAAAAATGATGGGGGAGCACGGAAGCCCAAAACTTGTGATGGCACAAGCACTCAAAGATGCTACGATGGCCCACTTCATTCTTAAAAATTATCAGGAGCACTCACTAGTGCTGCATTATAACGGTGCTTTTCACAGTGATTTTTTTGAAGGTATCCTGTGGTACCTTAAAAAGGAACGACCAGATTTGAATTATAAGACGATTTCTACCGTAAGCCAGGACGATCTTTCCGTATTAGAAAACCAGCATTTGAACAGAGCAGATTTCATAATTGCTGTAGATGCCCAAATGACTTCCACATATTAAATCCACACAAGTTTTAATCCTTCAATGCGTTAACTATATCGTTTTCGGTTAAAAAAAGATTAACACTAGCCAAAATGATAGTAATACTATTATTTTTGCGTTGAAAATATTTTTTTGTGGACGCATTACTTAAGAATCTTAAAATTTCGATTAACGAAAGCATTTATCTCAAAGACCCTGAATCGTCAGATTTGGGTAAGCGCATTGTGAAATTTGGCATTATTCTAATAAATCAATTGGGTTTTGAGAATTTCACGTTTAAAAAATTAGCGGTCGAAATCGAATCTACCGAGAGCTCTATTTACAGATACTTTGAAAATAAACACAAATTCTTACTGTATCTAACGTCCTGGTATTGGGGTTGGAAGGAATATCAGTTGGTTTTTGCAACAAATAACCTTACAGATCCCGTTGAAAAACTTCTAAATGCTATAGAGGTGGTGACGCGTGAGGTTGAAGAAGATCAATCGTTTAATCACATTAACGAGGTTTTTCTGAATAAAATCGTGATTAACGAGTATTCCAAATCCTATTTGACCAAGGAAGTTGATGATGAGAACCAGGGCGGATATTTTGCCATTTACAAAAGACTTTCAAACCGGTTGAAAGAAATGATTTCTGAAGTTGACCCGGCTTATCCGTATCCCGCAAGTCTCGCAAGTACCATTCTTGCAGACTCTCTGCACCATCATTTTTTAAAAGATCACTTTTCCTCCCTTACAGAATGTGATGACGAGACTTCGCCCTCACATTATTTTAAACATCTTACCCTAAACCTACTTAATTCTTAATTTATGGCAAGAGAAGTTATATCTGCCTGGCAACGATTTACTAATCTATTAAAACTGGAGAAAAAAGACTTTCTGCAAATTTTATACTACGCCATATTTGCAGGTTTAGTAAGTCTGTCACTTCCCTTAGGAATTCAGGCTATTGTAAATCTTATTCAGGGAGCTCAAATAAGCACATCCTGGATTATTCTGGTCGTTGTGGTGACTGTAGGAGTTGCATTTGTAGGTGCTTTGCAGATTATGCAGATACGCATTGTTGAAAATCTTCAGCAGAAAATTTTTATGCGAGCTTCGTTTGAGTTTAGTTACCGGTTTCCTAAAATTAAAATGAGTGAATTAAGTCGCTTTTACCCACCTGAACTGGCCAATCGCTTTTTTGATGTGCTCACAGTACAAAAGTCTCTTTTTAAACTGGTTCTTGATTTTCCGTCGGCTTTAGTTCAAATCATTTTTGGCCTTATTCTGCTTTCATTTTACCATCCCTTTTTCATATTCTACGGGGTGTTGCTGGTATTATTAGTCTATTTGGTCTTTAAATTCACAGGAAATAAAGGTTTACAAACGAGCTTAACCGAATCTAAATACAAGTATAAAATAGCACACTGGATTCAGGAAATTGCCCGAACTCTTGTAAGTTTTAAACTTTCCGGAAAAACCAGCCTGGCTTTGAATAAGAATGACGCTCTGGTTAACGATTATCTGGACGCCCGTGAAAATCACTTTAAAATTTTGCGTCTTCAGTTTATACAAATGATAGCGTTTAAAGTGCTGGTAACGGCAGGTTTGCTTCTTATTGGGGGAATTTTAGTACTCAACCAGCAGATGAACATTGGTCAGTTTGTTGCCGCCGAAATTGTTATCGTATTGATAATCAACTCTGTTGAAAAATTAATTTTTGGCCTTGAAAACCTGTATGATATGCTTACTGCATTAGAGAAAATCGGTCAGGTAGTAGATAAAGATCTGGAGTCACAGGAACTTACCAAACCTTTTAATGCTAATGACTCCATAAGTCTGGAGTTGCGCAATGTGGGCTACAACGATCCGGAAGATAAAAGACAGATTCTAAAGGATATAAATCTCACCGTTAGCCCAGGCGAACGCGTACTTATTCTGGGTAATAACGGTTCCGGTAAATCTACTTTACTCAAGATTTTAGCCGGAATTTTTGAACCTACTTCCGGTTCTGTATATGTTAATGAAAAATCTCTGGAAGGTATTAACCTGAATCATTACCGCTCCTTTTTAGGTCAATCCCTCCCGGAAGAAACTCCTTTTGAAGGTTCTATTAAGGATAATATAACCTTTGGTGACCCCTCTATCTCAAAAGAAGATATCAACTGGGCTATTGAAAAAACAGGACTTGGTGATTTTGTAAAAAATCAGCCTAAAGGTCTGGATACACTGCTCTATCCGGAAGGACAACGCTTATCCCGCACAATAGGTAAAAAGATTGTTCTGGCGCGAAGTATTGTACGCAAACCCAAATTACTTATTCTTAAAGAACCGCTGGATAAGGTTGCTAAGGACGAAAAAGAGCGTATTATCAATTTTCTATTTGATAAAGCCAACCCCTGGGCCATTATAGTAGCCAGTCAGGATGAAACCTGGCGTGAATGCTGTGAACGTACCCTGCTGCTGGAAAAAGGTAAATTATCCCAAAATTAAACGCAATGCTTAACATTTCGCACAACAAGCATAATCATACGCTTGACCTTTCAAAATACAAGGCAGCTAGAAAAATTCTGGATAAAAAACATTATACCTATTTCAACCGTTTTTTACAGGTATTTACAATTATTTTGGTCATTATTCTGTTTTTACCCTGGACGCAAACCATTCAGGGAATAGGTTATGTGACTACGTTAACCCCGGAACAGCGCCCCCAGACTATCCAATCTCCCATACCCGGACGTGTGGAAAAATGGTACGTTCGCGAAGGTGACCATGTAAATAAAGGGGATACCATTTTATTCATCTCTGAAGTTAAAACCGAATATTTTGATCCGCTTTTGGTAGAAATTACCGAAAAACAGGTTCTGGCTAAAACAAATTCGGTTGCTTCTTACGCCCAAAAAGTAACAGCACTGACTAATCAGATCGAAGCATTGCAAAATGAACGGGTGCTAAAACTGGAACAAGCCGAGAACAAACGGATACAGGCGCTACTTAAAATAAAAAGTGACTCTATAGATTTTGAGGCAGCAAAAACCAATTTATCTATTGCAGAACGTCAATATGAGCGTACTCTTGCACTTCAACAAGAAGGCCTGAAAGCCGTGACAGATGTTGAAGAAAAAAGACTGAAACTGCAGGAAACTCAAGCCAAACTTGTTTCGCAGGAGAATAAACTCTTAGCAAGCCGCAACGAACTCATTAATGCTCAGATTGAAATAAACCGTCTTGGCGCTGAGTATGCTGATAAAATTTCAAAAGCACAAAGTGAGCGATCTACTGCACTTTCTAATCAATTTGATTCTGAAGCTGCCGTAAGCAAACTCGAGAACGATCGTACCAACTACGACATTCGCGACGACATGTACTATATTAGAGCTCCTCAGGATGGCTACATTACCAAAGCCATTATTGGCGGTGTGGGTGAAACATTCAAAGAAGGGCAGCCACTTGTGGGTATTATGCCTTCCAAATATGATTTAGCTGTAGAAACCTTTGTACGTCCTATAGATTTACCTCTGATTCACGAAGGTGAAAAAGTACGGATTCAGTTTGACGGCTGGCCATCTATAGTTTTCAGCGGTTGGCCTTATAATTCTTTAGGGACTTTTGGAGGCGAGGTTGTTGCTATTGAGCGCTTTATAAGCGCCAACGGTAAATACAGAATCCTGCTGGCACCAGACCCTGATGAAGAGCCCTGGCCTGAAGCATTAAGGGCGGGTTCTGGAGCCAACACGCTGGCACTGCTTGAGGATGTACCTATTTGGTACGAACTATGGCGTCAGCTTAACGGCTTCCCTCCTAACTATTATACACCCGATACATCTAGCGCTCAAACAGATAAGAAAAAATGAGAATCCTAATTTGGTTTAGCATTTTACTGGCATTAAGCAGCACTTCGTTAAAAGCTCAGCTCGACAGCCTTTCTGTTTTGGGCTTTGATGAGTACCTGTACACGGTACAGCAAAATCATCCGCTGGCACGGCAGGCTTATCTCATTGGTGAAACCGGTGATGCAAAACTGCTGAAAGCTCGTGGTGGCTTTGACCCTAAAATTGAAGTTGATTTTGATCAAAAAGTATTTAAGGATACTGAATACTATGATTTACTAAACGCCACTTTTAAAATTCCTACCTGGTATGGAATTGATTTGAAAACGCAATTTGAACAAAATGAAGGCTACTACCTCAACCCTCAAAACACAGTACCTGAAGAGGGTCTTTATACTGCGGGTATCTCGGCTTCATTAGGCCAAGGATTGTGGATTAACGAGCGGATGGCAACCTTAAGACAGGCTCGTTACTACAGGGAACAAGCCCGTGCAGATCTGGAACTCGCGGTGACTTCTGTTCTATATGAAGCTTCGGTAGCTTATTTTGAATGGCTGCAGGCCTATCAGAAAGTGTTGCTCTACCAGCGATTTTTAGAAAACACTACCGAGCGTTTTATAGGTATTAGAACCAGTGCCCTTTCCGGTGCAATACCTTTAATTGATACAACCGAAGCAAAAATTAGCGTACAAAGCAGGGAACTGAGCCTGCAAGAAGTGCGTCTTGAATATCAAAAGGCTAAACTTGAACTTTCTAATTTTTTATGGCTTGGTAACAATATTCCGGTTGAATTACAAGATTCTGTGTACCCTGATGTAGAATTGAGTGAAGAAATAAGCTCTACCCTGCAAATCACCGAATTTGATCTGGTTGATTTTCAAATTGACACCCATCCTAAAATGCGCTCCCTTGATTATAAGGTACAGGCACTCGAAGTGGACAGGCGATTAAAGGCGAATAAACTCCTTCCTGTTATTGATGTCAACTATAATTTTATTACCTCAGAGCCGCGTAATTTTGATTCCTTTTACACCCAGAATTATAAAGCCGGCTTACGCTTCAGCATGCCTCTGTTTTTACGAAAAGAACGCGGAGATCTTCAGCTGGCCAGGCTCAAATTACGGGATGGTGAATTTGACCTTATCAATACACGACTAACCCTTCAGAATAAAATAAGGGCTGTAAATACAGAGCTTGAGATTCTTCAGGACCAGCAGGAACTGGTAAGGGATTTAGTAATCAATTATAACACGATGCTTGAAGCTGAACTACGGAAATATCAGGTGGGGGAAAGCTCTATTTTCTTAATTAATTCCCGCGAATTGAAATTGATAGACAGCCAGCTCAAAGCCATTGAAGTCAACAATAAACTTTACAAAGCCAAAGCACAACTATTCAAAACTTTGGCGACAATACCAGACTTTGAGACCAAATAACATTTAGTTACTATCAAGGCTGGCACCGTAAATTTCAGAAAAGCCTCATCAAGATTGTGCATCCGGTTAGAGTTTAACCTTTAATCTGTAAAGGAGTGCGGGTATTCTTTGTAACTTTGTGCGCTCAAAAAACAACCTGATGATAATTACAAAAACGAGGGAAGAACTGGAACTCATGCGCGAAAGTGCGCTGATCGTATCTAAAACTTTAGGTCTGCTGGCTTCTGAGTTAAAACCCGGGATTACAACCTTACATCTCGATAAACTGGCCGAAACGTTTATTCGTGACCATGGCGCTGAACCCGGTTTTTTGGGAATGTATGATTTTCCCAATACGCTTTGTATGAGTCCAAACGAACAGGTTGTTCACGGTATTCCTAATGATAAGCCTTTAGTAGAAGGTGATATTATCTCTATAGATTGTGGCGCCTTTAAAAATGGTTTTTATGGAGATCACGCTTATACTTTTGAAGTTGGTGAAGTGGCTGCCGAAACCCGAAAGCTTTTACAGGTGACTAAAGAATCCTTGTATAAAGGTATTGAGCAATTTAAAACCGGGAACCGTGTAGGAGATGTGGGCTATGCTATACAGAAATATTGCGAAGATCACGGCTATGGTGTCGTACGTGAGCTCGTAGGCCATGGTCTAGGTCGTAAAATGCACGAAGATCCTGAAATGCCTAATTATGGCAGAAGAGGTCGCGGTAAAAAGTTTACTGAAGGTATGGTGGTTGCTATAGAACCTATGATTAATATGGGCACTCATCGCATTAAGCAACATCGCGATGGCTGGACAATCACTACCCGGGATAACAAACCCAGTGCACACTTTGAGCACGATGTAGCCATTGTAGATGGAAAACCACAACTTCTTTCAACTTTTGACTATATTTATGAGGCTTTAGGAATAAGCAGCGATGAAGAAGCCCCTTTCAAAGCTCAGCCCACTTACAACTAATATAAACCTATCGAACCATGCAATTAGAAACATGGATGGATTTTCGCGAAGATGACTGGGAAGAGTCCTACAGGCTGGGTTTATCTAATTACGGTCGCGTGCGCAGCTATATTAAAGACCCGCAAGGTAGTCTCATTAAAGGCGGAAGCATAAATGGTTATGTCACGGTAAATGTGAAGCTTAAAAATGGAAAACGGCGCAATTTTTACTTACACAAACTCCTCGCAAAAGCTTTTCTAACTCCTGGCACAAATGAAAAATCTGTTTTACACCTCAACCACGATAAAACCGATAACAGACTGGAAAATCTGAAGTGGGCCACTCATAAAGAGCGTTATGCGCATCAGAAAACAAGTCCTTTAGACATTAAGCGGCGTACTTCCGGGGAGCGACATTACACCAAATTGAGTTATGCAGAGGCTAAAGTGCTTAAAAAAAAACTGCTGGACCCCAACCGCCGTACTCGCTTAAAAGTACTGGCAAAACAATTTGGAGTTTCAGAAATGCAGTTGCATCGTATTAAAACCGGAGAGAATTGGGGAGATCTTCAGGTATAACAGGTCGTATTTTTAAACGCATTTTAAATACAGTACCCAGACCGGTGCTTATACGCCTCAGTTATGTTGCCAGACCTTTTTTAGCCACATTGCTCAAGGGATCCCGATATACAGACCCTATTGATGGCCGTTCCTTTAAAAAATTTCTGCCCTACGGATATGGAACCCAGCGGGAAAATGTGCTATCCCCATCAACCCTCTCACTGGAACGGCATCGCTTGCTTTGGTTATATTTAAAAAACGATACCGATTTCTTTTCGGCTTCTCATAAGGTTTTGCATTTTGCGCCGGAGCAGGCATTTTACAAACGCTTTCGTAAACTCAAAAATCTTGATTACACCACAACCGATCTGCTTTCGCCT
>CAYNMH010000097.1:4539-12921 GCA_964398145.1 uncultured Flavimarina sp. | reverse complement strand
AAATAATATGAATTTATTTACAATGCTAGTGATGACAAGGCTTCCGAAGTAATAAAACTGACAGAACTACAGGTTTTGGCAGATTTTCTGCCAAATATGAAAATTTCAAATACTCAGTATTTTTTAACATTTCGTTACCAAAAACCTTTCAGGCCTTATTATTAAAGACCTCAGAAGATATTGGTTTTAAAAAAGAAAGTAACTCCCTGTAAATCCGGACTCTCGCATGATCCTTGCACTAAATAGAGCGAACTAATTAATTAAAATATATCTAATGAAAGTATTAGTATTGGGTGCAGGCAATATGGGTCTAACCTATGCAGAAGGAATGGCGACGTCTCCATTTCTTGGAAAGCGTAAATTAATGATTTACGATGTCTCCCCTCAAAAAACTGAAGCTTTATCAACGATGGCACAATTTGATGCTTATGATAGCATTGAAGACTGCGTTCCTAAAGCAGATGTCATCTTTTTAGCGGTAAAGCCCTATCATAAAGAATCTCTATTTGAGTCTATTAAGCCCTATATCAATGAGGAACAGGTTTTTGTTTCCTTAATGGCTGGGGTAACTATAAAAACAATTCAGGAAGGTTTGGGTATCAAAAAAGTGATACGCACAATGCCTAATCTGCCAGCAAAAGTGGGTAAAGGTGTTACTTCATTCACAGAATCGAAAGAAGTAAGTCGTATTGAATTACTTACAGTACGTAGTTTATTAGATACAACCGGTGCTTCGATTCACGTAGAAACGGAGAATTTCATTGACGCTTCTACAGGAATTTCTGGAAGCGGACCTGCCTATATATTTTACTTCATGCAGTCAATGCTTGAAGCAGCTTTAAAAATGGGCTTTTCAGACAATGACTCCAGAGTATTGGTTTCACAAACCTTTGAAGGAGCGGTGACGCTTTTTAATGAATCAGATCTTTCTCCAGAAACCTGGATGGATCGTGTGGCTTCTAAAGGAGGTACAACGCGTGCGGCTCTGGACTCGATGGAAGATAATAATGTAAAAGAATTAATAAAGGAAGCTGCTTATGCAGCGTTCAACCGTGCAACAGAACTCGGTAAAGAAAAATAAAATGAAGACAAAAAAACGCGTAGTTATAAAAGTAGGAACTAACGTAATGACAAACAGGAACAACCGAATCGTTGGACCTGTACTACACGAACTCGTAAGACAAATTGCAGAATTGTACGAAAAAGGATATCAGCCCGTGTTGGTATCTTCCGGTTCTGCGATTGCAGGTAAAGAGGTATTGGGAGAATGCAATTATGAAGATCCTTCTACTCGAAGACAAATATTCTCATCGGTAGGACAGCCGCGTATGATGCGTCACTATTATACTTTATTCAATAGCTTTGGTATGCATTGCGCACAATTGCTGGCAACCAAACGTGATTTTGCTCCCGGTAAACATCGAGAAAATATGATAAATTGCTATGAGGGACTGCTTTCAGAAGGTATTGTACCCATAGCAAATGAAGATGATGCAGTTTCACTTACGATGTCCATGTTTACTGACAATGATGAACTGGCAAGTCTGGTAGCCGAACTAATTAATGCAGATGCATTAATCCTGCTTACAGATACAGACGGTCTTTACACCGGTCACCCCGACGATCATGATTCTCAGAAAATAAATGAGGTACATCCTGAGCAAAATGTTGAAAAATACGTTCAGGAGAATCGAAAAGCCGAGGGTGAAGGACGAGGCGGAATGAAGTCAAAATTGAAAATAGCCAAGGAAACCGCCCGCAAAAATATAACCTGTTACATCGCAAATGGTAAACGGCCTAATGTGATTGTCGATTTATTGGATGGAAAAGAGATCGGAACTAAATTCTCAGAATTCAAATAAATAACCTTGGTTCAGAACGAATCCGAAAAAAGAAGAATATGCAATTATTAAATACAGATATAAAAAATAAAGTACTCGACTCAATGATTAAGATTATTGACGATCGAAGAAAAGAAATTTTAGACGCTAATAAGAAAGACCTCGAAGCTTTTAATCGTGATGATCAGGCCTTATACGATCGTCTTGTGGTTAATGATAAAAAAATCGCAGGAATGATCCAGGCGATTCAGGAAGTACGTAATCAGGATGATCCGGTAAGTCAGGAAATATCCAATGTCACACTGGATAGTGGATTAAATATTATTAATAAGACAGCACCTTTTGGTACTATTTTAATCATTTATGAGTCCAGACCTGACGTAACCATTGAAGCTGCCGTGCTAGCTTTTAAAGCAAATAATAAAATATTGCTTAAAGGAGGTAAAGAAGCATATCATAGTAATGTGGTGCTAGTAGATTGCTGGAAACAGGCTTTACGGGAGAATAATATCGAGGAGGATTGGATTACCATGTTGCAGTTAAATCGCGAAGAAACTCAGGAGTTTCTCAGAAACCCAGACCAACCTTTGGATTTAATTGTTCCCCGCGGAGGCGAGCGTCTTATAGCTTTCGTTAAGCAACACGCACAGTGCGCAGTTTTAGTAAGTGGTAGAGGTAATAATTTCCTATATGTACATCCAGAAGCAGATTGGAAAAAAACCGTTGAAGTCATTATAAATGCTAAAACCGATAAAATTTCGGGCTGTAATGCTTTAGACAAAGTGCTTATAGATAAAAATTTACCAAATTATGAATCGCGTATTCAGGAATTGAAAGATATTTTGGAAGCTAAGGGTGTGGAAGTTCTAGCAGATGGAAAATCGAAAGATATCCTTAGCGAAAACTCAGTAATTCCATCTGAAGATACATGGTATGAAGAATTTTTAGCTATGAAAATTGTCTTGGGTGCGGTGGATACTATCGACGAGGCTATCGAAAAAATCAACAAATTTAGTGGTGGGCACTCCAGTGCTATTCTAACTGAAAATAATCAAATTGCACAGCAGTTTATGGAAAATATTGATACGGCTGCGGTTTATCACAACGCCTCTACCCGCTTTACAGACGGCGGTCAAATGGGAGTTGGTGCAGAGCTAGCTATTAGTACAGATAAATTGCATCACAGAGGTCCGCTTGGACTGAAACAGCTGGTTACTAATAAATATTATGTGTATGGTGATGGTCACGTACGGGTATAGTTTGAAGTAAAATAGTTTAAAGTCGGTAAGTTTGAAATCTGGCTTTAAAACAGTAATACATTAATAAAGAGCTCAATAATTAGTTGGGCTCTTTTTTATTTGCAATATATCATTACTATTCGTAATACATTAGAAAAGAGATAAATACAGTCTTTTCTTACAAGAATAAAATTGCTTCATCGTCAAAATTGTTTATTTTTACCAAGATAGATTTTTTTGCAAATCAATGAGTACATTCATAGATCGTCTGTTTAACCATCGGGTTAAAAGTATTAATCAAGAGTTTTCTAATGAAAGCGGCAAGCCTGATTTTTTGGGTTACTTGATGAATCTGGGGTCGGAAAGTGCACGTCTAGTGATTATCCGTTCCAAAATTGACAGCTTTCAATTCCCTGAAGAAGACTATCTTAAAAATCTATGCACACTTAGATTTTATATCGAACTGGAGCGCTATCTTATTATTCACGATTCCCGCTATATCAATACCGAAGATAAATTAAGGGAAGAAATCAAATCAAAATTTCCTGTAATTGCCAACTCCGATGCATTTGCACCGCTTTACCACACAGGAAAGCTACAAGAAATAAGTATTGCGCAACTCTACATTCTTACCATACTCAAAAAATTTAAAGATGAAGATCCGGAGCGAAAAGCAACTAAAGACCAGGTTGAAGATTTACAAATACGGCTGCATACCGATCTTTCAGATAAAAATGTGGTGGACCTTATCAATTGCTTTCGCCGAATTAAAGAAGAGTCGGCTGCCATTCACCAGGAGTTTGGAAGTACATTTGGTCAGGACTTTGTAGATTCTGTTTATTCTGAAACGCAACGGGATTTTTTAGATTATTTTGAACATATTCCTGCTGTTTCCTGTCTTACTGATGTGGTTCCTGAATTGTTTTCATCGCTATTAAAAGAATCCAATACGAGTCAAATAATTTTTCCGCCCATAATCGAAGAAAAAGCCGGGTCTGCTTTAAATAATAATCGGGACTCCAGCCTCATCTCCAATACAGATGTACTTGAAAATCTGATGGATGGTTATATTCTTTTTGACGAATATGGAACTATTTTAGAATCGAACACACTGGGAGCTTCCATTTTTGAACTTTCAAAAGCCGAATTGTTTGAAAAAGGAATTTATGAGCTATTTCCAGAATATGTTGCTCAAAAAATCAAACTGGATATTCAAAATCTGTATGATAACTCTAAGAAGAGTGTCATCAACAGGCGTATCGAAATCGATTTATTAACGAAGGATGGAAACAAAGAAACGTATGAAGTTTCTACCAGCAACAATTACACAAGTCCCGTTGAAAGTTTTACCGTTCTTTTGCGAAATATCTCGAAGCGCAAGGATACGCTCAAAGCACGTATAAGTGCAGAAAAAGCGGCAGAAGCTAAATCTACGTTTCTTTCCAATATGAGTCACGAGATACGCACACCGCTTAACGTAATTCTTGGACTTTCAGAATTACTTTCTAAAAATGAAAATCCGGATAGCGAAACCCTTCGCAAAAATCTGGACGGTATTTCTTTTTCTGCTAAAAACCTGCTGTCCATTGTAAATGACATTCTTGATTTTTCAAAAATTGAGGCAGGTAAATTAACGCTTCAATCCCTCGATTTTAATCTTCGGGAAGTGGTGTATAATCTGGCAAATGGATTTGAGATCAAAGCCCGTGAAAAAGGACTTCAACTTACTGCACAAATTGATGAGCAGGTTCCAGATGTGGTAGTGGGTGATCAGTTTCGACTGAATCAGATTTTGACCAATCTTATAGGTAATGCCATAAAATTCACCCATAAAGGTTCCATCAAACTTGAAGTTTCTGTAGAAATTGAAAATGATGCGGAGATAGGACTCAATTTTAAGGTGTCTGATACGGGGATAGGTATCCCTCAGGAAAAAATGGAAACCATTTTTGACAGTTTTTATCAGGTGGAAAGTCCGGAAAATGCCAAAATAAACGGTACCGGTCTGGGACTAGCGATTACAAAAGAATTGATACACCTGAAAAAAGGTAAACTCCAGGCAAAAAGTGAGGTCGATAAAGGTTCTGAGTTTTTCTTCAGCGTGAATTTTAAGAAAAGTAAACTCAAAAGCCTTAAAAACAATTCCCATCAGGATTTAGCCAAAAATACCAATCTTAGGGGATTGCGGGTACTGGTCGCAGAAGATAATAAAATGAACCAATTTTACATCAAACAACTCCTAAACGGGCTGGGTGTAGAAGCAGATATCGCCGAGAACGGAAAGGAAGCGGTGCAAATATACCAAAGCGGCAATTTAGATTATGACCTTATTTTGATGGATATGCATATGCCCATAATGAATGGTCTTGAAGCTATTGCTGCCATCAGACAATCTAATAGAGATGCGATTAAAAAAGTTCCCATCGTAGCCTGCTCTGCAGACGTCTTCCCCGAATCCCGAAAAAAAGCAATTTATGCAGGTATTGATTTTTACCTGACTAAACCTTTAAAAGAAGAAGCTTTAAAAGAAGTCCTGTTGTGGCTGGTAGATGATACTAAAACCCTATCACTTACAGAAAATAGCGGAGATGTCCCAGAACCGGTTGTGAAACCCGAGCAACTGGATTCGGTAAATATTGCTCAGTTACTCGAAATTTTTGATAATGATAAAAGTTTTGTGATTTCCCTTCTGGAAGTATTTATACAGGAAACCCCTGATGATTTTAGAAGTCTGCGTAAATGCATAGCGAGCGAATACTACCTTGAAGCCAGCAAAAAGGCCCATAAAATGAAATCCAGTTTCATGAACCTGGGAATGACCAAACACGGGCATCATTTACAACAAATTGAAAATTTGATTAAGGATTCCCTTAAATTGACCGAAGCAAAAAACCATCTTAAAGCCTTTGAAGATATGTACACCAAAGCTTTAACGGAAGTAAATGTTAAATTAATAGAATTAAAAACAAAAGGCACTGGCACTTAATCACTTCATTTTAAGTGTGATATAAAATTATCTGAATTGACAATTTTAATGCTTGTTAAATTTTTCTAAAAAAAACTCAAAACAAGTGTAACCTTTTACTCGCGTTTTACGTATAACAGATATAAAGCACCATTAATACGTAAACGTCAAATGAGACAACTTAAGATTACTAAACAGGTAACCAACAGGGAAACCGCTTCTTTAGATAAATACCTTCAGGAAATTGGCAAGGTAGATCTTATAACAGCAGAGGATGAGGTAGAGCTCGCTCAACGCATCAAAGCTGGTGATCAACGTGCACTTGAAAAATTAACCAAAGCTAACCTGAGATTTGTAGTTTCGGTAGCTAAACAATATCAAAATCAAGGCCTTACACTCCCCGATCTCATCAATGAGGGGAACCTGGGTCTCATTAAAGCCGCCAGGCGCTTTGACGAAACCCGTGGTTTTAAATTCATTTCCTACGCAGTATGGTGGATTAGACAATCTATTCTTCAGGCATTAGCCGAACAGTCTCGTATTGTACGTCTTCCACTAAATAAAATAGGTTCTATCAATAAAATAAATAAGACCTATGCGTTTTTAGAGCAGGCTAATCAGCGTCCTCCAAGTCCTGAAGAGATTGCTAAAGAGCTAGACATGACGATCAACGATGTTAAAGAATCACTGAAAAATGCCGGCAGACACGTAAGTATGGATGCTCCATTAATAGACGGTGAAGATTCTAACCTGTATGACGTTTTACGTTCCGGTGAGTCACCAAACCCAGATCGTGAGCTTATCACCGAATCTTTACGCACTGAAATTGAGCGTGCTTTAGAAACACTCACTCCACGAGAGGCAGATGTGGTACGTTTGTATTTCGGCCTCGGAAATCAACAACCTATGACTCTTGAAGAAATAGGCGAAACCTTTGAGCTTACTCGTGAACGTGTACGTCAAATTAAAGAAAAAGCAATACGTCGCCTTAAGCATACCTCTCGCAGTAAAATCTTAAAAACCTACCTGGGCTAGGAGATTTTACAAGAATTCGTTAAAAATAAGGAGATAAGCAGGTTTTTTACTAAATTGCTCACGTCCCAAAGAAAGATATTTAACGCAACAACAGTTCATCATAACTGTTCGTTTTTTGATTGATGAATGAATCCCCGGCTGATTACCGGGGATTTTTAGTATAGCTATGATCTACCAACTTGTTTACGTAAGTGATATTTGCATAACCCCTTACCAGAAAGAGCTTAATACTATTTTCACTAAAACAATTGCAAACAACGAAATCTATCAAATATCTGGTTTCCTGGCTTACCGCGGCGGAAACTTTCTACAACTTCTGGAAGGAGATAAACTCAAGGTGCTGGCATTATACGACGTAATTAAAAGTGATAACAGGCATAAAAACCTAACCATAATCTCTGAAGGTCAGGTACAAAACCGTGCTTTCAATGATTATGCAGGAGGGTTTTTGACTCCGCTTAATAGTAACATATTTGATAAGCTCGAAAGCTATCTCACCTTCCTAAGACTTCTGGAAAACCCCAAACTAAACGAGACTGTAAGTGCGGTGGAAGCAATACTGTCAAAAATGTAGTAGCTTCGCAGTATCAATATGTTTTAGTTATGAAAACTACACTGCTTGCCCCTTCCCTTCTTGCTGCCGACTTTGCAAATCTGGAACGAGACATTAAAATGGTAAACGCCAGTGAGGCAGATTGGTTTCACGTAGATATTATGGACGGAGTTTTTGTGCCCAACATATCCTTTGGAATGCCTGTGGTAAAAGCTATAACGACACATGCCAGAAAAACCATTGATGTGCATCTTATGATCACTGATCCTGATCGCTATATACAAACTTTTGCAGATCTCGGGGCACATAACTTAACCGTTCATTTCGAGGCATGTACCCATCTGCATCGCACACTTCAGGCTATTAAACAGGCTGGTATGAAAGCGGGTGTTGCCCTTAACCCTCATACACCGGTTGAGTTTTTAAAGGATATTATTTCAGATATTGACTTGGTTCTTATTATGAGCGTGAATCCCGGCTTTGGAGGGCAGCGCTTTATTGAAAATACCTACCGAAAAATAAGAAGCCTTAAAGAATTGATTACAACTCATAATTCGGATGCGCTTATCGAGATTGATGGCGGAGTTACAGATCAAAATGCCCGCGAACTCATTGACTGCGGTGCAGATGTTTTGGTGGCCGGAAGTTTTATTTTCAAAGCAGAAAATCCAACTAAAACCATTGCAAAACTTAAAAAGCATATTGCGTAAAACACGAGAGTCACTTTCCAAAGAAGAATTTCGAGACTTC
>CAYNMH010000097.1:0-4439 GCA_964398145.1 uncultured Flavimarina sp. | reverse complement strand
AAAACGGAAAAGGCAGATCTTACTCCCATCATAGAACCCGATACGCCCCCTACAGCTTACGAGTCATATTTATAAAGAGTGTGACCTGCCATCCTTTTTTGAAATCTAAAAAAGTAATGTTTTCAGCTTTAAATTTGCTCTGAAACAAAGAACCGAATTGGAGTTCAGAATTTTTTACGGAATTCCTTATTTTGCCGAATTTTAACATTTTAGCACAGACTGAATTTTCTATTTAAAGATTTGAAATACTATTAAATAACTGATAATCATTATTTTAAAACCGAACAGCATTTCAAAAAAAATTCTATGAGATTAAAAAATATCCAACCCCAAAGTCCATAAGACTCCGGGGTTGGATTTTCTATTCAATTTTACTCTATTTAGCGTTTGATTACAATAAATTCAGACCTTCTGTTTTCTGAATATTCTACCTCTGTACAATTAATTCCATCTTCATCACAACTGTTTACAGGTCTTGACTCTCCATAACCAATAGCACTTTCAATACGCTGCGGGCTTATACCATTGTTTATAAGCCAGTCGCGAGTAGCTTCTGCCCGGTTTGTAGATAGTACCTTGTTGAAATAGTCGGTACCTCGCTGATCTGTATGCGATTCAATTTTAATCACCATATCCGGGTAGGCATTCATAACATCTACCACTTTTTGAAGTTGAATTGCCGCAACATTATTAATATTATAACGGTAATAGTCAAAATAGATAGGATCTACCTTGATTTTTTCAATCTCATCTTCAATCGTGAAAATTTCGGAAAGATCTTTAAGCTTAAAGTCCAGCATTTCCATTTTTCGATCTGGTAAAATATCAGTGCTCAATTCTAAACCATCCTTACTAAAACCGGCTTTAAAAGCTTCTATGAAATAATCCGTTTCACAGAGAACCTCTATGTTATAGGTTCCATTTTGATCTGTTTTGACTTCCTGGTATTTTTGTTTATCATCAAGATAGACGGTTACTGTGGCTCCGGGAACCGGCTCCTGAGTCTCCAGATTGTAAACCGTACCGGAGAGGTACTGTATGCAGGCATCTAAATTATAATCAAAACCATAAATATCGTCATCTCCCTGACCTCCTGCACGGTCTGAAGATATAAATCCCATTTGAGGTTCCCTGCACTCTATATATGCAAAATCATCTGCATTGGTATTTATAACAGGTCCTAAATTAATTGCGACCCCATACAGCCCATCTTTATAAAAAGACTTATAATTATCAAGCCCGCCGAAACCTACGTGACCGGCAGAAGAAAAATACAATACGCCGTTTTTATAGAAGGGAAAGAAATCATCTGCCAGTGTATTGATATTGGGCCCAAGATTAACAGGTTTTGAAGTCGTCCCGTCTTCGTAAACATCGCAGACATAAATATCTGCCTTTCCATAACCTCCCGGCATATCTGAAGAGAAAAAAAGCCTTTTACCGTCCGGTGTTATAAAAGGCTGACCGGTAGAATAATCTTCTCCGTTAAAGTCAAGTAATTCCTTCTTATAATTTTTCTGCGTTAAATCTACCCGGTAAATCTTAAAATAGTTACGCTTATCGTCCTGAAATACCTTTTTCTTTCCCGTTTGATAACTGGATGCATAGTAGAGGTATTTTCCATCTGCCGTAAAACTCGATGTGCCATCGTGATAAGGCGTCTCTAATTCTTTATTAAACAATTGTACATCCTGGTCAGTACCCGCATTTGGGTTTAAAATTTTATAGAGGGATAAATAAGGCGTATTATTTCGCTCATAGATTTGGTTTGCTTCTTTGTTTCTCGAAGATGTAAATACAAAAGCATTCTGATAAAAGCTCCCACCAAAATCAGCGTACTGGGAATTAAACTCCAGGTTTTTTAGTGTATAAAGTGTATCAGCCCTGCGCAATTCTTCAAAACGAGATCGTTCTTCACTGTACCAGCCGTATTCATCAGGATTTCCATAACTTTTTAAATAGCGTTCCATAAGTCGATGGGCTTTTTCATACTCCATAAGGCGTCTCAGCGTATCGTAATACAGAAAACTATTTTGCAAACTGGCTCCTGCACCCTCCATATTGTACCACTTCATAAATGCCTCACTTGCTTTTACGTAATCTTTCAGGTTATAATAGGTCTCTCCTATATGCTTCCAGGTCTGTGCCGATACATCGGGAGCATCTTTTAAATATGCTTCATAAGCAGTTGCCGCTTCTGCATAAGCTAAACGCTCAAAAAGTGAATTAGCCTCCTTTAGATTTTTTTGTCCGAAAGTGCTGTACCCTAACAGAAGCGTAAAAATTAAAATGTATTGTCGTGTCATATTAAGTTGTTTAAAAGAAACGTGGTGAATAGGTCGCTCCACGCTTACGCGCCAGGGAGAATTTGATTAGGAGCTCGTGACTTCCATCATTATATTGATTGAAATCTGAAGTACTGTAGTCATACGAATACCCTATAAAAATGGAATTTGTGATCTGAAAACCCGCAAGTGCACTCACTGCTGCATCCATACTGTAAGCAGCTCCAAGGGTAAATTTCTCATTAAATAAAAAGTTTGCAGAAAGATTGGTACGCAGCGGAGCTCCCTGGACGTAATCAAAAAGAACTGCGGGCTTAAATTTGATGCGGGGATTAATGTCAAAAATATACCCGCCTATTAAGAAAATGCTTAATTCTTCGGTTTCTACACTGGTGTCTTCCTCATTATAATATTCTTCCGAAAAGAAATTTGGAGTGGAAAGACCTATATACCATTTATTGGTATATAAATAAGTTCCTGCACCTAAAACTCCCAGAAACTGGTTATCGATATTGTTCATAAACGCAGGATCATTGGGGTTCTCATAGATTCCTTTGGTAAAATCTACATTCAACACCCTAAAACCGGCTTTAAGCCCAAAGGCCAACTTCGTTTCTAATCCCAATTCCAGGGAATACGAAAAATTTCCATCAACCTTTAGATCTTCTATGGGGCCTAAAACGTCGCGGGTTATATTCATACCTAAACCCACATTATAAGTTACCGGACTTTCAATACCAATGTTATTTGTTTCGGGTGCTCCGTCAATACCGGTGAGCTGAGCTTTATAATCTGCCGTGATATTCAGGTAATCTGTTGACCCTACATAGGCGGGATTAATCGTCATGGTATTATACATGTATTGCGTATAATTCGGATTTTGCTGAGCAACAGCTGTATTTACGCTGAAAAGCATCGTAACCAGTAAAAGGTATTTATATATAATTCTAATCATCATACTGTATTTAAATTGTGTTGAGTCTTAATTTGCGATATAGAGCCATCCCGTAAGGGTGCGTCCTGCTTCAATCTCCAGAGCGTAATAATAGGTACCACTAGGCAGTACTGTTGAGTCACTCCAGGAACTATTTACATTTGCCATTCCGTCCCAGGTATTTTGATAATTGGCAATAGAATACACTAACTGACCTACCCGATTGAATACCTTCAATGTATTCTGGGGATATTTCTCAATGCAACGTATTTTGAAGAGATCATTCATCCCATCTCCATTAGGTGAAAATTCATTGAAGACCAAAAGACAATCAGGGTTAAGGTTAACCTGAGCCGTATTGTTTTCAAAATCCAGATCTAAAGGATAGGAGTTCAGGATGACTGCCCTATTGAGGTAATTACCGGCATCTAAAACTTTAGCCGTCATCGTAAGAACCGCGCTTTCATTTGGAAGCAATTCTGGGATAGACCACATTCCGTTTGCAGAAACATAAGTTCCATCTCCAGTAGTAAAGCTTACATACTCCAGACCATCAGGAAGTCGGTCTTCAACTTCTATAAGATTTAGGGCTACCGTACCGTTATTTTGAACGGTGATTGTGTAAATCACATTCTCTCCAATAACCGGGTTCGGATTATCCACAGTTTTGGTAATTGTCAAATCGGAACAGGCTACTGCTGAAACTTCATAAACAGCCTCCACATCTAATACGCAACTGGCATCGGACTCAAATTCTACCAAAACACGTTCCTCTCCGGGAATATCCCAAACCACGACAACAAAATTATCTGTTGACGTCCCGCCGGAAACGATACTGCCGCCAGAAGAAACCTGCCACGCATAATCCTGCATCCCAGATTGGGTCGTATACGTTACCTGTGTACCTAAACAGGCAATCGCATCGGATGCTGTAATGGCAGGAGCCACAGGATCTGTCAATTGCACCGTAACGGCAAAGCGATTAATACTTTCCATTCCAGACCCCAGCAAGGCTGCGTAGTATATTCCGCCATCTTCTAAAGGGGTATTAGGATCAAGCTGTGTACCTCCCGAAGGTGCATCATACCATACAATCGCCGTCTGGTCTAACTGTAAATCTGCAATTACCGGTGCGTCAACAGCACAAAAGGTCTGAAGTGGATTTCCTGTGGGAACACTTGTAGTCACGGTCAACTCATCCGTAGTCTCATCGCTCGACG
>CAYNMH010000096.1:0-13189 GCA_964398145.1 uncultured Flavimarina sp. | reverse complement strand
CCAGTGCAATACGCAAAACTTCATTCTCTTGGGGCTAGCCCCAAGAGAATGAAAAACAATAATTTTTGACCTCCTCCCATTAAATCGGACAGATTAAAACTAGAGGATTTCGGGCAAATAAATGTTTAACTTTAAATAGATTATTTGCTTATGAAACGTTTAAAATTCACAGAGTCTCACATCGTGTTTGAGATTAAACGGGTTGATACCGGCACACGTCTTTCAAAAAGCTCCGAACTCACCAAATCCCTCCAAACCTCCCTCCGACTGCAAGGAAGGAGTCAAGGGAGGCTTATCCTCATCCCCCCCGCCCTTCTCCCGTAGAGAAGGGAGCTCATTAATAATTGACTAGGGACCTATAAAACTTGTGATTTGTACTCATAGCTTTATTCTACAAAACTCAGCACTCTGAATTCCTAACTCTGCATTCTGAAAACTGCTTTCTAATTCTGAATGCGGAATGTGGAATGATGAGTTCTCTTTATTTGATAAATCAATTGAGCATTTTCATAATTGCTGACTGATACTGCCAACTGCAATCGTGGTTTTTAGTTTGTAACGTGCAACCTGCAACTCTTATCAGGAGTGTCGCGACCCTAGAAAAATTTATCGAAGCATGAAATTACAACCAATCAGATGTGATTTCTCGTCGCTTAAGGCTCCTTCGAAATGACTACTTTACTAATTAGGAATGCTGAGTGCAGAGTTAGAAGTTCCTATCGCTTTTAAAAACCCAACTCCGCACTTTTAACTCCTAATTCAGAACTCTGAAAACTGCCTACTGAGACTGCTTACTAATTCTGAATTATGAATGCTGAATTAAGAGTCACACAAAAC
Organism: uncultured Flavimarina sp.; assembly: GCA_964398145.1. Taxonomy (GTDB): domain Bacteria; phylum Bacteroidota; class Bacteroidia; order Flavobacteriales; family Flavobacteriaceae; genus Leeuwenhoekiella. The sequence goes on along the minus strand of CAYNMH010000096.1, from coordinate 12,352 downwards.
TCAACACCGCACTTTGAATTCTGAACTCTTAACTAACCTGCAACCTCCACTCCCCCAAAACCCCAATACCAATAACAATAGAAATAATAATAATAATCACCCCTCCTCCTGCCGCATTTTATACTCCAGCTTTAAGATAAGCTCTTCCAGGAATTTCGTACGGCTCCCCTTCCGGGCTTTAATCTCTCCGTAAGTCTTGTAAATCCCATCGAGTTTGATATTGAAAAAATCCTCAAAAGAAGCAACCAGCGTACTCAGGTCAGACAAACCATGATTGAGGTTTTGAGATGCATACAGCGCATAAATAAGCTCTACCAGTGCGGTTTTGGAACCCGACCACAGCATCACCGGATGCTTTTGAGGCAGAAAGGTTGCTTCACTCCCCGGATTCAGAGCACTTAGGGCATCGCGTATATAGTGGATAAGGCGGTACATCGCCTGTACCTTCGCCCAAAGCATATCGTGCGAACTGCTAAACTCGGGGTAATCGTAGTAGTGAATTACCGGGGTAAAGGGAAAGTTTTGCTGGGCATTGCGGGTAAAGAATTGATGATCCAGATAGGTATGCCCCTGCTCCATATACTGTACAAAATCCATATTGCGGCTAAAGAACTTGTTGATCTTACGCAGCTCTTTCTTGTAAAATCGGGTTTGATAGGAAGCCCCCGCCTTGGGTTTACGCACCTCGCAGGAACGCATTTCCGAGAAGTAAATCAGGTAACTCATCGGGCAGGGCTTAAGATGCTTAAAGAAATTGATCTCCTGCGGCACATCTTCAAAGTCTTCCTGCTCCACCAGCTCTTTGAGACGGGCCAGGGTTTTGGCGGCCACTTCTATCCCCTGTTCGGCTTTTTTAAGGGCCTCGGGTATCAGCATCACCCGGGTGTTTAAATCATCGTGAAAGTGTTGTATCGCTGTAGCAAACATGGACGCATCTGTAAAACAAGTGAGCACATCGTGAGGCAAACGTAAAGGCAAGGGTACAGGATATATAGGGATAATCTAATCGGTATAAATACCGGTTCACTCAAACGACAGGAAAGACTGCCTAAGCAAACCACAACACCACAGGTTTAAACAAATAAAACATGCGTGCAGAGGGTATATCATCACCGGTATTTAGATCTGTTACAGCCAGGTGAACTACCAGACATACACTGCCATCACTACAGCCTTCCTTTTCCAGTTGAAGAAAGTCATCATATTCAATGGTTTCCATAAGTTGCGGTATTAATGATTGATCGAAACTAATTAATTTTCAATTCACTACAGCTTACAAATTACGGCTCAGCATCAAATAATCCCGCATACTAGACTCTTAATCCCTCACACTATGGTATTAAAGACTAGCATATTCAGATACTCCTTCAAACTATACTTTAAATCCCTCACACTCTACTTTAAGCCCCTCATACATAACCAAGTAATTAGTCTTTTTAATACTTTTATCCCGTCTAAAATTATTCATCATGCCACGGTATCATAAAAACCCGTATGCTGAATATCGGATTGAAGCGGGAATCCTTTTTTTAAACTACAAACCCCAAAGCTGCCTCTCCCTACACATAGCTAAAAAGGTTGTAAAAGATCGTCTGCGATTTCAAATGAATACCTCCTATCCGGTATACTGCGACGTTAGGGAACTAATAGATTCTACCAAAGAGGCAAGAGACTACCTCATACAGGAAGGTTCTGCTTTAACCCTCGCTATTGCGTTTCACATCCGCAAAGGGCTTTCCGAAAGCCTGGCTAAATTTTATGTTCAACACAGAGAACACCCTATTGATACCCGGCTCTTTTATGAAATGCAACCCGCTTTGGAGTTTCTGGAAACCTATCGCAATCCCAAACACCTAAATAAAAACTAACACGATAACCTATGGAACATATTGATGCACGAGCCGAAGAAATCAAGAATATGATTCTTCAAATGGGAGCCGGTAATTTCAATTACCGTATTGCCCGAAGCGCCGAAAATTCGGAGACCGAATCTATTATTGCCCTACTCAATATGCTGGCAGAAGAGTTTGAGGTAGCCTACAATCCATTTTTAGGCACCCCACCGTTTACCACCATCAGCCGTGTAAAACATTATATGTTTATTCTGGATAACCAGTACACTATTTTGCAAACCAACTTTGATGCAGATAGTGATGAGACTCTTGAAACGCAAAACTTTTTAAATATCCTCTCCCCTGCTTCCCGGGAGGTATTTGAAAAACTGGCGAAAACCCCTAAGAAAAAAGGTAAAAAGCTTAACGGTCATCTGGAACTTAGCACCGCAAAAAAACTCCTGCTTCCACTTAACTGCAGCGTCTTTCCTATAGACGATTCTCATCCGGTTTCAAAACTTCTGGTCATGTTAAGCCGTATTCAAACCTTAAATCCCTTGCTTCACGGCAAACTAAAGCCCAAGAAGGATAAGCCGTCTCAGAAATTAAAAGTCCTTAAAAGCTCTGAGGATATTCATAAATTTAGGGAAATAGCAGTCTATCTTGAAAAGCACCGCGACCAACCCTTAAGCTCCTTAAAAGAAATTGCAACGGCCTTTCATATGAATGAATTCAAGCTCAAAAGGGGCTTTAAAGAATTACACCAGACCACGGTGTTTAAGTACCACCTGCAACTGCGCCTAAGTCATGCGTTGCAATTTATCATAAACACGTCAGACCAACTTACCAGCATCGCCTGGAAAACAGGATTTAAAAACTACGACCATTTTGCTCAGGCATTTAAACGGGAATTTGGAGTATCCCCAAGCCACTATCGAAAACATAAATAATCCCTAAGACTCTACTTATAATCCCTTAGACTAGAATAGGATAGGTGAACTTTAACCCATAACGTTTCATTATGGTTAAAGGAGTTTACATAAAAGAATGGATAACCAAAGTAGCAGTTAGCTTCTTTATCCTGCTCTGGGTATATGCCGCTACGGCAAAGCTGCTGGAGTTTGAGCAGTCCTTTGTTCAGCTTTCCCAGTCGCCGGTATTCACCTCCTATGCTTCCGTATTGGTATGGCTGGTGCCCGGTATTGAGATTCTTCTGGCTGTTTTATTGACACTCCCTAAAACGAGAGGACTGGCTTTAATTGGAAGCTATCTGCTGATGTGTATGTTTACGGCCTACATCGTCATCATATTAAACTATGCTGATTATATACCCTGTTCCTGCGGTGGGATTCTGGAAGAGCTCAACTGGTCGCAACACCTCATCTTTAATGTAGTTTGCATCATCCTTGCTCTAATGGCGCTCATTGCAGCTAAACCTGAAATAACCGGCACAGATCCTAATAGCTATATCAAACCTGCCTTAAGACTGTTGATCCTCACCCTGATTAGTTGCATAACGGTTGTTATAGTATTTCTCACATCAGAAAATACACTGCATTATAATAATGAACTCAACCGCCGCTATCCACACCATCCGGCCACACTAATGGACACGGTAAACCTGGGCTACAACTCCTACTATTTTGCCGGCATCAATGATGATGCAATTTATTTAGGAAATACTACCGCTCCCCTGCATCTTTTGAAATTAGACCTTAGTAGCAAAGACACGTTACACCTCAAAATCCAATTGAATAAAACACAAAGAGCGCTACCCTTTCGCTCCATAAAAACTCAGGTTGAGAAAGATAAACTTTACCTCTACGATGCCGCAGCTAACATCCTGCTTCAAGGTAATCTCCACGAGCTGCGACTCGATTCGGTATCTGTCAATCACAACTTCTCCCTGTTAAAAGTTGTTACCGACTCCGCTGCCGTGATCAGAACCCGCAATAACCTTGAGGACAAACTTGACCTAGCACTTTTAAATTTAAATAAGCCTGATGTGCTAAGGATAAACCCTAAACTCCTCCAACCTCAGCAGGATGGTATCTTTTCAACAGATGGGATGTTGAGCTATAATGCGCAGCTAAACCGTATAATCTACACTTACTACTACCGTAACCAGTTTATCATTGCAGATCAGCAATTAAACCTGATCAGGCGGGTAAACACCATAGACACAACCAGCCACGCTCAGCTTCAAATTGAAGGGGTGAGAACTTCAAGAAAACTGGCTAATGTTCCCTTCTACATAAACAAACATACTGCAACTTACGGCCGGCATTTGTTTATACACTCCGATGTATTGGGCATCAATGATTCTAATAAAATGTTGGAAGATGCCTTTATTATTGATGTGTATAACCTGCTAGACTATTCCTACCGTTTTAGCTTTTACCTCTACAAACCCAGCAGCACGAAGCTTATAGATTTTAGAGTAAAGAATTCCCAGGCATTTGCATTGATAAATGAGCAACTCCTGATCTACAACTTAAAATCAGAGTTATTTCAGAAAGAGTGATACGAAACTAAAATATACTGATCAGTATCAGGGGAAGATTGAAAACCTGTTAAAAGAGTAAATCATCATTTTTAAATTTAAACATTATGAAAACACATGTTTTAAAATTAGGCCTGCCGGTAATGGCAATGGCCTTTGGCGTATTAAGCGCATTTGCAACAATACCTGAGGTAGAAAACAGTGTAGCTCCTCAACAGGGTTACATAGATACAACTACTCCTTGTACATTAAGTATTGAATGTTCAACAGTACAGGGACCTATTTGTAGAGATGCAGATAACAATCAGGTTTTTGGTAAACTAAATGAAACTGCTCCAAATTGCCCGGTTGTCCTTTATCAACCTATGCAACAGGTCGTTTCCTACCCGAAGTGGTTGAGAGGTGCTCTAAGGAGCACCTCTATTTGTATATTCTAATTTTATCCAAGAAATATCATCTTTTCCTTTTAAATGAAAATCAAACCAATCAAGTATACGTTTAGATAAATCTTCGTTATTTGTAGGTTTCATAAGATTGTGATTTTCCCCTTGGTATTTTAAAAAGATGACAGGTTTTCCTTGTCTGCGCAAGGATAAATATAAACTCAGACTGTCTTTCCAGTCTACCTGTCCGTCCTTTCCTCCAGCGTAAATAAGCATCGGAATAGTAATATTATCAGAATGTGCAAGTACAGAATCTTCATAAAAATCCTCTTTATAATCAAAAAAGCTTCCTCGCTGTCTGAGTTGATGGCTTTCATAAAAAAAATAATTAGCAACTAATAAGTTTTCATTGATATTAAAATAATCCCGCATGGGATCTATTGGAGGTGCTCCGGCTACTATGGTTTTAAAAGGATTCATTTTAGTAGCTATAAGTCCAGATTGATAACCCCCAAAAGAAAACCCTTCTAATGCCATGCGATCAGCGTCAATGGATGTATTGTTTAAAGCTGCCAAACCATTGATAACGCAGGTGAATGCAGAATCTTTGATCCTGCCGGGTATGTAATTGATATCCGGGTAAAACACAAAATAACCTTCCTGTTGTAATACAAAAGGATTAAGTATACCTTCCTCAATTAAAAGATCTGGTTCGTAAAACTCATGATAATCAGAGGATACTCGTTGATAAATATGAGTGACCAATGGATATTTCTGATTAGGTTGATAATTTAGCGGATAATACAAAATACCCTTAAGTATCTCATCATTCATTCCTTTATAATGCACTAATTCAGCTTTTATTTTATAAAGATCTAGAAGCTCTTCATTGGTTTGTAAAAGCTTTACAGGTTTATTACCTATAGATACTACCCAAAGCGATTCGGGTTGATCATAAGATTGTTTTCTATATATAAAATGCTGTTTTAGCTTATCATACTTAATAAAATCTAGACGTGCAGAATCCTTGACTATAGGTTCTAAACTAAAATCGGGATTCAAAAGTTTAAACCCAGTATCAAGTGTGTTAAGATCAATAACCTTTAATACTATTCCCCCTTTGAGACCTATCAATGTGGAAATATATGGATCAGCTAGTTTGGCAGTAGTATTCTTTGCTTGCAATTGATCGACAACACGATACTGCAAGCCATTTGACCTCCCAGATGTAATTTTCCTCCACGTTTTATCGCTGAAATCTAAAACATGTAAGTCATAGAAATCGTTGATGAATAAATACCGGCCATCACGACTCCAAATTGGATCAGAGGCCGGTGGAGAAAGACCACCGTCATCACTATATTCATTAATAGGACTGTAATCCCAGTCTCCAGTTAAATTCTCATGATTACCAGTATTCAAATCATACAACCACCAATCTTCATTTTTGTAATAGGTGATATAATTCCCCTTAGGATCGAACTTCAAATTGGCACTTAGAGCATAAGGGAAATTAGCCAAAAGTAATTTGCGGGCTCCAGTTTTTAAATCAATCAACCATATATCATGTATTCCTTGTAGAGTGCCCAGTTTGGGATACTGATTGGTATTGTATACTAAAGCAAAACTTAATGACGGGTGTATTGCCGTTTTAGGAAAGGATGCAGATGTCAGTGGTATCAACCGATTTTCGTCCTGAAACCAAACTATTCTCCTCGCATTATTATAATCTTCTATTAAACCGTGCATGCGGGGATATAGCACCGGGTCAGAACCGTTCCATTGCTCTACACCTAGTTTATAAATACTGTCGTAAGGCGATGGGATATGTGGATAGTGCACATCAAAAACCAGTGCTTTTCTATCCTTATAAAGTACTAACTCCCCGGGGTAATCTGTTTTAAATTTAGAGCCGGGCGGAAATCCTTTTGCTTTCATATCCAGTTTTTTTCTAGAGGACTTATCCATTATTTCCCATTGCACATAAATAGTATGAGAATTCTCTCTTTCCTCAATCCATGCAACGGCATCCTGATCAACAGTCAACTTTTTTATACTTCCAGAATCAGTCTCCTGTATTATATACTCCTCTAGCTCTGGTATTGAAAGTTTAAGGAGTCTATCTCGTTCAGAACGCACCCAAATCAAGACTTCTTTACCTTTAGAAACTTCTGCAAATTCCACTACGCTCTGATGTTGCCACAATACTTTCTGATCTCGTGATCTTATAAGCTTTCCTAATCCATCACTCGTTTGCACAAAAAGGTAAGCTTCGTCTGCTAGAAATTTGTATTCTTTTAAGTCTTTTAACTCAAAACGGTATGAATCTTCGAGATTTAGGAAATATCTGGATTTATCAACTTTATAAGTAAACCAGGGTGTATCCTTAATAAAAGTATAGTCTGTTCCTCGCGGATACTCAAGATGCTCGCCGGTCTGGGTATTGAACACATACAGGTGGAAATCACGTTGCTTTGTGCGAGTCGCTGCTGCTACCCAACGACCTTCGTCAGAGAGCTGCGGCGTGTGAATATTAGTCCATTTATCATAATAGCCTTTACTCAATAAATTCGCTTCACGCTGTTGGGCTTGTAGATTCAGGAGCATAACCCCACCTAAAATTAAGCTTAATAAGTATTTCATTAATAACCGGGATTTTGAGGGTTCAGATTTGGGTTGATTTCCAGCTCCTTTTGCGGGATAGGCAATAACCTATCTGTAGATTCCCAACCGTTTTTTGTGCTACCCAACACTTCATCCAGTTTACCTAGGCGCTTCAGGTCAAAAAAGCGATGCCCGTGCTCGGTAAAGAGTTCACGTTGCCGCTCTGCCAATACCGCTTCCAGAAGTTCAGGTGCCGTGCCTTCCTCCAAATCACCTAATCCCGAACGGCGGCGTATATGGTTTAAATCTCTAAGACAGGCAGGCGTGTTATTCAAGCGGGCCTGAGCTTCAGCTCGTATTAAGTACACTTCTGCAAGCCTTAGGATTATACTATACTCTACTGAAGAGCCGGTATTGGTATTCTCTTTATATTTATAGGGGTATGCATAGGAGGTATTTCCATCATTTACATAACCGATCCATGAGGTTGCCCTGCCATCCCCGGTCTCAAAGGCATTCAACAGGTTCTTGTTAAGAGCAGAATCTGGTGGAGGGGCCACTACAAAAATAAATCGTGAACCTTCAATTGTATTACCGCCAGCGTTAGCCGAACTCAACTGCCATAGGGTTTCCCTGCTTTCTTTTAAGAATACCGTATTCAAGTCAGCTTCTAAACTATATAAATCTGATTGTTCTATAATCTGAGTAGCTTCAGCTGTTGCAGCCTCCCAGTCTTCTGCGTATAAATACACTTTTGCCAAAAGTGCACTACATGTATACCGGTTGGGACGGGTACGGTCGGCTTGCTGATATGTTTCTGCCAGCAAAGCCTGGGCTTCTTTAAGGTCTTCAATTAAGTACGCTACTACCTGATCCGCAGGCAATCGTGATACAGTTGTATTTTGCTGATAATTGGTTGTGCGTATATAGGGGATATCTCCAAAAAGGTTCATCAGGTAAAAATGAATTAACGCGCGGTTAAATAGGGCTTCCCCCTGAAGTTGTTGAATAGTATCGCTATCTAGCTCAGAATTTATCTCCAATTGTTTAAGAATAGCGTTTACCTGATAAATTAAATTATAGGAATTATTCCATTGATTTTCTAGTATTGCATTAAAAGGAAGAACCGCATTATTGCTAAATGCTTCCACATTAGGCAACGAAAGTGTATACAGTGTAAATTCATCACTGTAATGACCCATGAGGTAACTCATCCCAAAAGTACCCCCCGTAAGCAAGGTATTATCCCGGTATGCAGCATAAACGGCCTGTAGCGCAGCTTTAGCCGTCGCCTCTTCCTCAAAAACCGAATCGCCATAAAGTTGGTCATCAGGCAACTCGACTTCTACAAAAGATTCGCAGCCTGTTAAGAGTAAGAGCAATATTCCTAGAAAGCAAAGTGGTATTTGGTTTAAAGGTAATCTTATAATATAGTTTAGTTTCATCATCGTTGTTTTAAAAGGTGAGGTTCACTCCGCTAGTAAGCGTTCTTAAAGGGGGTAAGATCGAAGTAGATTGATTTTCAGGATCATTGCCTTTATAAGGTGTGAAGGTTAGCAGATTTTGTCCTTGCACGTAAAACCGACACCGAAAGGTTTTTATAAAGGGCCTAGCCAGAGTATAGCTCAGTTCCACGTTCTTCAAACGTACAAAGGAAGCATCCGCATAAAGAAGGGAACTGTTTTGTAAATTGCTGTAGGCACGCGTTGCCGGACTAAAACGACCACTGGTAAAACGCTGTATTTGGGAATCATCAACGGTTTGTTGCCAGCGATCTAAAATACTAACCGGTTGGTTTGAGGTTCCTCCGGGTCTACCTCCCTGATAGGTATAATCAAAGCCTGTTTGTTTTACAAATTGAAAAAACACATCCAGTTCCCAGTTTTTATAGCTAATGCTGTTATTTAAACCACCGTAATACATTGGATCCAGATTAATGATGGTTTTCCGGTCATTGGGACTGTTTACTGCGCCGTCCCCATCGGTATCTTCAAATTCATAAACACCAGTCTCGGGATTGACCTCTGTAAACTGATACACCTTTCTTATTGCCAAGGGCTGCCCAACCTCATATTGATTGGCATAGGTAGAGGTTTCCAAACCCGGAAAGCTTAGAAGTTCATTACTTGGGATACTCAGGTTTAGGGCCGTTTCCCAGTTCCAGTGGGTGCTATTCAGGTTGCGGCTATTGAGCTCTACTTCCCAACCCCGATTTAAAACCGTGGCATCCAAATTAGCCTGTAAACTGGTAAAACCTGTCGTACCAGGCAGGGGAATGCCCACCAGTTGATTAGAAGAGCGGTTGCTATACCACGCCACGGTGGTGTTGATGCGATCTTTCAGAAAGCCTAAGGTAAGTGCCAGCTCAAGCTTGGTATTCGTTTCCCAGCCAAAATCAGGATTAAACAGGCGCGAAGGGATTAGTGTGGTACTCCCATTATAAGAAACGGTACTGGTAGCATACGTATCCCAAAACTGGTAATCTCCAATGTTGTCACTCCCGGTAACCCCATAACTGCCACGAAATTTCCCGAAGCTTAAGAATGGTAAACTTTTCTTTACAAAACCTTCTTCGCTAAAAATATAACCCAGCCCCACTGCTCCAAAATTGGCAAACTGGCGTCCGGGTCCAAAACGGCTCGATCCATCCCGGCGCCCGGTAAGATTAATCAGATACTTCGAGGCATATTGATAATTAATACGCGCGAAGGCCGCTGCGTACCGGTATTGACTGCTGGTATTATTGAGAATGAGTACTGTAGAAGCAGCAGCAATATTGTTGATTAGAGCATTACTAGCAAAGCCAAAACCATATTGCCCAAACTGGCTACGTTGCTGATCTTGAAAACTACCCCCTACTAATACATCCAGTTGATGCTTTTCCCAGGATTCTTTCCAGTTTAGCTGGGGTTCTAGTATCCATGAGGCTGAGTTTCCGGTATTCAGGGTAAGTCCAGAAATCTCTGGACCCAAGCCAAAAGCAGGATTGTAAATCGTAGAGGGGCTGGTTAGGCTTTCTTCTACATCAGCGGTTGTATAGCCCAAACTCATTCGTGCCGTAAATCCTTCAAGTAGCTCATAACTTAATACCCCATTAGCGATTAGAGTTTTGGTATTTGCGATATAATCCTGAACCAGACCAGCAAACGGGTTGTTCCAAGTAGAATTTTCCCAGTTGAGACCTCCGGCTTCATTGAATATTGCCGGGGCATTTGGCGCGAGTTGCTGCGATAATCTCGTAAAATCACTTTGAGGCAGATTGTTTTGATCGCTGGTATAGGTAGCTGATATCGTTGCTTTAAAACGATCATCGTGTGAAGTATGATTTAAGTTCAAATGTACAGACCCTTTACCATAAGCATAATCTCCAGGAAATACTGTCGACTGCCGTTGATACCCGCCGCTCAGTAAAAATCGCGTCTGTGTACTACCCCCGGTAACCGATGCCTGAGCATTTAAGGTGTGCCCCTGCCCGCCTATCAGGGTTTCCTGCCAGTCGGTAAAGCGGTTGGGATCCCAGGTGCCATTTATATCATAGGCATTGGCGGGGATGTCTATACCGTCATTGGCAAAAGCCTCCCTTCGCATTTCTAGATATTGCGCGGTATTCAATAGATTTGCGGTATTACCCACCGAGCTAAAGCCACTATTTATATTCACTGAATACTGGGTCTCCCCTGCTGTACCTGTTTTGGTAGTTATGAGCACTACTCCGTTGGCCCCACGCGAACCGTATATCGCGGTAGCATCGGCATCTTTAAGAACTTCGATACTTTTAATATCTGCCGGATTGATGCTGTTGAGCGGACTAAATCCATTACCGGGTAATATGGAACCCGATACCTGATTGTAGCCTAAAGTTTCTGAGGCATAGGGTACCCCATCAATAACATATAAAGGCTCATTGGCATCTGCCCGCAAACTATTACGACCACGTATTTGCACCGTAAATCCCCCACCGGGTACACCTGTACTTTGGATAATGTTTACCCCAGGCATACGCCCCTGCATCGCAGCAAGAGGGTTGAGCACGGGTTGATCTTCTATACTTTTAGTGTCAATACGTGCGATACTCCCCGTTTGTTCCCTGCGTGTGGTGTTGTAATACCCGGCATTGATGGTCACTTCACCCAGGTCTGTGATGTCCTGTTGCAGGGTGATGGTAAACGTGGTTTGATTCCCCACCGGCAGCAAGAGGGTCTTAAACCCGATATAGCTGATACGCAGGGTATCCTGAGGCGAGGCCAGCAGTTCAAAGCTCCCATCCATATCGGTTTGAGTACCTGTAGTACTGTTTTTAAGGGAAATACTTACCCCGGGGATGGGGTGGTCATTGGTGTCGGTAACGGTTCCTGTTATCCGTGATTGTAAGGGTGAGGCACTGGCCCAGAAGGCACTCAGGCTCATAAAAAGGCATAAAAGCCCCGGCAACGCAGCCCCCGTAAGGCGCGTAGTCTTATTTTTCATAACTTCGTCGTGTTAATTAAACAATTAATTTGTTTAAGCTCACGCCTTCCCGCTGGACGCCAATCTCAACCGGGAAGGCTTTTTTGCTTAGTCTGCTTCATAGAAGCGTCAACCTGAACTTGTTTCAGGTTCTCATCCGGCTTACTTAAAACCTGATGGTTTTCACTTTCTAAAAAGCCCTTTCTCTCTTTCACAGACCTTAGAGTCTGCAGCTCTTTTTTATTATGGCTAATTCAAACGTTTTATAGTAATGTTCTAAAATTTGGTTCTTAAACTTTCTTTTCTCAGTATAGCAGGAAGTTTCCGTAATCCTCATCCCCCCGCCCTTCTCCCTTGACTCCTACCCAAAGGTCGGAGAGGGAGCCTAATTCAAACTCAAATGAAAGCTCTACTACATTCTTACCCGCAGGGTTAAACGAATGCCCTTCCCTCGGTTCAGAATAGCCGCAGGAAGCTCCGAGATTCAGGAGCGATAGCGACGCGGAGCTGACAAGGCGGTTTTCGCCCCTAAGGCGAAAAATTCCTAAGCGAGGGTGTCCTTTCTTTTGTTACTTTTCTTTGGA
>CAYNMH010000095.1:7617-13484 GCA_964398145.1 uncultured Flavimarina sp. | reverse complement strand
AGAAACAACCATTTCATCATCGTAACGGTGCTGTACTTCTTCGTAAGCGGTTTAACAAGCACCAGGTAAACCGCGTATGCCGAACTGTTTATTAAAAACATAATGTTGCCCAGCGGAATATTAGGTGCATTTTGCTGACTCGATGCGCCAAAAAGTACGAGAACCAATGCACCCAGCATGCCAATTGCAATACCTAAAATCTTTAAATTCGATATTTTTTCCTTTAGGAAAATAGCAGATAACACCAGTAAAATTACCGGACTCAACGTGATGATTACCGAACTGTTTACCGGAGTAGAAAGCTGTAAACCGGTAAAAAACGCCAGCATATTGATAAACATTCCAAAAAACGCGCAACCCAGCAAACGCCAATAGTCCTTCCGATCAATTTTTTCAGATTTGGTAAATAGACTTACCATCCAAAACAAAACGGAGGCTCCTAAAACCCGCAGCAGAATAAACCCAAACGGACTTATATACTGCGGCATGACACCTTTTGCCAGCGTATGATTTATGCCGTAAATGGTTCCGGCCAGGGTAGCTGCGGCAAGCGCAAGCACGCGTTTGTTCATAATACCGGTTAAGAATGTACGGCTTCTTTTGCGGCTTCAACCGTTTTTTTACTGTTACCTATAAAAATCTGATCATTGTTAACGATTACCGGACGCTTTAGAAAAGTGTAATGTTCCAAAATCAATTCCGCATATTTACCTTCATCAAGTGGCTCATCATTTAGACCGCGCTCTCTATAAAGGCGGGCGCGTTTGTTAAAAAGAGCTTCATAGCTTCCGCTTAAATTGTAAAGTTCGTCCAATTGTTCTTCGGTAAGTGGGTCTGTTTTAATGTCTTGCTTTATAAATGCAGAAGGCAATTCAATTTCCTTCATAATGCGGGTACAGGTATCGCAGGTTGAGAGATAATATATTTTTTTCAAAACAGGATATTTTTAGAATTAAGTCCTGCAAAGTAATTGCATTTTAAGCTAAAAAGGTACTTTTAACACAAATTAAACCTATGCAACCTGTACTGGACTTTACCCTTAAGAATACTTATAAAACCAGAGTTATTTTGAAAAATTTTCTGGAAACGATCACCTTAGAAAATTTGAATAAAATACCTGAAGGTTTTAATAACAATATTTTCTGGAATATCGCGCACCTGGTTGCCACGCAGCAAATTCTTACATATCAGTTTTCAAATATTCCTGTATTGGTTTCAGATAAAATCATTGCAAATTACCGAAAGGGAACCAGGCCCGAAGCAGATGCGACACAGGCTGAAGTTGATGAAATCAAAAAGTTATTGTTTAGTACGCTAGACCAAACCAGAAAGGATTATGAAGCAGGGGTTTTTAAAGCCTACAACAGCATCACCACTTCAATGGATAGTACATTGACCAGCGTTGATGAGGCCATTGCTTACAATAACTTTCACGAAGGTATTCATTTGGGTTCGGTCCTGGCGTTGCGCCGCGCTATAGGCCTGGTCTGAGATATTCTTTTACGTCTTCCAGATCAAATTTTAAAATCAGTTGACCTTCTGCATAGGAGGCCACTTCGTAGGGATTGTACAGGAGTATGAGCTGGTTGTCTTTAAAACCTATATTTTCGGGCAGGACAAATTTGTTGTCTGTGAAAAAATAGCCGGTTTCACTCAGGTTTTTTTCAGCATCGATATGGTACTGCTTACGGAACCGTTCTTCAGCGAGTTTCTCAAAGCCGGAATTTGTTTTAAAAAGTTCTTCGTTTTTAAGATGCGTTCCCGTTTCCTTGTCAAAATTGAGGAATGTGGTGCTGCCATAACCGTGGGCCCCACCCCAATAGGTGTAATTCTCAAAACCGATACAGAGTAAGTGCTCGCTCTCATAACTCAGGCTCGACTTGCTGCTCACTTCATATCCGGGGATGGCGTCCGGGAAATCGCTTCGGTAAACCCGGTAATTGGTTATGAAATTTTGAATCGCATCATCGAGCGTGTTAACTTGCTGTGATTCATCTGGATCAATAATCAATAAACTTATCAGGTGCTGGTCAACTGCTTCATTTATAGTGTCTGCAAAAGGTCTTCCACTCGCGGTAATTTTATCGATGGCAATGGTAGGGCACAAACCTTCTTTGCACGAAGGTAAATTTTCAGTATTTATGGTTTCTTGTTCAAATGCCAGCGGAGCCTCTTTTTTTTCGCAACCAGCCCAAATCACGAGAAGGCATAGGTGCAGAATTACTTTTTTCAAATCTATTTTTTTCGCGTTAAACATAAAATAAAGGTACACCCTATTTTGGGAATAGAGTTAGGGCTTCCTACATTTACCATTCCTTTAATGAAATTTTAAAACTTATGAAATTCAATACCAAAACCATACATGGAGGTCAGCACAACACAGACCCCGCTTACGGAAGTGTGATGCCACCTATCTATCAGACTTCTACCTATTCTCAAACCACTCCGGGCGGGCATAAGGGTTTTGAATATTCGCGTAGCGGTAATCCTACCCGCAAAGCACTTGAAGATGCATTGGCAAGTATTGAAAATGGAACATATGGTCTGGCTTTTGGCTCAGGTCTTGCGGCTATTGATGCCGTGCTCAAGCTTTTTAAACCGGGAGATGAGATCATCTCAACAAATGATTTATACGGAGGTTCATATCGCTTGTTTACTAAAATTTTTGAAGATCTTGGACTAAAATTTCAGTTTGTAAGTATGCAGGATACCTCAGAAATTGAAGCTGCCATTACAGAAAAAACCAAACTCATCTGGGTAGAGACTCCCACAAACCCGATGATGAATATCATTGATATTGAAGCCGTTTCTAAAGTGGCAAAGTCGCATAAATTACTTCTTGCGGTAGATAATACTTTTGCGACCCCTTATTTACAACAGCCTTTAGATCTGGGTGCAGATCTTGTTATGCACAGTGTTACTAAATATTTGGGAGGGCACAGCGACCTGGTAATGGGTGGTCTGGTTGTGCGTGATGAAGAACTGGCAAATAAGCTCTATTTTATTCAAAATGCAAGTGGAGCCGTGTGTGGGCCTCAGGATAGTTTTCTCGCGCTTCGCGGAATCAAGACTTTACATGTGCGGGTACAGCGTCATTGCGAAAACGGTAAAGCCGTAGCTCATTTCTTAAAAGAGCACCCTAAAGTAGATAAAGTGTATTGGCCCGGATTTGAAGAACATCCCAACCACGATGTAGCAAAAAAACAGATGAGGGATTTTGGTGGAATGGTTTCATTTACCACAAAAAAAGATTCTCTTGAGGGAGCTGTTGAAGTAGTGGAAAAACTGAAAGTATTCACCCTTGCCGAAAGTTTAGGCGGCGTAGAAAGTCTTGCAGGGCATCCCGCGACGATGACACATGCCAGCATACCTAAAGAAGAGCGTCAAAAAACGGGAATTAAAGATTCGCTTATTCGGCTTAGCGTAGGGATTGAAGATATTGACGATTTAATTAAAGATTTGGAGCAGGCTTTAGCTTAAAGCTCTAAAAATTAAGATAATAAATGTAGCCTACATTGAGCCACACAATAGAATCATCATAGCGGTTAGGCGGGTAAAATTCCTGATCGGGATTAAGCCCGTCAACCCAGTTTGAATAGTAGCGGTGGTAGCGTAACTCCAGATTGATATCGCTGAGTTCAGATAATTTGTAGCGTATTCCCACACTACCGGTCAGCGCCCACGTGTTTCCTGCGTTATCGTCAATGCCACCTAGTTCTCCATCTCCCACGAGAAAGGGATTGAAATACACATCCTCTGGTAGTGCACCGGGACTGTCTAAGCTTGATTCGTATTTTGGATGGAAATTTACATAGTGTGCACCCAAGGAAATATAAGGGGCGATTTTAAAAGCACCGGCCTGAAAATCCCTGATACTAAGCGGAAAAAATTCCAGTTGCGCTCCCAGCTCAAAAACTAAAGAACTACCGGTGTGTGAGCGAAGTTGCAAACCGCCTAAACTCTGTTTTTGAGACTCATAACCTTCGTGAGTAAATTTAGTATAATGCAGGTCGGCTTCAGATCGAAGCTTAAAGTGATCATTAAAATAGAGGTCTCTGGAGTAGCAATTGCAATCTGCGCGATAAGCAAAGTTCATATAATGAACAATCCCTATACCCAGACCTTGGTTGTTAATATTCGTGTCAAAGTTATTTCGCAGACCAAAATCAGACTGAAATAATAGGGGGCCGGCTATAATCCCGATCTCGTTTGAAAAGCCCAATTGCGCTGCACTCGAAACCGGCATAAGAAGCCAAAGAGGCAATACCAGGAATAAAATTTTGGTATTCATTGGTTTTAGGGCAAAATTCGTTCACAAATATAGTAAAACATGCCATTTAACCTAAAATTGTGTTTATCATCTATATTTTATTTCGAAATTTGATAAAAATAAAATTCTTAGATTAAGAATATCTAAAAATACATCATTGATTTTTGAGGATATTATATATTTGCCCCGCATAAAAGCCTTAAAAATTATAATTTCTAAAAAAAGCTTAATATGACAGATAGCATTAAAAATTTTGTCGACTCTGTTGAAAAGTCAAATCCCAACGAACCCGAATTTATTCAGGCAGTTCAAGAAGTCGCAGAGACCGTAATTCCATTTATAGAAAATAATACAAAATATCAGGGTAAAAAGCTCCTGGAGCGTATGGTTGAACCTGAGCGCGCTATTTTATTCAGAGTGCCTTGGGTAGATGATAAAGGGGAAACCCAGGTTAACAAAGGCTATCGTATTGAGTTTAATTCTGCAATAGGACCTTATAAAGGTGGCTTGCGCTTTCATCCTTCTGTTAATCTCAGTATTTTAAAATTTTTAGGCTTTGAACAGGTGTTTAAAAACAGCCTTACCTCATTACCTATGGGTGGTGGTAAAGGCGGTTCCGATTTTAATCCAAGAGGTAAAAGTGATGCTGAAGTGATGCGTTTCTGTCAGAGTTTTATGACCGAATTATACCGTCATATAGGCCCCAATACCGATGTGCCTGCCGGGGATATAGGTGTAGGTGGTCGTGAAATCGGTTATATGTTTGGTCAATATAAGCGTATTCGCAATGAGTTTACCGGCGTACTCACCGGGAAAGGTTTGTCATACGGCGGTTCTAAAATACGTCCCGAGGCTACCGGTTATGGAAATGTGTATTTTACAAAATACATGCTTAACAATATAGGTGAAAAAATTTCCGGGAAAATAGTTGTTATCTCAGGATCTGGTAACGTGGCGCAATATGCTGCCGAAAAAGCTACTCAACTTGATGCAAAAGTGGTAACGCTTTCTGACTCTGATGGATTTATTTATGATGAGGCCGGTATTAACAAAGAAAAGCTGGCCTATATCATGGAAATTAAGAACGAGCGTCGTGGGCGTATCAAAGAATATTTAGATAAATACCCGGATGCAGAATACCACGAAGGCAAGGCACCCTGGGGTATCAAATGCGATATCGCGCTCCCTTGTGCAACCCAAAATGAACTGGACAAGGAAGATGCAGAGCTCTTAGTGAAAAACGGCGTTATGAGTGTAGGAGAAGGGGCAAATATGCCATGTACACCAGAAGCTATTGAAGTATTTCTCAAAGCCAAAATTTTATTCTCTCCAGGTAAGGCTTCCAATGCCGGCGGGGTTGCAACTTCGGGTCTTGAGATGTCTCAAAATAGCATCCGTTACAACTGGTCTGCTGAAGAAGTAGATAAAAAACTTCACGAAATCATGTATGATATTCACAATTCGTGCGTAGAGTACGGCAGGCAGGATGATGGTTTTGTGGACTACGTAAAAGGAGCAAATATTGCCGGCTTTGTTAAAGTCGCAGATGCGATGCTGGCTCAGGGAATTGTTTAAAAACCTGATGTTAATTCAAAAA
>CAYNMH010000095.1:3991-7517 GCA_964398145.1 uncultured Flavimarina sp. | reverse complement strand
GTAACCGAAACGCTTTCGACCATACAGGGTTTAAGTGGGGAAACCATCAGCGCATTATATTATTATGAAGCCGGAAGTATCCTTTTTATAGGCTATGCATCGGGCCTTATTGATTTGGTTTTACCGGATGGAAACGTAAGGACAATTGTCGCAATTCGAGACAAGCCGGTCATTCTTCCGCAGGAAAAAGTGATTAATTCCTTTACACAATTTGATAACACGCTATACATTGCCAGCGGTTTTGGAATTTCTTTGTTTGATTTGCAAAGGCTGGAATTCGATGATTCATATTTCATTGGGCCCGGCGGTTCACGGGTGTCTATTGCGCAGACCGCTATCTTTGATGGGTTTATATATGCCGCCTCACCTACAGCGGGTTTACAACGCGCGACCGCTTCAAATGCAAACCTGATTGATTTCCGCAATTGGGAAACTTTAAATGCCGAAGGCTGGGAAGGTGTTGCTGTAGTGGGGGAAAAACTTTTCGGAGTAAAATCTGACCGAAGTTTGCAGGAATATACCAGTAATGACTTCCAGACATTTGAGACGCTTCCGGCAATACCTGTTGATTTTCAGAGTAGCGAAGGTTTTTTAACGATCTCCCTGCCTGATGCGATTTTTGTTTACAACCAAAACGGGCAGCGCATATCGTCCTTTCCGCTGGTTGAAGGCTTCGGTATAAGTTATACTTCGGCCATTTATAGTGACGGGCAGGTTTACGCCGGTACCTCGCAAAGCGGACTGCTATTGCTTGATGTTTCAACTTTACCACTTCAGATTTTACCCGATGGACCTTTGCGTAATGATCCTTTCAGCATTGAGGCTGCACCAGGTCAACTTTGGGTGGTTTACGGGGATTACTCGGCAAACTTCAATCCTTTTCCTTTAAAGCAGCGTGGGGTTTCGCACCTGCGAAAAGATACCGGCTGGTATTCCATTCCTTACGATCAATTGCTGGGCGCAAATAATATTACTAACATTACCTATAACCCTGAAGATGCCAATCAGGTTTTTTTGAGTTCGTATAATCAGGGCTTACTGGAAGTGGTTGAAGAAGTGCCGGTGCAACTCTTTGATGAGACTAACTCCGGCCTGAGCGATATACCGGTAAATCCCACTGATGTGCGTGTCAACGGCGCTGCTTTTGACCGCAACGGCACGTTGTGGATGAATAACAGCCAGGTGGAAAATGCCCTGGCACGTAAAACCGGAGACCAGATTCAGGGTTTCTCCATTGCAGAGCTGATCCCCGATTTTCCGATGGTTGAAGGCTATACCGAACTTGTCATTGGCAGACAGCAAAATATCTATTTCGGCTCTTCAAACCGTGGTGTGATAGGTTACGATCCCGATACAAACCGATTTGCAAAACTGGATGCCGAGCGTTCTAACCTGCCGGCAAACAACGTACAGGCGCTGGCTATAGATGCCAATGGCGCGCTTTGGATAGGTACCACTCAGGGCTTGCGGGTGGTCTTTGCCCCAGCACAACTCTTTGAAGATCCGGAGCTTCAGACGCGGCCTATTATTATTGAAGAGAATGGTATTGCCGTAGAGTTGCTTAACGATCAGGTGATTCGGTCTATAGCCGTTGACGGCAATAACAATAAGTGGGTGGGTACTATCGCAAGCGGGGTTTTTTATTTTAGTGCAAACGGGCAGGAAACTTTATTGCAGTTTGATACGACCAATTCCCCTTTGCCTTCTAATGATATTCAGGACATCAGCATTGATGCAGAAAGTGGCGAAGTCTATTTTGCTACACCATTAGGCCTGGTTTCTTATTCAGGATTTGCTGTGGAAGCTGCCGAAACTTTAGAAAATGCCCGTGTTTTCCCCAATCCGGTACGGCCGCAGTTTACCGGACAGGTGATTGTAGACGGCTTAACTGAGCGCGCTAATGTAAAAATTACCGATCTGAATGGAAATCTCGTTCACGAAGAATTTTCAGAAGGTGGAAGCATTCAGTGGGATACGACTGTTTTTGGAGGCAACAAGGTAGCTTCAGGAGTCTATTTTATTTTGATTACTGCTGAAGATGCCGTGGAGACCAAGGTGGTTAAACTCATGATCATTCGCTAATGCTGGTAACGACACGTGCATTAGTGATTTCAGCTCTCAAGTATGGGGAGGCAGATCTTATTGTAAAATGTTTTACAGAAGAAGCCGGACTCAAATCCTACCTTCTGCGCGGTATTTTGAAGTCGAAAAAAGGGAAGCTGCGCACCGCAATGTTTCAGCCCGCTATGCAGCTTGAGCTCGTCGCCGTACATAAAGACAAGGGAACGCTGGAGAGCATACGGGAGGCCAAAGTCATTCAACCGTACCAAAGTTTGCATACCGATATTTATAAATCGAGCATAGTCCTTTTCCTCTCAGAAATGCTACGCAATTCCATTCAGGAGGAAGAGGCTAATCGCCCTCTTTACGCATTTCTGGAACACGCATTTTTATGGCTGGACCTGCACGGACATGCAGCTAATTTTCATTTATTGTTTTTGCTGGAATTGACCAAATATCTCGGATTCTATCCCGATACAACCCGGGTAAAGGCTGCCCATTTCAATCTGGAAACCGGAAGTTTTGAAACTACAGAAAGCAGATACAGCATTTCCGAAGAAAATTTAGAAACTCTGAAAGCCTTGTTGGGTATAAATTTTGATGCACTTTCTACGCTTAAATTAAACCAAAAACGAAGGACAGCTTTCGTAAATATTTTGCTCGTGTACTATGAATTGCATTTGCACGGCTTTAAAAAACCAAAGTCTTTAGCTGTTTTGAGCAGTTTGTTCAACTAACCAACCCGTATGCGAAATTTTTATCTCTCTCTTTTTTTTGTCAGTCTATGTTGCGGGGTTTTCGCCCAAAAAATTAAAGTTTTAGACTTGCAAACCGGTGAACCTATTGAAAATGCGAGTTTATATAATACTGAAAAATCCCATTCGGCCATTTCTAATGCTGAGGGGATCGTAGATATTTCGGCATTTTCTAACGGTGAGACCATTTTTGTTTCGCACGTTTCTCATCTTATTAAGAAAACTACCAAAGCTGCCCTGATAGCGGCGGGAAATCAGGTTTATCTCGCAGATGACGAAAACCTACTGAACGAGGTAGTGCTTTCGGTATCAAAGTTTGAGCAAAAAGAACGCGAGGTGGCTCAGAAAATCATTTCGCTCGATGCGGAAGATGTAGAGCTTAAAAATCCGCAAACTGCAGCCGATTTGTTAGACCAAAGCGGGCAGGTGTTTGTTCAAAAAAGTCAGTTGGGTGGGGGTAGCCCTATGATACGCGGTTTTTCTACCAATCGCGTATTGATTACTGTGGACGGGGTGCGGATGAATACGGCAATTTTTCGCAGCGGAAACCTTCAGAATGTGATCAATATTGATCCGTTTACCGTAGATCAAACCGAAGTTATTCTGGGTCCGGGCTCGGTAATTTACGGGAGTGATGCGGTAGGCGGGGTGATGAATTTTTACACCAAAAGGCCTGCGTTTTCTTTTGAGGAAACGACCAGTTTCAGCGG
>CAYNMH010000095.1:0-3891 GCA_964398145.1 uncultured Flavimarina sp. | reverse complement strand
TTGCATTACAGTACCACTTCAGATTATGCACGGTATGATCGTTTAACCCGAAAACGCGAAGGTCAGTTACGATCGGCCGAGTGGTATTATGGGCCGCAAACCTGGTTTATGGGAAATTTTCAGATCGATAAAAAGGGGAACGGTGATTTTTACGATGAAGCGAAGTTGAATGCTGCCATCCAGTATTTTGAAGAAAGCCGAAACGATCGCGATTTCGGAAAAACCGATTTGTTTACCACTCAGGAACAGGTAAATGCGTATTCGTTAAGTGCTGATTTTACTAAAAAATTGCGCGATCACCGCTTGTTTTACGGCTTGGAATATGTGTACAATAAAATAGGTTCATACGGCAAACAAACCGATAGTACTACCGGGGAAGAAGCGCCGACGGCCAGCCGGTATCCCGATGATTCAGGTTGGCAATCACTTGCAGCTTATGTGAGCGGACAATTTAATTGGACTGAAGAGTTAACGGTACAAACCGGGCTACGCTACAACCAGATCTTGCTCAATGCTACTTTTGATGATCAGTTTTACGATTTTCCGTTTGAGGAATCCGATTTGAATTTTGGAAATGTGACCGGCTCTGCAGGATTGAACTGGCAAACCAATGAAACCCTGAATGTACGTCTCAATCTGGGCACTGCTTTTCGTGCACCCAATATTGACGATGTCGGAAAAATCTTTGACAGCGAGCCCGGTTCGGTGGTGGTGCCTAACCCCGATTTAAAGGCGGAATACGCCTATAATGCAGAGATTGGTGCCGGTTTACGCGTGGGCGAAAAATTGCGTCTGGATTTCGCAACCTATTATACAAGGTTGAACAATGCCATGGTGCGTCGCGATTTTAACCTGAATGGCGAAACTACGATTGATTATCAGGGGGAACCCAGCACGGTGCAGGCTATACAGAATGCTGCAAGTGCAGATGTTTACGGTCTGGAAGCCGGTTTGGAATATCTGTTTACCAAAAATCTGAAGCTTACCTCACAAATCACCATTACTGAGGGTAGTCAGGAAGAAGATGATGGCAGCGATGCCCCGTTGCGTCACGCCGCACCCACCTTTGGAAATACCCACCTCATTTACCGCATGAAGCGCTGGAAGTTTGATGCCTCTGCCGTTTACAACGGGCAGTTTGATTTTGATGAACTCGCACCGTCTCAGGTGGGCAATGCCTATTTGTACGCGCTTGACACCAATGGCAATCCGTATTCGCCCAGATGGTACACGCTTAACCTGTATAGCGAATACCAAATTGCCAAAAACTGGAAAGCCACTGCTGCTTTAGAAAACATTACCGACCAGCGCTACCGCCCGTATTCCTCTGGAATCTCAGCCCCAGGGAGGAATTTTATCCTGGCGTTGAAGTATAGTTTTTAGAATTAAAGATGGTTTCGTTAACAGCTCGGTATATGTTAAGAAACCTTTAAGAAGTAAAATACCCCCCCCCCCCCTTTTTTTAATTAGTTAAGGTTATTTAGATTGCCATGACTAATTTTAAGCAAGTGTTATGAAGCAGTTTTACGTTTTGGTCCGGGTCTTTTTTCTGGTTTTTGTTTTTGGGTTTTTCTCTTGTGAGAAAGAAGAAGTGACTTTGGAGTCAATTACCAAAAAGACTGATATAACAGATTCTATAAGTTCTAATCCTATTTTACTCAGTAAAAGGGTAGATTTATCTAATATAGAGAATAAACAAATACTTGTAAACAAGCTTAAAGATGCTCAGTCTGTTCTCAACAACTCTGAGACAAAAGCGCCTAAAAATTTAAATAATTACAGATTAGTTACAGATGACATTCTCTATATGGAGTATGATAGTACTCATACTTATACCTTTAAATTGTATAGCAAATCACCTAAATTTTACGTAGAGAACCTTGTTCTACACTTTAATTTAAAAACAAACGATTATGATGCAGGTCTGGTTCAGTATAAAATGTCATCATCAGCATAGTTAAAACTGGTTAATGAACCAGAAAGTGTTCCTGAAATTGACAGTGTCTTTTTTACAGCTCTAAATAGAAATGATGTTGAACAGCTTCAGACCACAAAAAGTGGAAATTGTTTTCTACAATGTACTACTAAAGTCGCTAATGTCGGTTGTTCTGGTAGTGGTCACACGGATCCTGAAAAATGTCCAATAGCACAAGGAGTTCAGGAAGGCATGGGACCATATTCCTATACCTATCAAAGTTGCGTTGGGGTCTGCTATGATTTTCTTGATGAAACCCCTCCACCAAGTGAAGAAGTAGAAAGTCCGGGTGGAGGAGGCGGTATTACCGATGAAGAAGTTGTAACAAATCCCAACCCAGTTACCCCTTGCGAAAGCGCGGGAGATAGTAATGAAGAGATACTTCAACCTGACGGTACTGGAGAATGTGTAACGGTAAATGATGATATAGAAGATGAGCTTGATGAAGAAGAACTAAAAATCACAAAGTTCGTAAATAGTCTAACTGATACTGAACGTGATTTTTTACTGGATATGGACCTAGAAGACCGTTCAGAGATATTTACATTCCTAAAAAAAGAAGATCACTCTATTGAAGCCAAAAACTTTGCTCAAGGGGCGATACGGGTTTTGATGGATGATGGTGAAGTGGATTTTGAAGATAGGATAATTAAAAAAAGCAGTTTTAAAAATACAAAAGCCGAATGTGTCTATAATGCTATATTAAATAATAGTCAAGAGTTTAAAGATCGAATAAATAAATTTGATGGTGAGTTCCCCGTAAGTCATTTAGCTTTTGGAGCTAATGATTTAGGAACCGCTAGAGGAAGAACTATACCGCCAAATAGTGATCCATCCACCCCCAATTCACCTGATTATGTAATAACAATTGAAATAAACAATAATTCATCTTCAAGTGGAATGAATAGTAGGCCAAATCTTTTATTGGCAAAAACTATAATTCACGAAGTAGTTCATACAGAAATGTTTAGAAAAATTATGTCAGTTCTGAAAAATAGTACATTTGACGGTATAACAATACAACAAGTTGAAACTGCTATGAGTAATGGTGATTTTCCCGGTATATATGATTATTTTAGGAGGATAAAAGACTGGCAGCACGACCAAATGGCAAATTTCTATACAAATACTATTGCAGCAATGCTTCAAGAATATGATACAGGAATTAGCGTAACCTCTAATAGTGGAATACAGACTTTTTATAAGGATTTATCTTGGGAAGGACTTCGATACCCAAGTATAAATGCCTGGCAAGTTAACCCTAATCAAAATCGAATTAATAGTACCATCGCTAATTACATTAAAAACCATCAAAATGAAACCTGTCCATAGTTTATCACTCATTTTCTTTCTGGTTTTTCATATTAGCTTTAGCCAGTCTGAACAGTTTAATTTGCTCTTTGATATAGGAAGTGCAGAAAAATGTACTGTTTCCATCGAAGGAAAGGGCTATCAAGCTTTGCCCAAATTTCGAAAAAATGAAGTTGGAGATATTATTTATTTTCATATTTGTAAAAAGGCATTTACGTTTATGAAGAATGAATTTGAAGAAATAGGTGTTTCTGAGAGAGAAATACAATCTGTCAAATTCAATAATGTGGAAGAAATAAGTAGAGAAACTGTAATGGGCAAAAATGTTGATATTTATATTTACGAAAAAATGGATGATGATTCTTTCTGCAAGTATCGTGTGGGGTTTGTTCATGATTTTGTTTACCAAGAGTAAATACTATGCTCAGAAATAGTAATTTAAACTCTACCCCTTCTTTATTCACCTCTTATTAAATATCTCCCGAAGGTTGGGTTTTATTAGGAACTAGCCCTCATTTTATTTGAACCAGTTGCGCGCGCTTCAGCAGTCGTTTTCTAACCAAAATTCCCTAATTTTGCACACTTATTAGAAAACGCAGATCATG